>NZ_LYPI01000037.1:0-2717 GCF_001938575.1 Pseudoalteromonas sp. PAB 2.2
ATATCAAACCGAAAACAAAGCTGGCACCGTGTATCAGCTGATCTCAGGCAATATTGTCGGACAGAGTAAGGCAAATACCATCCTGCAAGGTTTTCAAAAGGAATCTGGTTTAAAAGCAGTACTCCAAACGGTAGCAGCAGGCAAACCGTATTACATCGTCACATCTGCTGCACAAACGAATCAGTCTAAAGCGCAAACCCTTCTGACCCAGCTGCAAAAAGAAGCGAAAATCAGCGGAAAGATTCAGAAGGCTGGAGCTGTTAAAAATGTATATAGCATGGAATCAGGCTATTTCAAAGACAGTAAGCAAACAGCCTCAGCGGCGGCTCAGATCAAAAAACAAGCTGGTGTGTCAGGTACTGTGCAGCGAGTAGGAAAAACGAAAAATTATATCGTAAAGCTCAATCAATTAAATGACACAACTTACGCAAAAACAGTTGCTTTTTTCAAGAAAAAGAAATGGCGCTATACGTCTAAAAAGATCTCCTCTACACAGCCATATCAAGTAGTGACTGGGAATCTTTTGGGCGATGATCAAGCGAAAAAAGCAACGGCATTTTTCCAAAAGAAAAAAGTATCCGCCACAACGAAAAAAACAGGCAAAGCATCTGACAGCACGTATCGACTTGTTGTGAATCAAGCAACAGATCAGACAAAAGTAAATAAAGGTGCTGCATACTTAAAAGCACAAAAGGTGACAAGCAGCATCACAACAGGCAAGGGACAAGCCGTCAGTAAAGCATACAGCCTAATGACAGCTCCTGTATATGATCAAAGCAAAGTGAAGCAGGCACAAGAGATCATGAAAAAAAATGGAGTTGCTAGCAGTACAAAAACATTAACAGAAGCTGTTAAGCAATACCGTATTACGACAGAGGCAACTGTGAATCAGACAAAGCTGAATCAAGCCTTAAGTTATTTAACCAAACAAAAAATGAAAGCAGCCGCTCAAAAAACGGGAGCAACTGATTATGGTCAATATCAGATTAAAACAGGGGTTATTTCGACTGCTGCCTTAAGAGACCAAGGCATGACATTCTTCAAAAAACGAAATGAACCAGCTGCTTATACAACAACGACAAAACCGACATATAAAATCAACATCACACAGCAGTTTACAGGGTTACCAAATGCGAATGCGGCCATTGCTTTTGTGAAAAGCCAATACGGCTGGACAGCCACTGCGACCAAAATCAAAAATGGTCCAATGGTGATGCAGACGAATTATAACCTCACAGTCAATGAGATGGTAAACAAACAAATGAAGGTGTCGCCGCAGACAGATGGTGCAGCCTACGTCTATGCGACATATGTAGACCCAGCGACGTCCACAGTGAATACAGACGGGCTAAATGTACGTTCTACACCTGATTCAAGTTCGGCTAGCAACATCGTCGCACAGCTGAACAAAGGGACAAAAGTGAAGCAGCTTGGAAAAGAAGGCAACTGGATCAAGATCAGCCTCGGCTGGAGAAATGCGAGTTCAGCAGAAGTATTAAAATATGTAGACCCAGCGAATATCGTGGAGGGCACTCAATCTTATTTTCAATTTCTCAAACTTTCTGAAGCTGCAAATCTCAATCCGACTGAAGTGAATACGAAGATTTTAGCAGGGAAAGGTATTCTTGCCGGAAAAGGACAAGCCTTTATCACAGCAGCAAAAACGTATCATATTAACGAAATCTATCTCATTTCACATGCATTGCTTGAAACAGGAAACGGCAGTTCCATTTTAGCGAACGGTACGAAGTTTAATGATAAAATCGTGTACAACATGTATGGCATTGGTGCATATGACAGTAACCCGAATTACCTCGGTGCAAAGTATGCGTATGAACAGCAATGGTTCACACCTGAGGCGGCCATTATTGGCGGGGCAAAATTCATTGGCAACAGCTACATCAATAATGCCACATACAAACAAGATACCATTTACAAAATGCGCTGGTCTGCGACAGCCACTCACCAATATGCAACAGATATTGGCTGGGCTTCTAAACAGGTCACTCGTATGTATAGTTTGTATAACTTACTTGATAACTATACGCTGTATTATGATATCCCCGTGTATAACAAATAAAAAAACGTCCGTGCTTCTTAATGAGAAGCCGGACGTTTTTTGTGTAAGAGCTGATGTTCAATAAAGGAAAGAAGCTGCTGACTTGATTTCCCTTTTGAATATTGGTTCCATTCCTCAGCAAAGGTTTTCAATAAGTCTTGATTGGCTGATTCGTTTAGCTGCTTAAGCTCCGTTAAGAGCATATCTTGAGTGACGCAAGCCTTTCCTGGAATGATGTCTTCATAACGTTCGACTAAGCCGCGTTTTGTGCGATAAGTCTCTAGATCGTAAGTGAAGAACAACACAGGCTTTCGGAGCAGCGCATATTCAAACACAATGGACGAATAATCTGTAATCAGGACATCGCATACAGAGAGCAATGGAAAGAGCGGCTGATCGGACACATCAAAGATCCACTCGCCATCTGTTTCTGCTTTGGCTAAATGTTTCACCGCAGGATGARGCTTGACGAGCAGAATATAGTCGCCATTCAGCTCACTCTGCAATTGTTCTTTAGAAAAAGGTAAGACAAGACCGTCCATTGCAAAGTCCCGGTAGGTCGGCGCATACAGCAGTACTTTTTTGCCTTTTGGAAAAATATCCGTCTGAAAGGAAATAGGGCGCTCATCATAGTACGCATCTGTGAAGGGTACACCTG
>NZ_LYPI01000038.1:0-2688 GCF_001938575.1 Pseudoalteromonas sp. PAB 2.2
ACTATGAGGCGTACAAAAGCACTCGCTCACCGATGCCAGATACCCTAAAACAAAACTTATCGCTTTTTAAACAAGCCATTGAACAAACAGGCATTGTGGTGTTTTCACCTAACAATGATGAAGCTGACGATATAATTGCCACGCTGGCACATAAAGCCGCGACTAATGATGTACCTTCTACTATCGTTTCTACAGATAAAGGGTTTTTACCATTTTTATCTGAGCAGATTGCTATTTATGATTACTTCAAAAAACAGTATCTTGAAGCCGACGACATTAAACAGCGCTTTAATGTTCCAAAACATCGACTCGCTGATTTTTGGGCTTTAGCTGGTGATAAAACCAATGACATACCCGGCGTGAAAGGTATTGGTAACAAAACTGCGCAGCAATTAGTAAATGAGTATGAGTCAATTGCAGCCGCAATCAACGACGATGAACTAAACCCTTCAGTAAAGCGTAAATTGAACGATGAGATGGATATGTTTGTTATTTCGAAAAATCTTGTGATGTTACGCACAGATATTCACTTAGGCTTTAGTTTAAAGCAGTTAAGGCTCAATTAATCGCAATCTCGTAGCGCACTTGGATATCACAGCGTATACTGCAAATTCGCGTTAATTTTAAAGAGTTACACATGTTTAAAAAGGTTTTCCAATATCTGGTGCTGGGTTTAGGTGTTTATGCACTTATCGCCACTCTTGTGATCACTTTTTATAAAGATGATCCACAAGCCATGATCTGGCAAGACCGTGAAGCTTTTAATAAACGTTACATCTCGAAACTATCTATCGATAAGCCTGAAAACTTAAACGCCGTACTTGATTACTTAGGCAGCCCAGACCTAACCTATGCTAAACGAGTCGAAGACAATGTTTGGCAAATCATTTTTTACCGCACGCAACACGTAAAATCRGATGGTATTACAACAATAGATGAGTGCACTGGCTTGCTGTTTAAAAATGGTCAATTAGTATTGTGGGGACCAAGTGCCTATGAAAGCTATCAACAAGAAACCTAACCGCTTATGATGGAAAACGTGACGCCTCGTGAGTTGGCACGCTTATTTGATAGTACGCACCAGTTGCTCAAGCTTTATTATCAAAAGCAGAAATGGTCGCAAATTTATCCTTTATTAAGCAACCTTGCTGAGCGATATTACTTAATCTACCAAGCCTGCCCAAAAGGTATGCAAGCGCAACTTAGCATATATGTTCCTAATCATGGCTACACAACAAATTTAGTTGTTAACCAATGCGTTATTGCTTGCATTCTATGTCGTAGCCTAAATTACAACCAAGCAATTAGTGAACAAATTATTAGCTGCTGTTTAGCTAATTACCTGTGCGTACAAACTCAAAGCAATAAGTTAGCTGCCTGTGAAAAATTAACATTACAAGATAAAAAACTTTGGCAGAATCGTCACCAGCTTGCTGCAAAATTACTACAAAGCTCAGGTCCTCATACATTATCTATTCAGCATTTGTTAGCGCGGTTAAATAAATACAAACAAGCACTTTTAAGTGCGCCAAAAATTATGATTTATGACGGAGCAACAACACTTGTAGCTTTAGCTAACATTATCGCCATGAATACCACTTATCGTGAATCTGGTGGGCATATTAGTATACATAAAGCATTGGCTGATATTTATCTTCGTACACCTAATGAGTTTGCTCAAAATGCAATAAAGGCGCTCATTGCGCACATAGGCCCATACATTCCAGCAAGTGAAGTAAATTACGCTGAACGCATTCTTATCTATTTAACCACCGATGAGCAAGGTAGGCATATTTTAGTCGATGCTAGCCGCCCAGAAAAAGTACGCTGGCATCGCATCAAAGCTAATTTGAGCATTTTAGACAAACAAAGAACATGTAAAGACACGCGTTTGCTCTACACCGTATGGTTTAGTGAGAACATCAATTTTACAGAACCACCACCTATAAATCAGCAACGCAGACAGCAATACTTAGCATTAATTAGTGACTTAAAAGTATCAAAAGAATACAGCTATCGTGGTTTAAATAAGCTGTTAAGTCCCTACCCTGAATTAATTACGCAACTTACAATTGCCGCTAAGCCCTATAATAAAGAGCAGCAAAGAGCCAAAGACTTGCGTCATTGTTTATCGATGGTTGGATACGACAATGCACCGGCAATYATTCAGAAAGTATTGTTTCAACGCTTAGTAGCAACAACTACTCACCCACTGTTTCAGCATATTTCTAAACGACTTGAAAATATGGTGCGGATTATTCAAGCATTGTTTAAACACTCTGACTCAGTGCAATTTGAACACGTGAGCTTGCCATTATATGCCTACGTTTTATACCTTTGCGAATATCAAGCTACGAGCCTGTCTCGAAAAACTATATTTGAACAAGCCGAAGAGCATGTTATTAGCCCACCATTGGCCTGCCTATTTGGTGTTAATCACCTAGATCAAGCCCCATTGACTGAATATTTAAATCAGCTAATTGGTGACAACGTCTGGACTCAACATTTACTGGCTAGTGAACAACACAAAAAACAGCAACTCACCATAAATGAGAAACATTGGATAGCTATTAAATTATTTACTTATTATGTTTTTCAACCAAAAGCTTTATTTAGCAGCTGGCAAGAGCAAATCATTTTCGACAGCCTATCGGCTGCTGGTTGGGACTCAAAAGCTAATTTTTATGC
>NZ_LYPI01000039.1:0-2613 GCF_001938575.1 Pseudoalteromonas sp. PAB 2.2
GTAGACAGGTCTAGTTCAATGAGTGCTGATGATATGAATGGTGTTAATACTTCTGCGCTTGCAATTAACTTAGCAATAGATAAGTTGAAAGGCGTAAATAGTGAATGCATATATTTCAGTGCCGGTTACCTATATGAAGCAAAGTGTTTTAAATCAACAACTAAAGCCGTTAAAGATAACTTTAGAGTCAGTAGTAGAGGCGGAACACATACAGGGTTAAGTCTTTATTCTGTAATTCGTAGGCTGTCACTTCGTGTCGAGCAAAAGAAAGTTGTTTTTATCATTACTGATGGTCAAGCAAGCGATCTAAAGTATTTAGAAAAGTCGATTGAAATGTCGGAACTTCTAGGTATTCAAATTGTATGCATTGGTATAAATACAGGAATGCTTTATGGCTTTGAGAATCAGGAATTACTCAACATTCAAACCGTTGAAGAGTTACCCTCGATTCTAAAACAAGTAATTAAAAATAAATTAATTGCTTAACCAAGTAATGCGCCCTTTTGGACGCATTTTAAAGCAAACACAATGTTTTAAAATGCGGCTATAAGCTGAACAATCATCATGTGAATAACATCATCATGTGAATCATCATGTGAACATCATCATGTGAATAAGTGTGATTACCAAGGGATACTGACGGTATAAGTACCAAGCGATTTTGACGTAATCACACTATCAATGTTGCCGAGCTTCGGCAAGTTTTGCTAACCGTAACGCAGTCGTATTCATATTTTCCCTTAGCCAGATATTGCGAACGCCGCTAGCATGTATGTCGACGTTTCTTTCAGACTTGAGCAGCCTTGACACTTTGGATTGTCCCATGTGTGGGTTAGCTAGTGAGAATTCGATGACGACTTCCTCAATGGCTCTGTCTGTACGATTTTTGTGGTGAAGATTTGGCGTTTCCTGACGTTTTAGCGATTCGATTCCACCTTGTTTTATCAGCTTACGATGGCGGTAAATAGTATCGCGGGAGACACCACTTAGGCGGGAAGCTTCTGCCACATTTCCTAGCTTTTCAGCCAGAGCCAATACATCAAGCTTCTTCTGGAGCTCATAGTCTTCCGAGGATAGCTTTTCAGGCTCCGTTACTTCGGTTACCTGTAGTTTTCGTCCGGCGAAGTACGCATCGAACCGCTTATTTTTACCCGTACGAATTTCGATTTTTTGGTTTGTGATTGAGTGCTTAAGCGGTGAGTCGATGAAGTAGAGTTTTCCCCTGAAGCTAAACGTATGGTCGTTACGGATCTTCCGGTAGACCTTGGTGATGCAGATATCATCAAGATTGGTGTAGCGTGATACAGGCGTATATTCGGTGTCTGATGTTTTAGATTTTACCATCAGGTTTTTACGCCAGAACTGCGGGATGAAGACGTGTTGGAGGTAGCTATTAGCGCCCGTCATGTCAGTAATATTGTTGAGCCGTAACTCCGGTATCAACCTGTCTTGTAGAGTATCGAAGGCACGTTCAATACGACCTTTTCCTTGAGGAGAACTAGCAAAGATGATTTCAATTCCTAACTCCTCACAGGCCCGTTGCATCTGAGAGAAATTGCAACGTTTAGGACCACCAAAGATGCCAGCTCTATCAACATATAGAGTTTTAAACACGCCGAATTTCTCAACAACTGAGCGCATAACTTTCATACACCCTTCAGTCGTTTCTGACGGAAAAAACTCTGCATGGATATCGCTGTTAGCATCATCAATCATAGCGATTAAGCACGACTTTTTATCACCGAACCAGCGATGTGTACTGCCGTCCATTTGCAGCATTAGCCCTGGTGCTTCCATCCGTTCTCTGCGTTTATGGACACGGCTACGCCTACGCTTGGCTCGTTTTACATGATGGATATCATGTGCCCACTTACGCAGTGTCTCGCGCTTAACAACAATGTGTTCGTGAGCCTCAAGCATCTCGGCGAGGTGCAATAGATTCAGATCATAGTATTTCTCGCGGATCAGCGACTGAACTTGCTGCTTAAGCCTATCTGGAGTTTTATTAATTGGCTCGCTGCCTGTATTCCCGTGAACAACGAATTGTAGACCTTGGCTTCGGTAACGCTGCAAATAACGTTCAATAGTACGCCTGGATTTATTGAGGAGCTTAGCGGCATTAGCTATCGTAACTTTACGCTCTGCCACTTTAGCAATGATATCAACTGTTAATTGAGCTTTGGAATTCAAAACAATCACCCTTAGCGCTCCTCAAATGCTTAAACAAAACATTTAAAGAACACGGTTAAAGATAACCGTCAATTTCCCTTGGTAATTAGCGATTACGACAGAATCGCGTGGTAATTAAAGTACGACAAAATCGCTTGGTGTTAACAATCATCATGTGAATAAGTCTTAACTTGATCTGCCAGATTTGATTTATAGAGTTGAATTAAAACTGACAGTGAATAGCCAATAAAGGCCTCTGGCAAACTCATTTTGACTGGCAACTAACAAAACTAAACGGACGCTGACAGCTACTTCTAAGTAGCTAGTATTCACCTTCAACTCTAATTTAAATAGCTAAGCTGATTCCAGTTCATAACACTGCTGTTTAAGCCAACGACCTAATTTCATAATATCAGGTTGCCTAGCTCGTGTTTCCTTATAGAC
>NZ_LYPI01000040.1:0-2557 GCF_001938575.1 Pseudoalteromonas sp. PAB 2.2
GTATATATCTTACTGGTCAAAAACAGAAGAAAATTTATTTAGTAATGATGAAACCGCCCATTGGTTTGCAAAAAGCAGTGAGCAAATGCTTGGTTGTTTCGCTAAAGATGTATTACCTGAAAAGCTGTATGAGGCTTTTCATCGTTGTATAACTGAAGGCATAGAGCAAGAAGTTTTAAATATACAGTTGCCCAGTCCTCGTAATAGGATTGAATATGTTAGAGCGCAAATAAATTTAAAAGTAATAGAGCAAGAGGTTACTGGTGTCATTCTTACTCTTTCGGACATCACCTCTATTACCAATACAAAAAAACAGCTATCGAATGAATCAGAACGTCTACGAGTTATGCTCAATTCGATTGGTGATGCAGTGATTGCCACGGACAACAACGCAATAATTAACTTTATGAACCCCATTGCAGAGCGTTTGACGGGATGGCATGCCGATGACGCAAAAGGCAGGCATATTGAAGAAGTTATGAACCTGGTTGATGCGTCATCAAATACACGCTTAGTGAATCCTATTTTAGTTGCTTTAAAAGAGCATCGTATTGTTGCAATGGCCCTTAATAGCCAATTGGTTGGTTTTGATGGCCGTGTTCATCGCGTTGAAGATTCTGCAGCTCCTATTCGTGATATTGAAAACAACATTATTGGTGGCATCATCGTTTTTCATGATGTCAGTGAGTCGGTAGCAATGGCAGTAAAAATGACCCACTTGGCAAATCATGATTTATTGACAGATTTGCCTAACCGAGTTTTGCTACATGATAGGGTGGTTCATGCGTGTAAAGTCGCCTCAAGCATGAAAAAAAGTGTGGCTTTGATGTTGATAGATATCGACCACTTTAAATATTTAAATGACACATTAGGGCATCATAAAGGCGATTTGATTATAAAGCATGTTGCCAATCGGCTAGAGTCATTGCTTGATTTAAATACTACACTCGCACGTATTGGTGGCGATGAGTTTGTGGTGCTGATCCCCGATGTAAAATCGACAAGTAACGTAGATAGTATTGCTCTAGAAATTATAAATACGATGGCAATGCCTTTTCGCATTGATGGCCAAGATTATAACTTGTCTGTGAGTGTTGGTGTGAGTATGAATCCAAACGACTCATCTACCGCAGAAGAGCTTATGACTCATGCAGACGCTGCTATGTACAGAGCAAAAGAACAAGGGCGAAACCGGTTTTGTTATTACTCTGACGACTTAGAACATCAATTTAAGCAGCGTCAAAGCATTGAAAAGCTATTAAGAAATGCAATTGAACACGAAGAGATAGACGTTTATTACCAACCCAAGCTGGCTCTTGCCAGTGGGGAAATTGTAGGCGTAGAGGCTTTAGTACGTTTACGGGATGAGAATAATAACCTTGTCTCGCCACTGGATTTTATTCCGCTTGCCGAAGAAACGGGCTTAATTCATGCGTTAGGGTTATCGGTTTTAAAACAAAGTTGTGCTGCAGCCAAAGATTGGGCTGATAAAGGCTATAAAATAAAAGTAGCGGTAAATATTGCCGCGAAACAATTTACTGACAAAAACTTTTGCAATACTGTTGCTCAAACACTCCAAGAGACAGGGCTTCCAAGTGAGTTGTTAGAGTTAGAGGTAACAGAAAGCGCACTGATGCATGATTTCGAAGAAATCAAAAGTATGTTGAATAACCTAGCTTCGTTGGGGTTAGCGATTGCTATTGATGACTTTGGTACAGGTTATTCAAGTTTGTCATATTTAAAACTGTTTCCGGTGGATGTGTTAAAAATTGATCAGTCATTTATTCGCGATATGCTCACTGATACGCAAAGTATGGATATTGTTAGAACCATTACAAGCTTAGCGCATACTCTAAATTTACAGATTGTAGCGGAAGGAATCGAAGAAAAAGCACATTTAGAGAGTTTAATTGAATTAGGCTGTGAGCTTGGGCAAGGGTATTATTTTTATAAACCAATGCCCAAAGAAGCGTTTGATGCGTTGTTAAATTAAGCCATAGTATGACTGTACAAAATACCGCAGCCAATTAACACTAGAGCTATACCACCAATCGCTTCAGCTTTTTTACCAACCCAGCCACTGATAACATTGCCAAGTAATGAACCAATAGTGACCATTATCGTTGTTGCAAGGCCAATCATGGCGGCTGCTAAGTAAATGTTTACTTTCATGAATGCGAGGCTGATACCCACTGTCATAGCATCAATACTAGTACCAACAGCAGTAAGTAAGGTGGCCATTAACGAGCGTTTATTTGTTGCTGTTAATGTATCGTCTTCATCGTCATCTTCTTTACGGCTTTCAAGCAACATATGAACACCTAGGCCTACCAATAGCACAAAAGCAATCCAGTGATCATAGGCTTCAACATATTCAGCACCTGCACTGCCAATTAGCCAGCCGATAACAGGGGCAATGGCCTCAATACAGCCGAAGATCAAACCCAATTTAATCGCACTTAAAACGCGCGGGCTTTTTAGTGTACTGCCTTTAGTGATTGATGCGGCAAATGCATCGGTAGACATAGCAAGAGATAATACACTCAGAGTAACAATG
>NZ_LYPI01000009.1:0-403202 GCF_001938575.1 Pseudoalteromonas sp. PAB 2.2
TCAATGTGTTCGTTGCGGATAAAGCGGTAGGCACCTTCCATATCGGCGGGGGATTGAGTGATGTTCACAAGTGGTTTTCCTGGTTCATTTGCAAGAGTTGATGCTAACCTTACCAGACGCGCAGTTCTTCGTGGATCACCTAAGTCCGATTTACCGAATTGTTGTGTTGCCCAATGAGTATGTTCGTTAATCATGATGTGTCTCCAAACAAGATTTGAAGATCTGATCATGACGTTGAGATTTAGTTCAAAAAAATCCCTGCTAATTTCTCAGCAGGGATTTGTGTATAAGAGACAGCTTTTAAGCGGCTTTTAATTTAATAACTTCACTACTTGATTGGCAATTCAATATTTTCAAACAGCTTATCTACGTCTTCTTGATTACGCAGCAAACTGGCACGTTCAACCAATTCTTTTGTTAAATGAGGGGCAAAGCGCTCAATGAAGTCGTACATGTAACTACGCAAAAAGCTGCCTTTTCTAAAGCCAATCTTAGTGGTACTCGCTTCAAATAAATGACTTGCGTCAATACACACTAAATCGTTGTCTGTCACTTGATCAATTGCCATCGACGCTACCACGCCAACCCCAAGGCCAAGACGCACATAGGTTTTAATAACATCGGCATCCGTGGCTGTAAACACAATATGCGGTTCAAGCCCATGTGCACTAAAGGCTTTATCAAGTTCAGAGCGACCTGTGAAGCCAAACACATAGGTAATTAACGGATACTTCGCGACATCGGCAACAGTCAGGTTATCTGCTTTTTTCGCCAGCGGGTGTGTTTTTGCAACCACAATACTGCGATTCCAGTGATAACAAGGCAGCATGACAAGGTCAGAATATAAGTGTAATGCTTCGGTCGCGATAGCGAAGTCAGCATCACCACGTGCTGCCGCATCAGAAATTTGCTGCGGCGTGCCTTGATGCATATGCAGTGACACCGCGGGGTATTTTTTCATGAACCCCTGAATGACATTTGGCAGCGCATAACGGGCTTGTGTGTGCGTGGTTGCAATGTTCAATTTACCTTGATCTGGCAAAGTATGTTCATTTGCGACGGCTTTGATACCTTCAACTTTCGACAAGATTTCTCGTGAAATATTAATGATTTCATTGCCAGCACTGGTTACATGTGTCAAATGCTTACCACTACGGCCAAAGATCTGAACACCCAATTCGTCTTCTAGCATACGAACTTGTTTTGAGATCCCTGGTTGAGATGTAAATAAACTTTCAGCTGTCGCAGAGACATTGAGTTTATGATTTTGGACTTCGACTATATATCTGAGTTGTTGTAGTTTCATGGCTGCATTGTAAACGTTGTTATTCTTTATTTATAAAGGCTGCTAAGCGCAATGCCAAGTGATATTTCATCGCACTGTCATTTTTTACTTTTATCGCGATTCTTTCTAAGGCTACCACATTCAACTGTGACTCGGTAGCGATGTTTATTCATAAAATACTCAATAAACATGCTTGCTTAACATGACCCTAATAAAAAAGAATGGCTGATTGATAGTTTATTGCACATAAGTATGCGCAAAACTATCCAGATGTAATATTTTTAATGTAAGATAAAAAAATTAGATAGTGAAAACTGAGATTTAGCTATGATTGTTTCTATCATCATTATGCTCATTGTTGCCTTGATTGTCATTGCACTGTGGGTAAGCGCGGTGCAACAACATAAAGAAAAACAAGAGTCAGAGCGTCGCAAAGAACTAACAAAACAGAAAAAAATCATCGAAGAAGCAGAAGAAGTACTGCTCAATAGTACAAACATTCCGATGTCTGAAAATATTTTACGTATTATTCAGCGCCGTGTTTATGATGCATTAGCGAGCATGGTGCAGCTATCACCTAACTCAAAAGAACTAAAAAGTCGCTTAAACGAAGCTAAGCAACGCTTAACCTTGCCAATTGACTCTAATAATTCTGATGCACTTGTATTACCCGATAATGACAAACAATTAATTTCGCTGATCCAAAGTATAAAAAAGTTACGTGCATTACTGCGCTCTGAACATGGTAAAGGCAAAGTAGATAGTCAGGTATTTGTGGCCGAGGATAAGCGTTTAGAAAAGTTGCAATTAAGAATCAATGTTGAAAGCCAAATTAAGCGCGGTATTTCAGCGCGTGCAGCAAACATGGTTGGCTCAGCACGTCAGTACTTTGAAAAAGCGTTAGCCACACTTGCTTCTGTAAGCTACAGCGATGACTACATAAATACTAAAAAGCAGGAAATCGAAAATTACTTAGAAGCTATCAGCACGGAGCTAAAGGCGTCGAACGCAACATCAAGAAAGAAAAAAGCAGAGCAAGAGCAAGACGATTTAGATGTGTTATTTGCCCCAAAGAAAAAGTGGTAATCCACTTTTTCTTTGGTCTGCATTCATTACGATAAAAACGCGAATTTAATAATAAATAGTGCAGTTAGTACCCATACACTCACACTGATTTCATCTTTTTTACCACACACTAATTTAACCGCAGTATACGCAATAAAACCCAGTGCAATACCATGCGCAATTGAAAACGTTAGCGGGGTCATTAATAGCACTACGCTTACAGGAATTGCATCTGTCATGTCATCCCAATTAACCAGCTTTAAATTTTGCATCATTAAGACGGCCACGTACAATATCGCGCCCGCTGTTGCGTAGGCTGGGATCATACTGGCAAGCGGTGCAAAGAACATCATAAGCAAAAAGCAAATTCCGACGACTACCGCCGTTAAACCTGTACGCCCACCTACAGATACACCGGCCACTGACTCAATATATGATGTGGTTGTCGACGTTCCCAGCATAGAGCCTGCAATCGTGGCAGTACTGTCCGCACTCAGCGCTCGGCCTAAACGTGGCATTTTGCCTTGTTCATCAGCAAGACCCGCTTTTTGTGTTACAGCGACAAGCGTGCCTGACGTATCAAATAGATCTACAAAGAGAAACGCAAAAATAACCGTCAACATCGAAATTTCTAGTGCGGCTGCAAAATCTAATTGCATAAACGTAGGCGCAATTGAAGGTGGCATAGAAACAATGCCTTTGTATTCAACAAGATCTAAACCTAATGCGATGCCCGTCACTAACAAGATGCTGATCAACACCCCACTTTTCATATCACGATACAATAACGCAGCAATCACAAAGAAGCTTAAGATAGCCAATAAAGGACCAGGCGCAGTAATATCACCTAATTGCACCAGTGTGGCAGGACTTGCGACGATTATCCCTGCATTTTTTAATGCGATTAGCGCTAAAAAAGCGCCAATACCCGTTGCGATAGCACGCTTTAAAACCAAAGGAATCGCGTCGATAATCCATTCTCGGACTTTAAATAAGCTCAAGCATAAAAAAATACATCCCGACATAAACACCGCACCAAGCGCTGCTTGCCAACTGTAACCCATACCAAGTACGACACCATAGGTGAAAAATGCATTTAAGCCCATGCCTGGAGCCAACGCTAATGGGTAATTTGCCCACAACCCCATAATAAAGCACCCAATCGCCGCAGCAATACAGGTTGCTACAAACGCAGCACCTTGGTCCATACCTGCTTCTGCTAGCATCGCTGGATTAACGAAAACAATATAAACCATAGTGATAAATGTTGTGATACCCGCAATGGTTTCACGGCGGACTGACGTGTTGTTTTCACGTATTTTGAAAAGTCTTTCGAACATGTTGAACTTTAAGTTAAGATTAATTGGCTAATTTTATCATATTTTCTCATAATTAGAGGACAATTTACCTTGCAATGTTCTAAACTAATAAGGTCTTTTATTTCAAGAAAATAACTAAACTATGTCTGATAAATCGCCAGTAGGCTTAGATTTAGAGCAACAACTTGACAACGTACTTGCCTTTATAACGCAGCCTGATACAGGGGATGAGCCACAAAAAAGTACGCAATCAGTTGAAAAAACACTAAACAAAGCGTTGTATTATCTTAAAAACGAACAAGCGCCACTTGCCGCTAAGTGGATGCGTTTAGCTGCAATGGCAGGTAATCATAGAGCACAATTTTACATGGGGCTGTTTTTTATAAAAGGCCAAGGCGTGCCGCACAGTGTTTTCCATGGTTCAGTCTGGTTGAGTCTCGCCAGCAGCCAAGGTTACGAGCCTGCAACCGCTGCCCTAAATGATTTAAGAAAGCACATTAGTACTCGCCGTCTGCAAGACGCACAAAGCTATGCAGCAACGCTATATGAACAAATCCACCAGCAACAATTTTCGCACCTTATTCCACACAACCCTGACGCCAATTAACAAGCGTCAGGATTCACTGCTAATTACGAGTGTTTTGTCAGTTTGCTCTCAAAGGTGATAAGCCCTGCGCCTATCACAACCAATAAAATACCAACAAACTCAAGCCATACATGGCCTTTATGCGACTTAATAATAGGTGTTTTTGAAGTTACACTAAATAAACGCCTGCCCTGTTCGCCTGACTCGACGAACGAAGTGCCTTTATATTCAGGTGAAATAATAAATTTAAAATCACGTCTGTTAGTCATTTCGCGATGTTTTGCATCTATATTTTCCCCGCTTTTATCTACGAGTAGTGTCCGCCAATCATAAAAAATACCATCCGGCTCATTATCTTTCACTACACCGTATGATTTGTACTCATAAAATTCTGTGTTAAATAACTTTTCTTGATGGCCTAAATAAAATAGCGCACAACCTAAAGCACTTATCAGTATGGCGCTATAAATCAGTGAACGCTGTTTTATAAATTGTTTGTTAGTTTGTTGCTTATACCAAGCTTCAATATCAGGCACATTAATCAGCCGAGCTTTATCTACTGAGTGTTTTAATGGCTGCATAAAATCACAAATGGTTAAATTGAGTGCGGCTAATATAGAGCGAAATGTGTCATTAGAAGGCACTGACTTATCGTTCTCAAGTTTTGATAAGTAGCTTTGCTCTATCCCTACTTGCTCAGCAAATTCTGGTTGGCTTAGTTTAAGCTCACTACGATAGTGTTTTAGTTGTGAACCGAATGTACTCATAACGCATGTCCTTTTCTATTGTGGAGCGATCATTCTTTGCTATTCATGCAGAAATAAGAAGCTGAATAAATATGAATAGTGAAGAATATTAGCAAGTTAATTGGAAAGATACGAGATACGAGATACGAGATACGAGATTATCAGAATAAAGGGGTGTTTTTTAAAATCAATCATTTGTTTGAGGAAAACAAATGGCGGAGTGGACGGGACTCGAACCCGCGACCCCCGGCGTGACAGGCCGGTATTCTAACCAACTGAACTACCACTCCGCAGTGGTATGTGCATGGGGTAATGCACTAAATTTGTTCATGATATCAAGTGGCGGAGTGGACGGGACTCGAACCCGCGACCCCCGGCGTGACAGGCCGGTATTCTAACCAACTGAACTACCACTCCGCAGAGATATCATTGTTATTACTTAATTTGTTGGCGGAGTGGACGGGACTCGAACCCGCGACCCCCGGCGTGACAGGCCGGTATTCTAACCAACTGAACTACCACTCCGCGATACAAATTTTGTAATTAAATAGCTGTTAAATAGTGGCGGAGTGGACGGGACTCGAACCCGCGACCCCCGGCGTGACAGGCCGGTATTCTAACCAACTGAACTACCACTCCGCAGTATCTAATGCTATTTATTTTTTCCTATTGGCGGAGTGGACGGGACTCGAACCCGCGACCCCCGGCGTGACAGGCCGGTATTCTAACCAACTGAACTACCACTCCGCAAAGGAAAATGTTTTACAACCATTAGTTGTGTAAGTATTGGCGGAGTGGACGGGACTCGAACCCGCGACCCCCGGCGTGACAGGCCGGTATTCTAACCAACTGAACTACCACTCCAGCGCGTACTTACAAATTGTCGAAAATTGGCGGAGTGGACGGGACTCGAACCCGCGACCCCCGGCGTGACAGGCCGGTATTCTAACCAACTGAACTACCACTCCACAATTTCGTTGCTGACTGAGTCTCCCCTGACAGCGGCGTGAATAATACGAATCACCCTCTGGTTCGTCAAGGGCTTTTTTGTATTTTTACAGGTTTTTTAGTCATCTGACATCGAAAGGTTTAAAATTTCACCTGATTTGTCATTTTTTGAACCATTTTTGCCAACTTCATTTTCATTCGTTGCTTGCTCAACATTTTCAGATGAGCTTTTTTTCTTTAAAAACGGTAACGATAATTTGAATTTAAGTGGTTTCTTTTGCACAAAAATACGAATGGCTAACCACCCTAATAGAAGAACGATTAAATTTCCAACAATAATAAGTGTCACCATTAGCACAGTGGATGCTTTTTTTTCTTCTTCTAGGATTCTTTGCTGCTCAGCTTGCGCTGCTAAATCGACTTCTGGACGAACAATTTCAGGTACAATTTCAATGGGTCGTTCAATTTCAAATTTATACGTCGGCAGCGTCGCCATAAATTCACGGTCATTTATATTACTACCAAACACCGATAGCTCGACACTGTATCGACCCCAATCATAATTTTTGATTGCTAATTCTCTGGTTTGAGATTTATCAGCATCAATTGAAAACATTTGCTCTTCATTATTGGGGTAATAGATTTTACCTTGAATAAGCACTGTTTCTGGTTTGACTATTTCAGGGTTTAAAGTAATCGTTAAGGTATGCTCATCGGTATCTTGCTCTGCTAATGCCATGTCATAGCTAAAAGGAGGCTCATGAACAACAATCGGCTTTTGTACTACAGTGCGTTTTAATATAGGTGTTTCTATATATAACTCTGGTTGCCACTCCCCTGCTGGGAAGACTAATTTAAACTCCCCGGTAAACACACCATCAAGGGGGCGTTCATCAAACCCACGACCATCATCTTTAAAATCGGTAACACTTTGCGTGCCCGCTCCAAAATTAGCGAAGTCACTGTTATTGGTACTTACAAAATCAACATGTAGACTTATGACATCTCGAAATTGCCCCACCTCAATTGGCTTACCATCATTGAGTACTCGGCCTGTTAATTTAATGGTTTCGCCACGAAACAACATGGGAGGGAGAGGGTCTACACGTAATTCAATTTCGCCTAAGACCATTACTCGACTGTCTGGCAAAATACTGCCAACGACTTGCCAAGGGCCAGGCATCGGGTCTGTGATGGTGATCAAATCGTAGCTTAGTTCATCATGCCAATCTAAGTTGGCGTTCTTCACCGAGTCAGTCGCGTAGTACTTGCTGCCATCTGGGCGTACAAGCACCACGGCGGGTGCACCGCGTTTACGGAAAAATAATAACGTAATTTTATCAACGTTGTGATCAATGCGAAAACGGTTATCTAGTAGAGGAATTTCATTTTGAATCCCGTCACGCTGTAACGGGGTTATTTTATCTTGCTCAGTGGCAAGTCCCATCAAGGGCAATACACACACTAATCCTGCTAGAAGCTGTTTTCTCATTTTATTACCTTATTCTGCACGCCATAAGCATTGACCGCCTTTTGCGACCAAGTCTAAACGCTCTTCATGAGCGGCATGCTCTTGCTCTGTGGCCTTTAATACAACCAGTGGCGCTCTATCAGCGCTCACGCGTCGAATACCACCCATTTGTTGCTCTGAACCTTCATCTTTATTCTGATTTAAATTTAGCTTAACTTGCCCACCGGTCATGGCGAGGTAAACGTCGGCTAAAATCTCGGAATCCAGTAATGCGCCGTGTAAGGTTCGCTTTGAGTTATCAATATCATAACGACGACATAACGCATCAAGGTTATTCTTTTGACCAGGATGCAAATCACGCGCCATCTTCAAGGTATCAAGAACTTGACAGACATCTTCAGTATTCGGATAGCCCTGATTCAACAGCGCAAACTCATTATCCATATGGCCGATATCGAACGCCGCGTTGTGGATGACAAGTTCTGCGCCTTTTATGTACTCAAGAAATTCATGCGCTATTTGGTGATACAACGGTTTATCACGTAAAAACTCATTAGTAATACCGTGAACATCGATGGCTTCTTCTTCAATGTCACGCTGTGGATTAATATACACGTGAAAATTGTTGCCAGTAAGGCGGCGATTTACAAGCTCTACACACCCGATTTCAATAATCCGATGGCCTTGCTTTGGGTCAATACCCGTGGTTTCTGTATCTAAAACTATTTGTCTATGTGCCATATCGTCTTAAGCCTGACTCTGGTATCTTTCTATAATCACTTTATTGTACATAATATCAAGGTAAAACAGTGCAAAAAACCGTAGAGATTTACACCGATGGGTCATGTTTAGGTAATCCGGGGCCAGGAGGTTATGGCGCAGTGATGCGGTATAACGGTCATGAGAAGCAATTAAGCCAAGGATATACCCTTACTACAAATAATCGGATGGAAATGCTCGCAGCCATTGTTGCACTCGAAACATTAACCCGCCCCTGCCATATTATCCTTACCACCGACAGCCAATATGTCAAACAAGGTATTGAGTCATGGGTTGAAAACTGGAAAAAACGAGGCTGGAAAACCGCAGCCAAAAAACCCGTCAAAAATGTCGACTTGTGGAAACGCCTTGATGCAGCTTGCCAACGACACACCATTGAGTGGCGCTGGGTAAAAGGTCACAGCGGGAATAAATACAATGAACTCGTTGATGACCTTGCCCGTGAAGCAGCAGGTGGCGATGCCCTACTTGAAGACACCGGTTACGACGAAGCAAGTTAAAAATTAACGCAGAGCATTTAAAGTTTTTGTTATATGTTATAAGATTTAGCTATAACAATAATTAAGGACTCATTATGGCTCTGCGCATTCACTCTTTTTTTCATCAACAAAGCGCAACTTTGTGCTATCTAGTATGGTGTGAACACAGCAAACACTGCCTACTTATTGATGCACCAGCTGATTTTGATATGCCAAGTGGCGAATTAAGTTTTAGCACTGCCAATGAAATTATCGCCTACATAAAGCAGCATAAGCTCTCATTACAGTGGTTGCTCGAAACACATGCTCATGCAGATCACATTACCGCATCAAGCTATATTAAACAGCAACTGCAACACGCTCACCCATGTAAACTGGGCACCGGTGAAGGTATTGTTCACGTACAAGCACATTTCAGTAAGCTTTATAATATTGATATGCCATGTAATGGCGAACCCTTTGAGCAACTATTCGCTGATAAAGCACAGTTTCAGTTAGGGGAATTTACAGTCGATGTTATTGCCACCCCCGGTCACACCCCTGATAGCGTGTGTTATCACATAAATGGCAATGTATTTGTTGGCGACACTTTCTTTATGCCAGACAGCGGCACAGCACGTTGTGATTTCCCAGGCGGCAGTGCGGCTGAGTTATATGATTCTTTACAACGTATTTTATCACTGCCGGATGATACCGTGCTTTGGATGTGTCACGACTATCAACCCGACGGCCGAGCACTCGCGTACAAAACAACGGTTAAAGAACAGCGAGAGCAAAACGAGCATTTAAAAGGTGATAAACAGAGTTTTATTGCAATACGTGAAAGCCGAGATGCAACGTTAGCAGTGCCAAAATTGTTGCATCCGTCGATTCAATTAAATATTCGCGCTGGCCAGTACCCGCTTAAAAACGATGGCAAACAACACTATTTAGCTATCCCGCTCACAGTGCTGCTTTGATGTTTGGCGAAGACCTGCGCCTTTTACAGGTGAAAATTGAGGTCTTGCGTGCCATTTAGGTTTAATTGGCGTCAGTGGTGCTACTCGCTTGCGTGCCACGAGTAAATAGACACTTCCCATGGGCTTTAAGTAATGTTTACCAAAGCGACGCCATGCCGCAAATCGCGATAATCGATTACCTCGTGCAAGCGATGAATGGATAAATCGCTCATCAGAAATAATTTCGAACCCTAATAAATTCAGCCAGTCTTTCACGCGTGAAGGGGTAAAAAAGCGCCCCGTCCAAGGCAGCTTTTGACGGCTAAACGGCAACAATTGAGCCAGGCCACATAAACTAAATGGATTAAAACCGCTTATTACAATGTATCCACCTGGGATCAGCGTACGGTGTGCTTCTCGCAATATATGATGCGGGTCAGAATGGTACTCTAAGCAATGAGATAAAATACACGCATCGACACTGTGCTCATAAAAAGGCAGTTCATCAACATCGGCAATAACACCGGTAAATAAGCCCGGCTCAGCAACACAAACCTGATGCTTAATGGGGCTCTCACTCGTAGCAAGCTCGCCACTTAAATTACCTAATTTAAGCATGTGGTAACCAAACATGCGTGGCAACCAAGGTGTTAACTTTCTTTCAATTTCAGCACGCAAATAGTCCCCATGAGGGAACTGCTGCCACGAGTACGGCTTAGGACCTTCTTGAAAACTAAGGGCTGGTTTCATTTTCTGAGCTCGTTATACTGTATCTTAACTGTCACTTTATAGAGCAATTAAACATGGTGCAAGTTAAAGCAATTAAAGCCTTTTCTGATAATTATATCTGGTGCATTGTAAATAATGACCAACAAAGCGCTTGGGTCGTTGATCCAGGCCAAGCAGACCCCGTCAACCGGTATCTTGATGAGCATAACCTCACCTTGGCAGGTATCTTAATTACACACCACCATTATGATCACACTGATGGTGTTGAGCCATTGCTCAAAACCAACCGTGACATTCCCGTATACGGGCCAAGACACAGTCCGTTTAAAGGGATTAATCACCCGCTTTCAGAAGCAGACAAAGTCACGGTTTATGATCGCACATTTACAGTGCTTGCTACACCTGGCCACACTTTGGATCACATTTGTTATGTTAATGATGAATTGAGCTTTACGGGCGATACACTCTTTAGTGCTGGTTGTGGCCGCTTATTTGAAGGCAGTGCAGAACAAATGTGGCATTCGTTATGTAAACTTAAATCGCTGCCTGATAACTGTAAAATCTACTGTACCCACGAATATACGCAAGCCAACTTAGCGTTCGCTAAGGCGGTTGAGCCAACAAATGAAGCATTATTGAGGTACAGTGATAAAATAGACACATTAAGAGCGAATGATGACATCAGTCTGCCCACCACCATTGCCATTGAAAAACAGCTAAATCCATTTTTACGCAGTCATTTGCCCCACATAACTGACCAGCTACCCAACACGCTAAAAGTTAATTTTAACTTAAATGAACCTTGGCAACGTTTTGCTAGTCTCAGGGCGTGGAAAGATAATTTTTAAAACGTGTATTATCTTGGTTACAATTTTGTATTTTTAGATCAGTACGTTGTAAAAATAAGCTGACATAAATTGGTCATAAAGTGGCAATATGTTCTCTGAGCAGGTAATATTCGCCGAGTTTTTTTACCTGATGTATGGGTATGTATGTATAAGTCTCCTTTAGTTTTAACGCTTGCGCTGGTTTTGAGTGGCTGTCAATTAACAGCAACTGACAATGCAGGATCAGATAATGACAACCGTGTTGAGCAACAGCTTGCAGGCGCAAGCCCCAGTGACATCAATGATGCATTGATGCTCAACGCACAGTATCAGCAATTAGCTGATACTGATGAGCCCCCCCCAGTATTTGATGATGTATGGGAGCGTATTCGCTACCAGCTGTCTATTGATGTACCGCAAAATCGCCCTGTTGTCGCCGAGCGTAACTACTATGCACGCCATCAAGCATACCTAGATCGTATCGCCAAACGTGCCGAGCCTTATCTTTACTTTATTGTTGAAGAAGTCGAAAAACGTGAAATGCCTATCGAAATTGCACTGCTGCCAATTGTTGAGAGTGCATTTGATCCCTTTGGTTATTCACATCGCAGTGCATCAGGCATATGGCAATTTATGCCACAAACAGGCGAGCGTTTCGATTTAAAACAAAACTGGTGGTATGACGGTCGTCGCGACATCGTGCAATCAACGCGGGCTGCTTTGGATTACTTATCCTATTTGCACAAGACCTTAGAAGGTGACTGGTTAAATGCAATTGCAGCCTATAATTCAGGTGAAGGTCGTTTACTAAGAGCGATTAAAAAGAACCGTAAGAAACATTTACCGACCGATTTCTGGTCGTTAGATTTGCCCAAAGAAACCACCTCTTACGTACCAAAGCTGCTCGCACTTTCTGATCTTGTTAAACGTAGCGATGAATTTGGCATTAAGTGGCAACCGATTATTAATGCACAAGTTATCGATGTCGTTAACGTAGGAAGTCAAATTGATTTAGCCCTCGCTGCAGATATGGCAGGTATTAGCTTAACGGAGTTATACCGTTTGAACCCCGGTTTTAACCGCTGGGCAACCGATCCGAATGGGCCGCATTTCTTATTATTACCATCAGATAAAATAGACACCTTCTCTGAGAAATTGGCAAAAACAGAGCAAAAAGATCGTTTACGCTGGCAACAGTATGTTGTGGCGCGCGGCGATAGCTTATCGGTTATTGCGAAAAAGTTTTCAACCAGTGCGGGAGCGATTAAAACACTCAATAAATTGTCATCAAACACAATACGTGTTGGGCAACAATTATTAGTGCCTTTAAGTGATGGCGAAATTAACAGCCAACACCTGCCAGACTCTGTTCGCATGGCTGCAAATAAAGCAACGCGAAAAAAACTGAGCCATAAAGTAGCCAGTGGTGACACGTTGTGGGACATAAGCCGCGAATACGATGTCACAATTGCTGAACTTGCTAAGTGGAATAATCTTAAGAAAAATGCCGTGTTACGTGTTGGTCAAACACTAACGGTGTATAAAGATGAAAAAACACAGCTTGCAGCGACTCAAACGACCGAGCGCACCATTACCTATAAAGTTCGCCGTGGCGATTCATTAGCACGTATCGCTGCTAAGTTTAATGTCTCTGTGGATGATATTATAAAGTGGAACTCGTTGGCTGGGCAAAAATACATTCAACCAGGCCAAAAGTTAAAATTAAGGGTCGATGTTCGCAGCGCCTAAGTTTAAACTTACTGCCAATAAAAAAGAGCGCCTAAGGGCGCTCTTTGCATCTCACATTTAGTATTTGTGTTTTAAGGCCCACAAATGCAGTAATTCATTAGCAATCGTGGCTGCAGCAATGGCTGTAAGCTCACTTTGATCATACGAGGGTGAAACCTCAACCACATCCATACCCACCATATTAATGCCTTTAAGCGCTCTTAATATTTTTAACACTTTATCACTGGTTAAACCGCCACATACTGGTGTACCAGTCCCCGGTGCAAATGCGGGGTCAAGGCAATCAATATCAAAAGTCAGGTAAACAGGTAAGTCCCCTACTCGCGCTTTAATTTGCTCTGCAATCACATCTGCCGACAGGTCATTTGCTGCCATGGCATCAATGACCGCAAATTCATGTTTGCTCTGATCAAAATCAGTGCGAATACCAATTTGAATACTGTGGTCAACGTCAATCAGCCCTTCCATCGGCGCATGATAAAACATAGTACCGTGGTCATAGCGTGAACCATTACTGTAAGTGTCTGTGTGCGCATCAAAATGCACCAAAGCCATTTTACCATGCTGTTTGGCATGTGCGCGCAGCAATGGCAACGTCACAAAATGGTCGCCACCTAAACCTAGTAACGTTTTACCTTGACGTAAAATTTGCTCAGCCGCTAATTCAAGCTGCGCAGTGAAATACTCAGGGTCGCCTACGGGGTAGGTAAAATCCCCTGCATCCGCTAACTTTAAGCGCTCAAACAATGGGAATGTCCAAGGGTATTTGGTTTCTTCCCATGCAAGGTGTACAGAGGCGCGGCGTATAGCGTCTGGACCTAGTCGTGCACCTGGACGCCCCGATGTTGCTAAGTCAAAAGGTAAACCTAATACCACGACATCCGCATCAATTGCAGTGATGTTTTGCACCATTGGCTGGCGTAAAAACGTCATGCCGTTTGAATATAACGAATGATCTGTATGGTCAAACAATGTCGACATTGCTTATAACTCTTCTAAATAAGTGTAACCGTTTAAGCCAGCTTGCAGCTCGTCTAACACGCTTTGCTGTTCAGTTTCTGGCAGTTTTGTAGCCACCAGCTGAGCATAAGACTGCTGGAAGCTCTCTACATCTAAATGCACATAACGCATCATGTCAGCCACCGAATCACCTTCGTTAATTTCAGTGATCTCAGCCTGACCTTGCTCATCCATTTTCACAATTGCGCTGTGTGTGTCACCAAATAAATTGTGCATATCGCCTAAAATTTCTTGATAAGCACCCACTAAGAAAAAGCCCATTAAATATGGTCTTTCTTCGCTATATGCAGGCACAGGTAGCGTACTTTCAATGCCTTGGCCATCCACATAGTGCTCCATGGCACCATCTGAATCGCACGTAATATCAAGTAGTACAGCACGTTTTTGTGGTGCTTCTGTTAAACCACTCAATGGTAAAACAGGGAACACTTGGTCAATACCCCATGCATCAGGTAGAGATTGAAACAATGAAAAGTTCACAAAAAACTTGTCTGCTAAACGCGCGTTCAATTCATCGATAATTGGACGATGAAAGCGGTTTTTATTATCCATGTGTTTGTTAAGTTCATAACAGACACGAAGGTTAACTTGTTCCGCCCATGCACGCTCTGTTAAATCAAGTAAACCCAGTGCAAACTGATTATGCGCTTCGGCTAAATCACTTTGACTATCATGGTAGATTTCAATCAACGCACGGTCGTCGTTATCACCACTTAGCTGTTGCCACGATGTCCACATATTGTTTAATAAAAGAGGTGCATCGGCCGCAGGCGCAAGAATATCTTCAGGCTCGTAGCTTTCAGTACCAATCACATTCGAAATCAATACCGCATGATGCGCAGTCAGCGCACGGCCAGATTCAGAAATAATACGCGGCATTGGTTGCTCATACTGCTTACAGGTATCACCAATGGTGTAAACAATGTTATTCGCATATTCGCTAAGACTGTAGTTCATCGAGTTATGTGATTGACTGCGTGTGCCATCGTAATCAACCGCTAAACCACCACCCACATCTAAGCACTCTATTTGCGCACCTAACTTGCGCAACTCACAGTAAAAGCGTGCCGCTTCGCTCACGCCTAAACGTACGTCACGAATGTTGGCCATTTGCGACCCTAAGTGAAAATGCACAAGCTGAATTAAATCTAATTGTTCAGACGCTTTTAAGCGATTTACCACGCTCAGTACTTGCGATGCCGATAAACCAAACTTTGATTTTTCGCCGCCACTCGCTTGCCACTTGCCTTTACCTTGTGACGCTAAACGAACACGAATACCAATACGAGGCTTCACGTTTAGCTCTTTTGCTTGGCTGAGCACCATGTCTAATTCAGATAGCTTTTCCAGTACGATGTAAACCTTATGACCCAGCTTTTCGCCGATAAGTGCCAGACGAATATACTCTTGATCTTTGTAGCCATTACATACAATCACTGCACTGGTTTTTTCTGCCATCGCTAAAACAGTCAGTAGTTCGGGTTTACTGCCCGCTTCTAAACCTAATTGCTTTTTCTCAACATCGGCTTGGCTTGCCACAATTTCCTCAACCACTTCGCGTTGTTGATTCACTTTAATTGGGTAAACAAGCAGGTAATCTCTCGGATAACCATAGTTTTCAATCGCCGTATTGAATGCCTGACACAGGCTGTGTACACGGTGATGTAAAATTTGAGGAAAACGCACAAGCGCCGGCAAACTTAAACCTTTGTCTTGTAGTTGCTGTGCTATATCGATAAGTGCAATGGTTTGCTCTGGGGCATGGGCCTTTGGCGCAACATACACATCACCTTGATCATTTATACCAAAGAATCCTTGGCTCCAATGACGAACATTGTAGCTCGTGCGAGCTTGTTCTAGTGATGTTGTCTCTTTCATCTATCTTTCTCTTTTATTTAATGGTGCCAAAATCGGCAAGGGTATTGCCGCGCATTAAAAGAAAAATAGTGACTTAAGTCCAACAAGTATTTTTACTCGTAACGAGTGATTTTTGATGTGAGAAACTGATTAAGTTGTAGATTACATTGGCTGAAGAATCAGCGTATTTAATAACGTGTTTAGTGCGTGGCGTTCTCAGCGCTTAACGTGAATAATTTCGTCAGCCTTTGCAGAGGAAGACCCTAACTGTCGCCACGCTTCATATTGCTCACCATTACGCCACGTGATACCGATATACTCTTGCCAATGTTCAAAGTCTTTACTTCTGTATTTTTCAACCCCACATCCTCCGGCACCAAAGGCAACACGACAGAGTTTAACAATCAGGTAGGTGCCATCAAACTCTAATTGGCGCGGGTTTTCAGTTGAACTGGAGCAAGTACTCAAAAAGCGAGGCGGTATTTTCAATATAATTCGCGAGGTAATTTCACCCTTGTCATTAAAAACACCAGTTACCGAATGGCATGAATTGAAATAAAAGGTATTACTGCCAACAACAAGGTCAGAAGGGCTGTGTTTATTACGTTGCTCGGGGGATACACGCACCGTGTCTGACTGTTTAGTATCGCCACATGCACTGAGTACAATAAGCGACAAAAAGCCAAACAGACGCGCACATAATTTAACTATAACAATAACCCCATAAATAATGTGATTAGGTTAACTCGTTATTGATTAAGCCCTAATTCCATAAATAAACTTTGTGGGTTTTCAGTGTAATTACCAAACGGCCCACAACGATGAAACCCCAAGTTCTCATACAAACTAATTGATTCTGTTTGCTTAGGGCCTGTTTCCAAGCGAATAAGGGGAATTTGTTGCTCTCCCGCATGATGCAGTAAAATTTGCATAATACGACGTGATAACCCTTTACCTCGATAGCTTGGTTTTACATACAAACGGCGAATTTCGCCATAAGGCGGATTCCCTTCTTGCATCACAATAGCACCGCAGGCAACAATACCATCCTCGTTTTTTAAGCCAATTGCATACACGTTAGGTTCTGCTAATTCTTCGACGCTTAATGATTGTGCGGTTGCAACTGGATATAAAGAGTTTATAAGTCGGTCTATATCAGAAAACACGTGTACTACTTCAGGATCATGTGGATTTAAATCGACTAACTGCATAAAACTCCCATCTTGAATATGTCATTTTTGTTAATTCTGTTAACAATAATATCGGATCATCGTCTGATCCTCTAGTGCTGTTTTCATTATTCGTTCTTATCGGTACGTATGACTACCATACTACCGCGTAGTTCCTTGCTATGTAACTGAAAAAACACTTTGTTACGGAAAAAGGCTGTTCAAATACAGTGAAAATCATATACTGCAAACACGAAGTAATAATGAGAGGTTATCGCGTGCAGTTTACTCAAGGTATGGAATACTTCTTTTCTGGCTTTAAATTAATTAGCCAAAAAGGGTTAAAACGTTTTGTACTTATTCCTTTATTAATCAACATCGTACTTTTTGGCAGCTCACTGTTCTTTTTATACGGCTGGCTTACCGATGGCTTTGCCTATTTAAACTCGCTGTTACCAGAGTGGCTTAGCTGGCTTGAATGGTTAATGTGGCCTATTGCCGTATTAGTGATTTTATTTAGCTACAGTATGTTGTTCACCGTCATCACCAATTTTATTGCCGCCCCCTTTAATGGCTTGCTGAGTGAAAAAGTCGAGCTATTTTTGACGGGTCAAAAAGTCAATGATGATGGGCTACTTGATACCATGAAAGATGTGCCACGAATGCTTGGGCGTGAATGGACAAAACTCTGCTATTACTTACCAAGAGCAATTGGCTTTTTTATCTTGCTATGGATTTTACCTGTTATTGGTCAACTCTTATGGGTGTTGTTTACGTGTTGGATGTATGCCGTTCAATATGAGGATTACGCATTTGACAATCACAAAGTCAGCTTTAATGATATGAAAGATGATTTAAAAGAAAAACAAACTCTCTCTTATGGTTTTGGCCTTGCCGTTATGGTGCTCACAGCAATCCCCTTTGTTAATTTAATTGTGATGCCTGTTGCAGTCTGCGGAGGCACCCGTTTATGGGTTGATAATTACCGCAGTAAATACCGCCGTTAAATCTTAAAAGCCATTAAGCCAATAGTGACACTATTGGCTTTTTAGTACCGTGTAATCGAGTTTCACCGGTAAAGGGTCTGAAAGACCTAAATCAGAACGCGGTTCTTCAAATTTACTAATAACCGCATCATACGTATTTTCGCCGATATTGACTGTGAACGGTTGTGCAAGCTTGGTGATTATTTTAAGTTCAGCGTGCTTGTTTTCTAATTCTAATAAGCCATCTTCCCGTGTTTTAACAAGTAAAAAATGCGCGCCGTTTTCAAAGACAATACGAGCTTGATGAGATTGTCGGTGCTCTGCACGCCAATGCCCTTGCTGAAAAACAGTAATAACATCACTGACACCATCGGGCTCCAACAGACGCTCTTTTTTAAACTCACATTGTTCACACCCTTTTATTGATTCTGCTTGCCAATTAATCGGGTAACCATCAAAGCTAAGTCTTGATGACATTTGCCATGCAGAATCTGCAGCAGGCTTGCAGCCACAGAGCGCGAACATCACACTTATATACACGAAGGACTTCATGGGTTTTCACCTTGTGATGTTCTTACTGCTTTGATCTCTTCTAATAAATAACGTGGAGGAGCTTGCTCTTCAATGATGTGTTGAACAGGCACTTGAGACACATCTAATTGATCATTTTGAACAGTATTAATTCCTAAACGGTTACCCGAGAAAAAGGTATAAAAGCGCAGCTCAATAAGACTCCACTCATCAACATCACTCAACGTTGAAAGGTTACTATCGCCATTGGTATCTTGGCTTAAGGTTTCAGTAAGATCTAAATTACAGTTATAGTCTATCGCAGTGGAACCTGGGTAGCCCAAGCCATTTGCTTCATTAATATTTGCTTCGTCGAGTGCATTTCCCAACCCATGAGAAAACGACATCACAAAGTTATCGGGCGACCCTTGTGGGCCATTAATAAGGTCGGCTGTTTGCACACCACAATTTGGGTTGTTTCTATAACGACTTGAATAATAACGGTCACCTTCATTATTTCCTATTGTCGCTAAACCGCGTAATTGATAAAGATAATTCATAATACTTAGATGGTTCGGCTTATAGTTCACGGCATTATTACCGCCATGATCAAGCCCTAAATTATGACCCAGTTCATGCATGATTGTCGCAGCCTGGTAGTTATAGGCTAAATTGGTTGAGATTTGATTGTCCAACGACAAGCCCCAGTTGCCAAGGCTTATCATTAAATCGTTACCGTTAATTTCGGCAACGCCAGATGACCCTGCACTGCCATCAACATTGCGGCTATTCGCCATTAACATGTAATGAAAAATCGGTTTACGGCGCATATCGAAATTAGCCATTTTATAATGAAATAAACTCTCAACGCCTTGGTTAAAGCTGTACGGTGTATATTGCCTAAAGATAACACGGTCACCGCCACCTAAATCATGATCAGCAGGTGATACCCCCTCAGCTTGGTGAAACAAATCACCCACATCAAAATGCACCACGATGTTTTCTGCAGCGAATGACGATGCCACTTTTTCAAGCGCCGTCCTGTGAGGTGTAATGCCTGCATCACTGCTGTCCATGTAATCTACTTCAATAAAGATATCTTTTTGATTTGCTCTGGCTCCCCAATCATAAAGTGGTAATCCAGCAAATGTTGAGCCTGGTTGCTCTGAGCAATCAGGAATACCGTCTTCGTCTTCATCTAACGAACACGTGATATCATTGACCCCCCCAGGAGTGGTAAAGGTGCTGTATGTCCAGTCGGTGGCACTATTCGTATCTGTGCTGCTCTGGTCACGCTTGATACTTGAGCCCGTAAAGTTCAAGATTGTGGGTGCCGCTCCCGTTTGCCATTGACCCACCGATGTCGGTTCCGTTGTATCATTTCCAAAGCGAACAAAGTCAATAGTTTGAGCTTGATCGCTCGTCAGTAATTCAATAAACCCATTCAAAAACCAATAAGGGCGAACAGTGGAACCAACGTCTCCAATAAAGGCAATGTATTTATTCTGATCAGCAGCATCATAAAATAATGAATCCCCAAAGCGACTGTGAATAATCACATACTCACCGGCAGCAAGAATTTGATTAGGTAGAGTAAAAATCGTAGAAGCCGCAACGCTATTATCCGCGCTATCACGACTCTTAACCCTGACGCTGTAATCAACCAAATTCACATCACTGTTAGTGCCATTGTAAAGTTCAAACCATGGGGTGTCGTTCGTAAATCGAATCGCCACCACCTCGGTGATTTTTAAATCTTCGCTGCCCGTCGTAAATGTTGTAATAACCTGCGCAGACACGGGCGTATCGGCAAAATTAACTAAGTCACTGGTCAGCCTTAATTGATATTGTGTTGACTCACTCAAAGCAGCCGTAAATTCAGCACCGTTAAAGTATTCACTGGTATTCGCTTCTGGGCCTGATAAGACGAGTGAGCTAAGCGCTAAACAACTGTTAAAGTTATCTGCTGATAATTGCACTGAGCCAGTACACACCCCTTCATTTTCATTAAACGATAAGCTTGTGGTCTTCATCACGTCAGATAACGAAAATGAGATACGCGCGTTTGCACTCACTGCCTGACTGTTATCCTGTGGGCTCACATTCACGACAGTGGCTGCTGTTGTGTCTGTGATTGTAACGCTGACTGTCGCCTCGTTACTGTCAACACCATCTGATACGGTCACTTTGAAGGGGGCTTGAGCAATACTATTTTCTGCTGGCTGATATTGGTAATTAAAACGTGTCGCATTGAGCGTAGTGATGGTTGCTCCCCCAATGTCACTGGCAAAAGTAACCGATAACTCATCATCGTCAGTGTCACTTACGTTAACCGTGAAATCCCTCGGTTGATTAAACTCCGTAGTAAAGGCAATAGCGTCAATAGTGGGCGCTTTGTTAACATGTACAATCGTAAACGTCAGCGTTAACGATGATATCGCCCCCATGTCATCGGTTGCCGTGACTAACAATACGACCTCACTATTCACAGACACTTCGGGGGCTGTAAAACTAATTGCTTGGCCATTTTGAACAAAGTTTAGTGTGGGTCCACTTTGTTGCTGCCACGCAATTTCACTGACTGTGCCATCAGTGTCGGTCACAATCACACTGATTGACGCCTCAGTGAGCTCGGTAATATTGGCAATAGGGTCAGCCGTAATCACAGGGGCTAAATTTACAAAATTTTCAATCACGACATCATATTCGGCCAAGCGTGTAGCCCCGTCGTTATCTGTAACAATGACTTGAAAACGCACACCGCTATCTGCATCGACTTCAGGGGCTGTAAACATCAATTCGCTCCCACTGGCAGTAAATGAAGTTGTAGGGCCTGATACTTGGCTCCAACTGTAATTTGTAATGCTGCCATCGCTATCAACGGCAACCGCACTTAATGTGCCCTCTGCCCCTTCTCGGATTGTTTGCTGCCCAGAAATTGATACTGTAGGAGCAATATTGGCACTGACCACAACACTAAAATCTGTGCTTGTTTGCTCACCAAAGTTATCTGTCACGCGCACAGTAAATGCCAATTCTGTATTACTGCTCACTGAAGGGGTCGTAAAACTGATTTCACTACTGCCATTACTAAATGCCACACTTGGCCCAGCTGTTTGACTCCAGTTATAACTCAGGACTTCACCGTCAACATCGGTGGCATTTGCACTGAGTGTTATTATATTGCTAGAGGGAGAGGTTTGTGGGCCTTGTACAACGATACTCGGTGCTTGGTTAACATTAATAATGGTCGCTGTATACAAGGCACTGGCTGTCGCACCTTGATTATCAGTCACGGTGACTGAAAAACTGATGGGGGTATTTTCGTTTACGGCGGGAATAGCAACAGTGAGTTGCTCATTACTGCTGGTTATACTGACTGTAGGGCCGCTTGTTTGCTGCCATGTAAAGCGGCTAATAGTGCCATCTGAATCACTTGCTGATGCCGAAACTGTCAGTGTTGAAAGTTCATTAACTTGGCTATTGCCCGACACCGTGACTTGTGGCGCTTGGTTGCTGGCAGATGCAGGCTCATCGCTGCCGCCTCCTCCCCCACACGCGGTTAAGAAAATAGGGAATAAAATACACAACCAAACCGTTACTATTTTATTCCCCATTTTCCTATCCTCTATTTAACTGTATAGGCTTTGCGGCACCTTTGTGACATTTAAATGAACCGTAACCTCTTCACGGTCATGGTATAAATGTTTTGCCTGAAGCTCATAACTAACACCGTATTTTTCAAGCTCTTCCTTAATCATCTTTAAACATTCATAAACACTGTCGAAGCGTTTTTTCATTGGCAGTTTAAGATTAAAAATAAGCTCTTTTGCGTATGCATTCACGGCCCAATCAATCATAAGATTAGTAACTTTTGCTGGCTTTTCCACCATATCACATACTAACCAATGAATATTTCGCTTTTCAGGACGGTATTTAAAGCCATCAACACGGAAATGTTTTACTTGTCCGGTTTCCATTAAATCATCGTTCATTGGGCCGTTATCTATGGCACTAACAAACATACCACGACGAACCAATTGGTATGTCCAACCACCCGGACACGCTCCTAAATCAACGCCTCGCATTCCTGGCTGCAAACGGTCTTCGGCTTCATGAGGCGGAATAAACACATTAAACGCTTCATCAAGTTTAAGAGTTGAACGGCTTGGTGCGTCATTTGGCATACGCAGGCGTGGGATACCCATAAAAAATGGCGAGTTATTAAAAGTATACGAATACCCTACATACGCAGTGTCATTACTTAAAAAGAGTACATGCAGCACAGGCTTTTTATCAGCAAGTTCACGCGTAACCGTCGCGCGTTTTTCTAGGGCTTTTTTTAGCGGTGTCGAAATCTTTTTACAAAATTTAGACAACTCTTTACCTTCATTGGTATCTGGGGTTTCAACTCGTAAGTCACCACAGGATGGAAAATCAACGGTTGCATTCACAATCGCACTGACCCTGTCTTCAAGCGGCATATTATCGACTAAAGTACCGGTAAACCATTGGCGGGCAAAGACCATGTTTTTGAAATCTATTTTTTTTATGATTTCATCGCCATGGCTCGGGTCAAAACATTCATAGACGACAATTCCAGTGTTCGGCTTCGTTTTTACATAGCCCGTAAACCCTTGTTCCGCAGCCTGAAAAGTGATTTCAGCGGCAGCGTCGCTTTCAAACCCACTGCGACAATAAATAACAACACTCGACATAGATAACCCTTAAAATTTATACCGTGCGGCTTGAACTAATAAAATAGTCCAACCAACAATAAAGCACACACCGCCTAGGGGTGTGATTGGACCAAGCCATTTCGCACCTGTTAATGCGAGTAAATATAGGCTGCCACTAAATAACAAAATACCGGCGATAAAAAAGCCACCAGCCCAACTTAAGTTCATTCCCCACTTAATTAAAATCGCGATGGCGATTAAGCCCAAGCCGTGCACCATTTGATATTCTGCAGCTGTTTTAAAAATACCTAATGCATAGTCGGATACGCGGCTTTTTAAACCATGCGCAGCAAACGCGCCTAGCACAACCGACAGCATGCAAAACAGACTCCCCGCGATTAAATAAAGTTTGATCATTGTGAATCTCCATCAATCAACTTAAGTATAAATTGGGCCGCAAGGTTCGCAGCGTGTTGTAAGTTATCGTCTTCAGTTAAACCACTTTTCTTACGCGGTTTTAATGAATGATCACCGTCTTTTAGCCAGCTAATTTCTGGTGGATTATTCATTTCAAGCTCGGCTAATTCTTGCTGATTACCAAAAGTATCTCGTTCACCTTGAAGTACTAAAAAGGGGCATGGCATATCGATGAAGTGATCGATACGAAGCTTATCGGGTTTTCCGGGAGGGTGAAACGGGTAGCCAAACGCAATAACACCAGCAACCTCTTTAGCGTCTTCTTGTGTGCAAAGCATAGAAGCCATTCTACCGCCCATCGACTTTCCGCCAATAACTACAGGTAAATCAGGCTGACGATGCGCCAACACTTCAGCAAAATAAGCCAGCAGCTTAGGGGCACGATCTGGGGGCCTGCGTTTATTGGTCTGTTTTGCGATTTGCATATACTGAAAGTCAAATAACGCCACATCAATCTGATGCTGGCTAATTAACGTTGCCATATTTTGCATGAACGCTGAGTCACTTCCCGCCCCTGCGCCATGAGCAAATATAAACTGTGCACGGGCATCACCCGTTGCACTTTTAAACCACTGTAACATGTTAATACTCTTGTTCTTGTTCAACTAAGCTCAGCATCCAGTCTTTGAAAGAAACTATTTTCCCCAGTTCTGTTTGCGATTCGCGTATCACTAAATAATAGGCATTTTTACTTTCTAATGAGTGATTAAACGGAATCACTAAACGCCCGGCATCAATATCGGGTTTTGCTAAGACACTATTCCCAATTGCCACGCCTTGACCATGCACTGCCGCTTGGAGCACCATTGATGAGTGACTAAAAATAGGACCTTGGTTTACTTGGACATTACGCACTCCGGCTGTTTTCATCCACGTTTTCCAATTTTTACGCGTTGTGTCATGCAACAGAGTATGGTTAGCCAAATCACTCGGCTGATTTAAAGGCTTAGGCCCTGTTAGCAGCATGGGACTGCATAACGGCACAAGGTATTCTGTGTGTAACTTGTAAGTTTGTACGCCACTCCAGTGACCACGACCATAGTAAATGGCAATGTCTACATCATCAGACAATGAATTTTCGTCTTGGTCTTGTGCTTTTATTCGCACATCGATTTCAGGGTGTAACTCATTAAATAAACTAAGCCTTGGCACCAACCATTGAATAGCAAAACTGGGCGTTAAACTAACCGTTAAAGACCCTTTTGCCCCGCGTGCTAATAACTTTTCAGTGGCATCAATCAGCTGAGTAAATATCTCTTTAATATCGAGAAAGTACCCTTGCCCTTCTTCCGTTAATAATAGCGAACGATTTTTACGAAGAAATAATTTAAGGCCTAAATGCTCTTCCAGCGTTTTAATTTGGTGGCTGACCGCGGCTTGTGTCACATACAGCTCTTCAGCTGCTTTGGTAAAACTCAAGTGACGCGCTGCAGCTTCGAACGCTTTTAGTGCATTTAAGGGAGGGACACGACGAGACATAAACACCAAGCTTAGAATTAGTTTTTCTTATGCGTCGATTATAGCGATACAAATAAAAAAAGGCGACCTTGGTCGCCTTTTTCGTCATTAAATACTCATTAATACTGAGTATTCTATAAATCGCTTGCGCTGGTGTCTAACGGTGCAAAGCTTTTAATTAAATCATCAACCGCTTTCATTTGTGTTAAATACCCTTCAAGCTTACTTAGTGCAAGGGCGCAAGGGCCATCACATTTTGCTTCGTTAGGGTTAGGATGCGCCTCAATAAACAGACCCGCAATACCTAATGCCATACCACTGCGAGCAAGCTCTGCCGCTTGCGCACGACGACCATCAGCCGAATCAGCACGGCCACCCGGGCGTTGTAACGCATGCGTTGCATCAAAAATAACCGGAGCCATTGGCTTCATGTCATCCATACCGAGCATATCAACAACAAGGTTATTGTAACCAAAACTTGTACCACGCTCACACAGCGCCACATTATTGTTGCCTGCTTCATTAAATTTCTTAATGATATGACGCATTTCGTGCGGTGCTAAAAACTGTGGTTTTTTCACGTTAATAATTGCACCTGTTTTCGCCATCGCGACAACTAAATCAGTTTGGCGTGCTAAGAAAGCAGGTAATTGAATAACATCAACTACCTCTGCCACTGGCGCAGCTTGGTGTGGCTCATGCACGTCGGTGATGAGTGGCACGTTAAACGTTGTTTTAATTTCTTCGAAGATTCTTAACCCTTCTTCCATCCCCGGGCCACGATAAGAGTTAATTGATGAGCGATTTGCTTTATCAAATGACGCTTTAAAAACATATGGGATATTTAGCTTCGAGGTTACTTCGACATAGTGCTCAGCAATGCGCATTGCTAGGTCGCGAGACTCAAGCACGTTCATACCACCAAACAACACAAAGGGTTTGTCGTTCGCTAATTCAATCTCGTTAATTTTAATTAACTGGTTGTTCATTTTTTATTCCTTAAGGTGCAACAGCTTGCAGCATTAATCCACAAATATATGCCATATAGGTTCCGACACCATAGCCCAAAACTGCCAGTAAAACACCTACAGGGGCAAGTGATGGATGAAACGCTGAGGCAACTACGGGCGCTGATGCTGCCCCGCCTACATTCGCTTGAGACCCAACGGCCATATAAAATAAAGGCGCTTTAATTAATTTCGCTACAATCAGCATTAAGCTTGCGTGTGTTAACATCCAGATCACACCCAAAACAAAGTACATTGGCGAATCAAAAATAGCCGTAATATTCATGTGAAGACCAATTGATGCCACCAAAATATATAAGAAGCTTGAAGCCACTTTTGATGCACCAAATGCTTCGATATGACGTACTTTAGTAAACGATAAACTAATCCCGATTGTCGTCGAAATTACAATTAGCCAAAAGAACTTACTGTTTAAACTATATTCTTGTGCCCATGGGAAGTTAGCGCCAAAATACGGCCCTAAAAAGTCCGCACAAAAATGCGCCAAGCCCGTTATACCAAAGGCAATCGCAATAATGGTCATGTAATCATTAAGTGTTGGCATACGTGCATGTTCAGCATGATAGGCTTCAACACGCTCTTTAAGCTCTTCAATTGCACGGGTGTCTGCCCCCGTTTTGGCATCAATTGCTTTGTGATTAGCAGCCATCAGTAACAGTACAGCCATCCATAAGTTAGCCACAATGACATCAACCGTTACCATTGCCGAGAAAATATCCCCACCAACTTCAAACATTTCTTTCATTGAGGCCTGATTAGCGCCCCCGCCTATCCAGCTACCTGCGATAGTTGTCATACCGCGCCAAACCGCATCGGGGCCATGACCACCAACGGCTTCAGGATAGACCGCGCTCATCACTAAAATCGCTAACGGACCCCCAATCACAATCCCCATGGTACCGGTTAAGAACATGATTAACGCTTTCGGACCAAGGTTTAAAATGGCTTTTAAATCAATGCTGATGGTTAACAGAATTAAACAAGCCGGTAATAAGTAGCGAGATGCTACAAAATAAACATTCGACGAGTGACCATCAACAATCCCAAAAGTATTTAATAACGAGGGTAAAAAGTAGCACAGCAGGAGTGCGGGTACATATTTATAAAATTTTCGGCATGCCGCATCATTACTATGTGAGGTTTTAAAGATAAACCCCAAAATAACGGCAAGCAAACCAAGTACGACTGCGTCATTGGTAATAAGCGCACTGTGGGCGTCAGTCATAAATGTTCCTTTAATTTAGTGGTGTGTATTATTGTTATCTTCGATTTCAGCAATTTGATGCTGAATAATCTCTATGGCCGGATCATCTGGGCATTCATTAATAAAATACTGCAAATCGTCACGGGCCATTTTAGGGCAATCTAATTGATTAAGCAGGTACCCTCGGTCACGGCGTTCATAGGGGTCATCACCGAGTAGTTCCATTAACATGTCAACGCAATGAAGGGCATGACCAAACTTGCTCTCGCTGATAAACGACCACTTTTGCTGTGCTAAATACAGCTTATAAAGCTCTTCTTCAAAAATTAGCTCAAGTGGTTCTTGTTCATCACCATTCTCTTCACAGGCATTTTCGGGGGTAATATACCAACTTTGCTGGCCCGTACTTGGCTCAATTAAATAGCCCTCTTCTTCGCTTATTGCGACATGAATATGAACTTCACCTTGACTTAAAGTCACTGTGGCATCAAATTCAGCGTGCTGTAATAAGTGACAAAGTAATATCGCCAGTGTGGTTTGTGTACCACTACGCATCGTAATGGTGTAGCTAAAGCTGTTTAACGTGTACTCAGGCACTTTTAGGCTTGAGGCACTGAACAACCATTGCTGATAAAAGGTATCAAGAAGTTTATCTAGACGCTCGTGTGGCTCTTTAAATTCAGTACAAAGTGCTGATACGGTATCTTCAAACTCATTTAATGTGTCATAACAAGCAGTTAAATCTACCTGTGTGTCCCACGTTAATTCAGCATCGATACAACGATAAAGCACGTTTGAAGAAAATGCGTCAAAGGCCTCATCTTGATAGGATTCATTGTGATCTTCAAACCAAGGGGTGGTCATTTATACTGCAACATCTCTTTCGAAAACGAGATGCTAGTTTACCTACTTTTAGCGTCAGTTGCCAATCTTGAAAAGAGAAAGTGAGCAGCGGTATAACGGTTAACAGTCGATATACCGCGTTTCAATGTTTACAGGATAAAAGCGTTCTTTGCAGAGGCGAGATAACCAATCGCAAGTAAAATGAAGGTTGTCACAACAAGTAAAATGACACGTGCCGATTGTGAGCTTTGTCTGGCTGCAACAATTCCTAAAGCGATATAGGCAATCACTAAAATAATTTTTTCAAGCAACCACGACTGCTCTAGCGGGTTAAACCCAGCCATTACAATCAATGCAATAGCAGAAACCAACAACAACGTGTCGATACTATGACTGCCAATAAAAACGATTTTATTCTTTGCTAATGTGGCTGTTTTTAACCGCGAAAAAGAGCGAACGTAAAATAAAATGATACTCAACACAGCGAGTAACATGTGAGTGTGTTTAACTGCTAAATAATCCATATGCCTCAATTCTAATTGTCATTAATCTGGGTAACGTACAAGTACGTCTTCTATTTCTTTAATGCGTTGATTAAACACATCTATTAACTTTGGATCAAACTGTTTTCCTTGCTGAGCGTTTATCTCTTTTACAACATCTTCAAGAGACCAAGGCTCTTTGTAACAACGCTTGTGTCGTAGTGCATCAAACACGTCGGCCAGTGCAACAATGCGCCCAGCAATCGGGATATCGTCCCCTTTTAAGCCTGCAGGATAGCCTGTGCCATCCCAACGCTCATGTTGAGATAACGCTATAACAGCCCCTGTGTTAACAATATCACGTGACGAGTCTTTTAATATTCGGTGCCCCTTTTCTGCATGCTGTTTCATGATTGCCCACTCTTCATCGCTGAGTGGCCCTGGTTTATTGAGAATAGCGTCGGGTATCCCAACCTTTCCAACATCATGAAGAGGAGCTGCATGTCGAATTAATTCAGCTTCGCGCTTCGGTAATCCATAGCCCACAGCCAATTCGTAGCAAATGTGCGACACACGTTTTACATGGTTTCCTGTTTCGGTAGAGCGTTGTTCAAGCGCTTCACTTAATCTAAACACCAGTTCTTGTTGAGTTGCTTCTATTTCAGCCTGAAGCTGAACGTTTTCATAAGCAAGTTGCACGTTTTGTGAAAATATCTCGATGAGGTGGCGCTGTGTATCGGATAAGTGCTTTGGAATACCCGAAATAAACAGCATAGAATTATGATTGTATTCACTGCTGCAATACGCAAATAGGTAGTTTTCACGGTAAACGATGGTTTTTTCTCTTAGCGCTTGCTGACAAGCTTGTAGCTGCTCTTCATTGAGCACCTCTTCAATCGCTTTACCTTCGCTGCGTTCAAACTCACCTTTACCTGAGAATACAACGAGCTTTTTCTGGTTATCGAGCGGGTTACTTGCCACCAGACTCGTAGCATACACGGCTTGCTCTACTGTACCGAGCAATGAGGTGAGTTGTTGCATCACCCCTTCAATAAAGTGCTCTAATGAATGAGTAGAAAAAATATCACGCGATGCTTTTATAATTTTTTCAAGGCCTTGGCGTGATTGCTCTATAGATAAGATATCGCGATACGAACGCAAACTCGACATCACCACTGTAAAGAGCTTTTGTGCTGTCAGCTCTGTCTTAGATTTGTAATCGTTAATATCATAATTAACGATTACTTGTCTTTCCGGTGCCTGACCGGGTTGGCCTGTACGAAGAATAATACGAATATGATTGTTCTTTGCAGTTTCACGAATATATTTTGCAACCCGCAGGCCAGCGTCATCGGTTTCCATTACTACATCGAGTAATACGATGGCTGCATCTGGGTGCTGCTCTATTAATTGCTTTGCCTCTTCACCTGAGTAAGCACTAATAAATTCAAGACGTTTGTCTTGGAATTCAAAGTCACTGAGCGCAAGCTTTGTTACGGCATGTACTTCTGGTTCGTCATCAACGACGATGACTTTCCAACTACCCTGAACCACTTCTGATACATCATCAAGTGCTTCATCCGAAAACAAAAAATCATCCATTGTTTGGGACCCTCAAAGGCTATATGCGCACAGTGTTCTGTTATTTTATTTAGGCCATTGTGCTAACGTTACACGGTCATTACCGCCAAGATCTTTAACTGTAAGTATATGGCTATACGACATTTGTGCAAAAAATTCTTGAACTTTAACACTTTGTTGGTAGCCATGTTCAATTAAAAGATAGCCATTTGTTGCTAAATAGTCACGTGCCATTGTAATTATTTGCTTAATATCAGCCATGCCATCATCATCAGCCACCAAGGCTGACAAGGGCTCAAAACGCACGTCACCTTGGCTCAAATGTTCATCATCGTATTCAATGTACGGTGGGTTACTAACAATCAGATCAAACTTTTTATGGTTTACAGCGCTAAACCAATTACTTAAAGCAAAAGTGGCGTTGTTAATATTAAGTCGTTGTTGATTCTCGTTAGCAAGCGCAACGGCTTCGGGTACTCTATCAACCCCTAATACTTGCCAATTAGGCATTTCACTGGCCAGTGCAAGCGCAATTGCCCCCGTCCCGGTTCCTAAATCGAGCACGTTTGCAGCATGGGGTAATTCAAGCCCCAGCGCATACTCAACCAGCGTTTCCGTATCAGGACGAGGTATCAAAGTGGTGGCATTCACCTTTAGTGGCAAACTCCAGAATTCTCTAATGCCGGTGATATGCGCGACAGGTTCACCTTGCAAGCGACGCTGGCATGCACGATTAAACTCAGCTTCTTGCTGTTCCGTTAGGTGTTTTTCAGGCCAACTAAATAAGTAACTACGGGGTTTGTCGAGAATAGAAAGTAGCAGGACTTGCGCGTCTAGTTTCGCGCTGTCGCTGCTAGGCGTTAATAACGCCGTCGCAGCAATCAGTGCTTGTTCTATGCTTTGTGGCACGATTATTCATCGCCCATCGCAGCAAGTAAATCAGCTTGGTGTTCTTGCATTAGGGGCTCGATAACACAGCCTAAATCACCTGCAACAACTTCATTTAAACGATACAGTGTTAAATTAATACGGTGATCAGTAATACGACCTTGCGGGTAATTATAAGTACGAATACGCTCTGAACGGTCACCACTGCCCACTAGATTACGACGCTCTGATGCTTCAGCCGCTTGGCGTTTTTCATCTTCAGCTTGTTGTAAACGTGCACCAAGTACCGACATCGCTTTCGCACGGTTTTTATGTTGTGAACGCTCATCCTGACATTCAACGACCACACCCGTTGGAAGGTGGGTAATACGAATTGCTGAGTCAGTTTTATTTACGTGCTGACCACCGGCACCCGACGCACGGAATGTATCGACTTTAATATCTGCAGGGTTAATTTCGATAGCCTCTGCCTCAGGCACTTCTGCCATAACCGCAACGGTACACGCCGAGGTATGAACACGGCCTTGCGACTCAGTTTCTGGTACACGTTGAACACGGTGCGCCCCTGATTCAAACTTAAGCTGGCCGTACACGCCTTCACCCGAAATATGTGCGATAACTTCTTTATAGCCACCGTGCTCACCTTCGTTGGTGCTCACTATTTCGACTTTCCACTTTTTCGTTTCTGCGTAGCGGCTGTACATGCGGAATAAATCGCCCGCAAAAATAGCGGCTTCATCGCCCCCCGTGCCTGCGCGCACTTCTAAAAAGACGTTGTTATTGTCTTTCGGATCTTTTGGTAGCATTAAGATCTGAATTTCATCTTCTAATGCAATAATTTGTGCTTTTGCTTCTTTATATTCTTCTTGCGCCATTTCGCGCATCTCAGGATCAGAGTCTTTTAGCATTTCTTCTGCTGCAGCGACATCATCTTGTGCTTGCTGGTACGCTAAAAACGCTTTAACAATTTCTTCTAATTCTGAATATTCTTTAGATAAGGCACGAAAGCGATTTTGATCGCTGATCACAGAGGGGTCGCTTAGCAGCGCTTGCACTTCCTCATAACGCTCGACTAAGGTTTCTAACTTTCTATAAACAGACTCTTTCATTTAACGGCTATTCCTGATCAATACCTAACATTTTCTTTAATTGACTTAACTCAGCGGCTTCACCATTTTTAGCCGCATCTTGAATAGCACGGGTAGGTGCGTGCATCAAGCGGTTGGTCAGTTTGTTTGCCAACTCGAGTATCACTTTTTCTGCGTCTTTGCCTGCTTGCAGCTGGCCAAGTGCTTTTTCGACAAGTTCTGATTTAATATCTTGTACATCATTTCGATACAGACGAATAATATCGACCGAATCGAGAGAGCGCAGCCACATGACAAATTCATTGGTGCGCGCATCAATAATTATTTGCGCTTGCTGCGCCGCTTGTTCGCGCGCGGCGATATTCTCGCTCACTATCGCTTGTAAGTCATCTACTGAATACAAATAGGCCGCATCTAATTCGCCTACTTGGCTCTCAATATCCCGAGGGACAGCAATATCAATAAACAGCATGGGCTTGTGACGACGTTTTTTTAAAGCCTGCTCAACCACCCCTTTACCAATAATTGGCAAAGTACTCGCGGTAGAACTAATAACAATATCGGCATCGTGGAGACGCTCAGGTAGTTGCGCCAAAGCGATAACATCAGCGTCAACTTCGACAGCTAAACTTTTTGCACGCTCGATGGTGCGGTTTGCCACCGTGATTTTTTGCGGATCATTTTGGTATAAATGTTTAGCCACCAGTTCAATGGTCTCACCTGCCCCAATCAGCAATACGTTGGTTTTATCTAACTTACCATAAATATGCTTGGCTAAATTAACAGCAGCATAAGCCACGGATACCGCACTGGCACCAATGTCTGTCTCTGTGCGAACTTGTTTTGCTACCGAGAACGTTTTTTGAAACAAGCGGTCAAATGTCACACCAATGGCATCATGCGTTTTTGCATTATGGTAGGCTTGCTTTATTTGCCCCAAAATTTGTGGCTCACCCAATACCAAGGAATCAAGGCCGCACGACACACGCATTAAATGATTAATAGCCTGCTCGCCCTCATGATAATAGGTGTTACTGCTCAGTTCTTGTTCATCCAAACCATGGAAACTGGCTAACCAGTGCAACAGTGTTTGGGAATTACGCTCAGCAAGGCTACAATAGATTTCGGTTCGGTTGCAGGTCGAAACAATAACCGCTTCATTAAAATGCGCATGGCCACTTAATTGTTGTAACGCCTCAGACATTTGCTCAGGCGAAAACGCGACTTTTTCGCGTAATTCTACGGATGCGGTTTTGTGATTTATACCAAGTGCTACGATGGTCATATGTACCAAATATTGCTAAGCCCAGCTGTAAAGGCGTTAATTTTACCAAAAATCAGCGGAATATGGAAAGTAAGGAACGACATTTGATTAAACAATATTTGATTTTATTCATGTTTTTTTTATTTATCAGTGGTTGCGCCCAAAAAACATCAACGATTGACTACGTTTACCCTGATTGGAAAACCCGCCTTGATCACCATGCCAAGTGGCAAGTACAAGGAAAAATTGCCTTTATTAGTTCAGAGCAACGTCAATCAGCTAACGTCAATTGGCAACACGACGAGTTACACAGCGACATGATCTTAACCAGTTTTATCGGTACCCGTATTTTGTCGTTAAAACAAAATGCATATGGCGCTGAAATTGAATACGACGGTGATGTTTACACAGACCGCGATGCCTCCTTATTACTTTACCGGCTGACGGGTTTCACTATTCCGCTCAATAACGCGGCGACATGGCTCAAAGGGACCGCTAACAACGAACACACCCAATTTGACGAACTCAATCGCTTAACAAGTCTAATATGGCACGCTGAAAACGGCCAGCAATGGCAAATCACCTATTCTCATTATATAAAACAAGATGGCTATTGGCTTCCAACAAAGCTGAGCCTTAAAAACCCGCAAATTCGTATTAAAATTCAACTTAATGATTGGCAGTTTAATTAATCATGACAGAAACTTCGCACGCTCCACTCACCTTAATAGCACCCGCAAAACTAAATCTGTTTTTACATATTAATGGTCGTCGTGAGGATGGCTATCATGAACTCGAAACCCTGTTCACGTTTTTAAATTTTGGTGACGATTTAACGTTTTCACTCACCGATGACCGTAAAATTACCGTCACGGGTGACACACAAGGTATTCCTACTCACGACAACCTCATATATAAAGCCGCATTTTTATTGCAACAACATTGTCAGTGCCAGCAAGGTGTAAACATTCATTTAGTTAAACGCTTGCCTATGGGCGGCGGTGTTGGTGGTGGCTCATCAGATGCGGCAACCACCTTACTGGCACTCAATAGATTATGGAACTGTAATCTGTCATTGGCTGAATTAGCACAGCTAGGAGTCACGCTTGGCGCTGATGTGCCCGTATTTATTAATGGTCATACCGCAATTGCGCATGGCATTGGCGAGCAATTACATAATGTTGAATTAACCCCAGGTTGGTTCTGTGTTGTGCATCCTGGCGAGCATGTGAGTACGGCAGAAATCTTTACTCACCCTGATTTAAAACGCGACACAGCCAAGCTAAAAGCTGATTGGCAAACAGAAAATTTACGCAATGATTGCGAGCCTTTGGTCAAAAAGCTCTGCCCCGAGGTTGAAAAAGCCCTCCAGTGGTTGCTAAAATACGCTCCGTCAAAGATGACTGGCACGGGCGCTTGCTGCTTTGCTGAGTTTTCAACTCAGGCCGAGGCAGAACAAGTTTTAGCTCAATTGCCAGAAAAGTGGACAGGTTTTGTAGCAACTAGTGCTACACTTTCTCCTGCTCATACAGCATTAAATGCTCACTTTGAAATGAAGTAACGTACAAGTAAATGTAAAAGTTAACCTGCTTTGGTGCCTACCAAAGCCTGTTAGTCCCAAAATTCAGTGCCTGAGGAACCCTACCGTGCCTGACATGAAGCTCTTCGCTGGTAACGCAACACCTGAGCTAGCTCAAAAAGTTGCAAAACGTTTGTATATTGAATTAGGCGATGCTGTTGTTGGCCGTTTTAGTGACGGTGAGATCAGTGTTCAAATTAATGAAAATGTTCGTGGCTCTGACGTTTTCATCGTTCAATCAACCTGTAACCCTACTAACGATAACCTTATGGAACTTATCGTTATGGTTGATGCCCTACGTCGTGCGTCTGCTGGACGTATTACTGCAGTAATCCCATACTTTGGTTACTCACGTCAAGATCGTCGCGTACGTTCTGCTCGTGTACCAATCACAGCTAAAGTCGTTGCAGATTTCCTATCAAGTGTAGGTGTTGACCGTGTTCTTACGGTTGATTTACACGCTGAACAAATTCAAGGTTTCTTCGATGTGCCGGTTGATAATGTATTCGGTAGCCCAGTGCTATTAGAAGACATGAAAGAACGCGACTTCGATGACGTTGTTGTTGTTTCACCCGATATCGGTGGTGTTGTTCGTGCTCGCGCAATCGCGAAGCTATTAAACGATACAGACCTTGCTATCATCGACAAGCGTCGTCCACAAGCTAACGTTTCACAAGTAATGCACATTATTGGTGACGTTGAAGGTCGCGACTGTATCATCGTAGATGACATGATCGACACAGGCGGGACACTGTGTAAAGCGGCAGCTGCACTTAAAGAACATGGTGCTAAGCGTGTATTTGCATACGCAACTCACCCTGTACTTTCTGGCAACGCAGCTGAAAACATCCGTGAATCGGTCATCGACGAAGTGATTGTTACTGACTCAATTCCACTGTCTGATGAGCTTAAAGCACTGGATAAAATCAAAGTGCTTACGCTTGCAGATATGCTTGCTGAAACAATTCGTCGTATCAGCAACGAAGAATCTATCTCAGCGATGTTTGAACACTAATAAACACGCAGTGATAGCCAAAAAGCACCGTCTAGGTGCTTTTTTTGTGGTCGTTATTTATTTTCCCTCAAAGTGGTGGTATGATAGCGCGCCTTTTGGCTGGGGACCTTGGTCGCAAAGGCCCTAAGACTTTTAATTTTTGGAGACATTATGTCAACTTATACATACAATGCAGAATTACGTACAGAAACAGGTACTGGTGCGAGCCGCCGCCTACGCCGTGAAGATAAAGTTCCTGCAATCCTTTACGGTGCTGACAAAGAAGCTGCATCAATCGTTCTTGCACACAAAGATATGATTAAAGCGCAAGAAGACGAAGGTTTCTACACGCACATCCTTACTTTAAACATTGGCGGTGAGTCAGTTGAAGCTATCCTTAAAGATATTCAACGTCACCCGTTCAAGCCTAAGATCACTCACTTAGACTTCCAACGTGTAGATGCTTCTCACAAACTTCACACTAAAGTGCCAGTACACTTCATCGGTGAAGAGAAAGTAACTAAAGCAGGTAACACTGTTGTTCACCAATTAACTGAAATCGAAATCACGTGTCTTCCTAAGTCACTTCCTGAGTTCGTTGAAGTTAACGTTGCTGATTTAGTTGCAGGTGATTCAATCCACCTTTCAGACCTTAAACTACCTGCAGGTGTTTCATCTGTTGAGCTAGCTAAAGGTGCAGACCACGATCAGTCAATTGTTACTGTAAAAGCTAACAAAGCTGCTCCTGCTGAAGAAGCTTCAGAAGACGCTGCAGAATAATTTTTAAGGTGTACACACCTTGAATTCTATTCAAATGCTTGTGGGCCTGGCTAATCCAGGCCCCGAATACGCAAATACACGCCATAATGCAGGTGCTTGGTTCATTGAAGAACTCGCAGCACGCTATAACTGCACACTCAAACACGATCCTAAATATCACGGCCTCACTGGCAAAGTGATCATTCAAGGCCAAGAATTTAAATTACTGATCCCAACTACTTACATGAATTTAAGTGGTAAGGCGGTGAGTAGTCTCGCTAATTTCTTTAAAATCCCTGTTGAGAACATTCTCGTAGCGCACGACGAAATGGATCTTGATCCCGGCATTGCTAAACTAAAAAAAGGTGGCGGCCACGGTGGTCACAATGGTTTAAAAGATATTATTGCGAAAATGGCAAACCAAAAAGATTTCATGCGCCTTCGTATCGGTATTGGTCATCCGGGTCACCGAGAAATGGTGACAGGCTGGGTACTTGGTAAAGCCGCTAAAGAAGATCAAGAAAAAATGGATGCCGCTATTGATGAGGCAGTTCGTTGTATGGAAATTCTTGCAAAAGATGGTGTGTTAAAAGCACAAAACAGACTACATTCATTTAAACCTTAATCCGTTTTAATGAAATTACACAAGGTATCTTACTATGGGTTTTAAATGTGGCATCGTTGGCTTGCCAAACGTTGGTAAATCAACATTATTTAATGCACTAACTAAAGCGGGAATTGAAGCCGCTAACTTCCCTTTCTGTACCATTGAGCCGAACACAGGTGTGGTACCGGTGCCTGATGCACGCTTAAATGCATTAGCCGAAATCGTAAATCCGCAACGCATTTTACCAACAACGATGGAATTCGTTGATATTGCAGGCCTTGTAAAAGGCGCTTCAAAAGGTGAAGGTTTAGGTAACCAGTTCCTTGCGAATATTCGTGAAACTGATGCAATCGGTCATGTAGTGCGCTGTTTTGAAGACGAAAACATCGTTCACGTTGCCGGCACTATCGACCCTGCTGACGATATTGATGTCATTAACACCGAATTAGTACTGGCTGATATGGACAGCGCTGATAAAGCAAGTTTCCGTAATGCGAAAAAAGCGAAAGGTGGCGATAAAGATGCAAAAGAACAAAACGCTGTTCTCGAAAAAGTAAAAGCACACCTTGATGAAGGTTTAACGTTACGTTCTTTAGAACTAACAAAAGAAGAAAAAGCAGCTATTAAGCCTTTAAACTTCTTAACAATTAAACCAACAATGTACATCGCAAACGTGGCAGAAGATGGTTTTGAAAATAATCCATACCTCGACAAAGTGCGTGAAATCGCAGCTGCAGAAGATGCGGTTGTTATTCCTGTCTGTGCGGCTATCGAATCAGAGCTATCTGAGCTTGAAGAAGAAGACAAGCTTGAGTTTATGGCTGACTTAGGTCTTGAAGAGCCGGGCCTTAACTTAGTGATCCGTGGTGGGTACGAATTACTTAAATTACAAACCTACTTCACAGCAGGCGTAAAAGAAGTACGTGCATGGACAATTCCTGTCGGCGCAACAGCACCACAAGCGGCAGGTAAAATTCATACTGATTTCGAACGTGGCTTTATCCGAGCACAAACTATCGCTTTTGATGATTATATTGAGTTCAAAGGTGAAAGCGGTGCGAAAGAAGCAGGTAAAATGCGTCAAGAAGGTAAAGAGTACATCGTGAAAGACGGTGATGTTATGAACTTCTTATTTAACGTATAAGTTGTGTAGCACACTCTATTTAAAAGGCTCGTTATCACGAGCCTTTTTGTTTTCTGAATTGACACCACGACGCGCAGGCTATTTTTAGCGCTGTAAACAGAGCCATTTTATCTATTTGCTCTGTGTATAGTATTCTACTCCTATCACTGTAAATACGTTTAGGTGTTATAAAAACTCTCAACAAAATAGTTTTTAAATTTACACCCTTAATTTTTGTATGAAAATCAAACAGATTAAAAGTGGGCTTTTATTAGCAACAATACGTAATATACTTTTAGTGGTGTCTTTGTCTGTCAAAAAAACAGCAATTTAAATAAAATTTAGCCGCTTAGCTTAATTTTAATGCAAACAAACCCTGTTAAGCGTTTTTTTGCAAAAAAGGTGTTGACGGATTTAGGTCATATCAGCATAATACGCCCCGCACTCAGCGATGAAGTGCTAACAAAAAAGATGGCTAAGTAGCTCAGTTGGTTAGAGCACATCACTCATAATGATGGGGTCACAGGTTCAAATCCCGTCTTAGCCACCATTCTTTTTGTTGCTCAATGAAGAGTTAAAAATAACTACCAGTGTTTTTTAAACACAAAATGCGGGAGTGGCGGAATTGGTAGACGCGCTGGATTTAGGTTCCAGTAACTTCGGTTGTGAGAGTTCAAGTCTCTCCTTCCGCACCATGTTCTGATAAGAACTAAAATTATCAAATTTTTGTTGGGATATCGCCAAGCGGTAAGGCAGCAGGTTTTGATCCTGCCATTCCCAGGTTCAAATCCTGGTATCCCAGCCACAATGGCTAAGTAGCTCAGTTGGTTAGAGCACATCACTCATAATGATGGGGTCACAGGTTCAAATCCCGTCTTAGCCACCATTCTTCTTTTAGAATGGCTCTGCAGGAGTTTAAACTGCACTCAATGAAGAGTTAAAAATAACTACCAGTGTTTTTAAACACAAAATGCGGGAGTGGCGGAATTGGTAGACGCGCTGGATTTAGGTTCCAGTAACTTCGGTTGTGAGAGTTCAAGTCTCTCCTTCCGCACCATGTTCTAGATAAGAACCAAAACTATCAACTTTTTCTTTGTTGGGATATCGCCAAGCGGTAAGGCAGCAGGTTTTGATCCTGCCATTCCCAGGTTCAAATCCTGGTATCCCAGCCACTTTCTCTACCAAGAGAGTGAATAAGAAAAACTCTGTATAGAGTATAAAAATGCAATTTAATGATGCGGGAGTGGCGGAATTGGTAGACGCGCTGGATTTAGGTTCCAGTAACTTCGGTTGTGAGAGTTCAAGTCTCTCCTTCCGCACCATGTTCTTGATAAGAACCAAAACTATCAACTTTTTCTTTGTTGGGATATCGCCAAGCGGTAAGGCAGCAGGTTTTGATCCTGCCATTCCCAGGTTCAAATCCTGGTATCCCAGCCACTTTCTCTACCAAGAGAGTGAATAAGAAAAACTCTGTATAGAGTATAAAAATACAACTTAATGATGCGGGAGTGGCGGAATTGGTAGACGCGCTGGATTTAGGTTCCAGTAACTTCGGTTGTGAGAGTTCAAGTCTCTCCTTCCGCACCATGTTCTTAAGTAGAACTAAAACTCTTCAAGTTTAGCGTTGGGATATCGCCAAGCGGTAAGGCAGCAGGTTTTGATCCTGCCATTCCCAGGTTCAAATCCTGGTATCCCAGCCAACTTCCTTTCTAATTTCTAATTTCTAATTTCTAATTTCTAATTTCTAATTTCTCCAAAATTTAATTCATTTTATTTAGCGCAAAAAAAACAGGCTAATTTTCATTAACCCGTTTCTTTATCGTTTATGTGTATTATTTTGTTTAACTGAGTGTCCCACTAATGGCATATTTTAATACCCAGTTCTTAGCCGGGCCAATATTGTTCGCTAGTTTTAAAAACTTACTACGTGCCCAACTGAGTGGCTGTAGTTCATTTGAGAATCCGAAGTAACAGGCATCCATCATACTCATCATAAGTAAATTAGCGCGACGACGTTTCTTCTCATACTGCTTTAATACCGCATGCTGACCAACATCATCGTGGCCAGCAAGAACCTCTGCAAGTGCAACCACATCTTGAAAACCTAAATTAACCCCTTGGCCTGCCAAGGGATTAATAGTGTGTGCTGAGTCGCCCACTAAGACTAAGCGCCCTTGCGAATAATCATTTGCGTGCTGACGAGCCAATGGAAAAACAGCATGCTCAAGTAACTCAAATTCACCCGGCAACTCAGGAAAATGCGCAATGAGTTGGGCTTTTAGTTGTTCTGTGGGGAGTTTATTCCAACGGTTTAAAACCGACGCGTTGTGGTAACAAATTAAATTTGCATACGGGGCTTGCATAGGCAAAAACGCCACAGGGCCCGTTGGCGTAAATTGTTGCCACGTTTTAACTTGTTGCGGCGCATCCAGTTTAATTAACACACCCATACAGTGTTGACCATATTGCCACCCTGTTACACCTAAGCCAGCTTTGCTACGTAATTGTGATTGTCCGCCATCTGCAGCAACCACTAAATCAGCCGTATATTGGGTGTCACCGTAATGAAGCGTGATTGAATCACTCTCTTGGCTTATCGCTGTAACCGGTGTTGTCTGCTCAATAACCTCAATGCCATATTGAGAAAATTGCTGCCAAAGACTCGCTTGAATTAGGCTATTTTCGATTAAATGACCCAGATGTGTTTCACCAATATCATGGCAATCAAACAATAAGTTTTCGCCTTGTTGCTGATACGCCTCAAGCTGTTGGTATGGAGCGATACGATTTTGGCGCAATAACGGCATTGCCCCCAGCTCATCAAGTAAGTTTTCTGAAAAACGATTAATAGCCGAAATGCGAATATCCACCTTATCTGAACTGAGAATGTCATCAGCATCGATAAGGTGCTTTTCAATAATAGTGACGTCCCTGCCCTGCTGTGCCAGTTTAACAGCTGTGGCAGCACCTACCATGCCACCACCAACAACAATTACCTTATTTTTCTTCATTTAATAGTCGCTCATTTGGCTATTTGAATACGGCATAAATTGTAACGTAATTCACTAAACTGTGTCAGTGCATTTACGCGTTAAGAATTTTAAAACAGTGACTTGTTTGATTTCACACCACAAAGATAAAAACTATACTTGGATCTGTGCGGGTATCCAGCTAAAATACGCGTCCTTTAAGTCGGCATTAAAGCCGCTTAATCATGTTTCTAACACATTTTTGTGTCACTACCGAATTGAAAACGAGGCTATATTTCAATGAGTAAAAAGCTGCATATTAAAACCTGGGGTTGTCAGATGAACGAGTACGACTCTCAGAAAATGGCGGATCTACTGGATGCGACTAACGGCTATCAGTTAACTGATGAAGCTGAAGATGCAGATGTGATCTTACTCAACACCTGTTCAATTCGTGAAAAAGCGCAAGAAAAAGTATTCCACCAGCTAGGCCGTTGGAAGCTATTAAAAGACGATAAACCTGACCTTATCATTGGTGTAGGTGGCTGTGTAGCGTCACAAGAAGGTGACTCAATTCGTCAACGTGCGCCGTTTGTCGATGTAATTTTTGGCCCGCAAACGTTACACCGTTTACCAGAGATGATTAAGCAAGTGCAAAGTGGCGACAGTACATCTGTTGTTGACGTATCATTCCCTGAAATCGAAAAGTTCGACCGTTTACCTGAGCCAAAAGCAGAAGGCCCAAGTGCGTTCGTATCGATTATGGAAGGCTGTTCTAAATACTGTACTTTCTGTGTTGTGCCATACACGCGCGGTGAAGAAGTAAGCCGTCCACTTGATGACGTACTACTCGAAGTCGCCCAGCTCGCAGAGCAAGGCGTGCGTGAAGTAAACTTACTAGGTCAAAACGTAAACGCTTACCGCGGTGAAACGCATGATGGCGAAATTTGTTACTTCTCTGACCTACTGCGTTATGTTGCCGCGATTGATGGTATTGACCGCATTCGTTACACCACTTCGCACCCAGTAGAGTTTACTCCTGACATCATCGATGCATATGCCGATGTACCAGAGCTTGTCGACCACTTACATTTACCAGTGCAAAGTGGCTCTGACCGTATTCTTAATTTAATGAAACGTGGTCATACAGCTCTAGAGTACAAATCAACGATTCGTAAATTACGTAAAATTCGCCCTAACTTAAGTATGTCTTCTGATTTTATCATTGGTTTCCCTGGCGAAAGCAAAGCAGACTTTGAAGCAACAATGAACCTTATCAATGATATTGGTTTTGATATGAGCTTCAGCTTTATCTACAGTGCACGCCCTGGTACACCAGCAGCTGATTTACCGGACGACGTATCAGAGCAAGAGAAAAAAGAGCGTTTATACCTTTTACAAAACCGTATTACGCAAATGGCACAGCAAATCAGTCGCCAAATGTTTGGCACTGAACAGCGAATCTTAGTTGAAGGTCCTTCTAAGAAGAACCCTATGGAGTTACGTGGCCGTACTGAAAACAACCGTGTGGTTAACTTTGAAGGCCCACATTCAGTGATCGGTCAATTCGTTGATGTACGTATTACTGAAGCGTTGCCAAACTCTTTACGCGGTGAATTAATTCGTACAGAATCAGAAATGAATCTGCGCCGTGATATTGCGCCATCGTCTATTCTTAGTAAAGCAGCCGAAGCAGACGCTGCACAAGCCCCTAACGAAATTGGCGTTGCAACTTTCGTCCCTTAGGGTGAATTTTGGTGCTGGCCCTTGCCAGCACCCATCAATAGGAAGCAATTTTGAGTAATCAATTAAAAACTTTAGAGATTTATTTAGAACCCGCCGACAACAAACGCCTTTCATCTTTATGTGGTCCGTTTGACGAAAACATCAAACAAATTGAACGCCGACTAGGTGTTGAAATTGCCCATCGCGATAATTTTTTTAGAGTCACTGGTAAACTTCACTGTGCAGCAGCCAGTGTCGAAATCTTAAAAAACCTTTATGTTGATACTCAACCAGTTCGTGGTGAAATTGGCGAAATTGAACCCGACGCTGTGCACTTAGCGATTAGCGAATCAAACGCCCTTGATCAAGACGACAACCCGGGCGTTTATGGTAAAGACATGGTGATAAAAACTCGCCGTGGCGTTATTAAACCGCGTAACGATAACCAAGGCGTGTATGTGGCTAATATTCTGCATCACGATATTACCTTTGGTATTGGCCCTGCAGGCACAGGTAAAACCTACCTTGCCGTTGCTGCTGCTGTTGATGCACTGGAGCGTCAAGAAATTCGCCGTATTCTGCTTACTCGCCCTGCCGTTGAAGCAGGTGAAAAACTGGGTTTCTTACCTGGCGACTTGAGCCAAAAAATCGACCCTTATTTACGCCCTCTTTATGATGCATTATTTGAAATGCTCGGCTTCGAGCGCGTTGAAAAACTGATCGAAAAAAATATTATCGAAGTAGCACCGTTAGCGTACATGCGTGGACGTACATTGAATGACGCATTTATCATCCTAGATGAAAGCCAAAATACCACCGCAGAGCAAATGAAAATGTTCTTAACCCGTATTGGTTTTAATTCTAAGGCCGTTATTACAGGCGATATCACCCAAGTAGATTTACCGCGTGGTGCGCGCTCGGGCCTTCGCCATGCGATTGAGGTACTTAACGGTGTCGATGAAATTAGCTTTAACTTTTTCCAATCACATGATGTGGTACGCCACCCTGTTGTGGCGCGTATTGTTGAAGCCTATGAGCGCAACGATGAAGCTGAACGTTTAAAACGGGCTGAAAAACAACGCGCAAAAGAAGCACAAGCAAACCAACAAGAAGCAAACTCGTGACCGAATTAGATTTACAAATAGCGTGTGAGTTTGACAACTTACCAAGCTTTGAACAATTTCAACTGTGGGCTGATAAAGCCCTCAGTCACTACCGTGAAGATGCTGAACTGACAATTGTGATCAGTGATGAAGCACAAAGCCAACAACTCAATAATGACTACCGTGGTAAAGATAAACCGACTAATGTCTTATCGTTTCCATTTGAAGCCCCCCCTGGTATTGAGTTACCTTTAGTGGGTGATTTAATCATATGTCCAGCTATCGTTTTAGCTGAGTCAATTGAGCAAGAAAAAACCTTTCACGACCATTTTGCCCATATGGTGATCCATGGATGCTTGCATTTACTTGGATTTGACCATATAAAGGACGAAGATGCACTCGAAATGGAAAGCATAGAGAAGCAATTACTTGCCGATCTGAACATTGCTGACCCATATCGAGACGATATTTAAATTTACGGAGCAATTAGACGCAATGAGCGACGACAACTCGCAAACTAGCCAGGGTTCTTCTGGTAAAACGTGGCTGGGCCGCATAGCCCAGATGTTACAAGGGGAACCCCAGAATAGAGAAGAGCTGGTAGAAGTAATTGCCGATGCGCAAGAACGCGACCTTATCGACCCTGAAACAAAAGAAATGATTGAAGGGGTATTAGGTGTGTCAGAACTAAAAGTTCGAGACATCATGATACCACGTTCTCAAATGGTGACGCTTGAAATTGACGCCCCATTAGAAGAGCTACTCCCGATGATGGTTGACTCTACACATTCTCGTTTCCCCGTGGTTTGTGAAGATAAAGATCACATCGAAGGTATATTACTCGCAAAGGATTTATTGCCTTTAATTCTAAATAAAGATGAACTATTGCCATCACTACGTGACTATTTACGTCCTGCGATGGTGGTTCCTGAAAGCAAACGAGTTGATACGCTGTTAAATGAGTTTCGTCAACAACGTTATCACATGGCCATCGTTATTGATGAATACGGGGGTGTGTCAGGATTAGTAACCATCGAAGATATTCTCGAAATCATTGTGGGTGAAATAGAAGACGAACACGATGAAGAAGAGGAACAACAAGATATTCGACAAGTTGCGAAACATGTTTACGCAGTTCAAGCTCTAACACCTGTTGATGACTTTAACGAATATTTTAAAACGGGTTACAGCACCTCTGACGCCGATACAATTGGTGGTACGGTTTTACATGCGTTTGGTCATATGCCAAGCCGTGGTGAGACGATAGACATTGAAGGCTTACAATTTAAAGTCACCAATTCTGACAATCGTCGCATCTTACAATTGCAAGTCACCATTCCTAAGGCTGATGATAACGACAGTGAAGAAACTGCTAACTAACCTCTGCGTTCTTGCAAAAGATAAAAAAGCCTGGCTCGCACTTATTGCGGGCCTCTTTTTAACCTTAAGTTACGCCCCCTTTAATCTGTGGCACATTGCCTTTCTTTCTCTTGGTGCACTGCTTTATTGCATCAACCCTCTTGCAAACGGTAAAGACGCAGCAAAGCGCAGCGCAAAATATGGCTTCATCTTTGGTTTAGGGTGGTTTGGTGCCGGTATCAGCTGGGTGCATGTTTCAATAGCCACCTTTGGTGGAATGCCATTAATTGCCTCTCTTGGTTTAATGGTTGTTTTATGCGCCTACCTTGCACTTTATCCAGCTTTAGCTGCTTGGCTTAGTACTCGACTGGCTTCAGGGCCTTATAGTTTTGTGTGCTTATTATTGGCAAGTATTGCGGTCACTGAGTATCTGCGTGGCACGCTACTGACTGGATTTCCATGGCTTAGTTTTGGCTATACACAAACAGACAGCCCACTAAACTTTTTAGCCCCTGTGATTGGTGAGTTTGGTATTACGCTTATATGTGTATTAATCGCCTTTGCGCTATATCGCTTAATAAGTAAAGACATTAAACCTTTGATAGTCTCTGTCGCCGTGCTCATTGGCTTATATTTTATTGCAGGTAACAGCCCAGTTAAATACCAAGATAAAACGATTAAAACCGTGCTGGTACAGGGTAACATCAAGCAACATTTACGGTTTGAGCCGTCTGAGTTTTGGAATACCATGAGCAAATACCAAGACATGACACGCCTGCATTGGAATGCTGATTTAATCGTTTGGCCTGAAGCCGCCGTGCCTGAGCTAGAAGCCCTTGCGACGCAATATTTATCTGGCCTTGACAGTGCCGCAACATTTAATAACACCGCACTTATCACTGGCATTGTTGATTACCAGTACGACACCCGCAATATTTTTAATACCCTCATTGTACTTGGTAAAAAAGAGCCCAGTGACAATGAAGGTCACTATCAGTATTTAGGGTATAACCGCTATCAAAAGCATCAATTGTTACCCATTGGTGAGTTTGTGCCATTTCAAGATTTACTACGCCCTATCGCCCCTCTATTTGACTTACCAATGTCATCGTTCACCCGTGGTGATGAAGTACAAGATAACTTACGCGCCAATGGTTTAAATATTTTGCCTGCTATTTGCTACGAAATTGCCTTTGCCGATTTAGTACGTGGAAACTATAGAAGTGATTCTGATATTTTGTTTACTGTTAGTAATGATGCCTGGTTTGGAGACTCTCATGGCCCGCATCAGCATATGCAAATAGCCCGTATGCGCGCCCTTGAGCTTCAGCGCCCGCTTATTCGCGTAACGAATACCGGTATTAGCGCTGTGTACGACCCTATCGCAAAATCGCAATTGAGCATGCCACAGTTTAAAGCCGATGTGCTTGAAGCGAATATCACCTTAATTCAAGGTGACACGCTATACAGTCGTTTAGGTAATTGGCCGGTATGGCTGGCTGTTTTATTACTAACTGTCATAGGGTTAGTAAGAAAAACCAAAGCAAACGCGTAAAGAATACGACTGTGTTTAATTAGAGTACTATTTTGAGGCTATACCTAATGGGTATAGCCTCATTAATCCCGCGGAATTAAATCAAAAAAGGGCTCCATTTATGAAGCCCTTTCTTTTTTGTCGTTTGGCTGACGCTTACGATTCAATCTTAAGAAGTTCAACCTCAAATATTAGTAACGAGCCTGGCGGAATGCTGCCAACACGTTTACGCCCATAGGCAAGCTGTGGCGGGATATAAAAGGTGAACTTATCGCCTTCGCTCATTAACTGTAAGCCTTCAGTCCAGCCGGCAATCACTTGGTTTAAACCAAAGCTAATTGGCGAATTGCGTACGACTGAACTGTCAAATACACTGCCATCCATGAGCGTACCATGGTAATGCACTTTCACCTTACTGCTAGTATGTGGCTTAGCTTCATTACCCGCGCTGTGCTCAATTTTGTATTGCAGCCCAGATGCTGTTTCATGAATATCATCAGCTTTACCATTTGTCGCTAAAAAATCAGCGGCCAACGTTTCATTTTCAAGTGCTTGTAATTTCGCTTTTTTGCTATTTTTAAAAATCAAAAAACAAAATACACCTATGACCAATAAAAGAATTAAGTTAATCATTCCGCTTCCTTTTCATCATCATTATCGCCATTAACAATATCGGCAATGTTTGCAAGTCGGGCTAATGCTAAGGCATTAATAGAGCCGTCTTGATAGCCCTGCTCCGTCATTTCACCCGCGTCTTTGTCCATTAATAGACTTAACGCCTGGTCTACTGTTTCAACGGCATAAATATTAAAGCGGCCTTTTTCAACGGCGTCGAGCACTTCATCATCAAGCACCAGGTTCACTTGGTTTGACTTTGGAATGATCACGCCTTGCTCGCCCGTTAAGCCACGCATTTTACAGAGTTTAAAGAAGCCTTCGATTTTCTCGTTAACACCACCAATAGATTGCACGTCACCATGTTGGTTAATTGAGCCTGTAAGCGCAATTGACTGGCTAATAGGTAAGTTGGTTATTGCCGAGATAAGCGCACAGAGCTCGGCCAGTGACGCACTATCACCGTCGATATAACCGTAACTCTGTTCAATCGCGATATTAGCACTGAGCGTTAAACTAAATTGCTGCGCATATTTGTTACCTAAGTAGCCGGTTAGTAGCATCACCCCTTTTGAGTGAATTGCTTTACCCAGCTCGGCCTCACGCTCAACGTCAATGACCCCATCGGCACCGGCATAAACCGTGGCAGTAATACGTGCAGGCGTACCAAACGATGTATCACCGATATGCAGCACCGTTAAGCCGTTTACTTTACCCACAGCCTGACCTTCGGTAGCAATGAGGATCTGCCCCTCTTTAATATCGCTAAGCATGGTTTCTGAAATTTGCCCAGTACGGTACTGTTTACCAAGAATGGCTTCATCAATGTGGTGCGCATCAATCAGTGTATGTCCATCTTGCTTGGCATAAAAACTGGCTTCGGCCACCAACTCAAGGACATCTGCAAAACGTGCAGACAGCTTATTTTGATGCTCAGCTTGGCGATAACTAAACTTGAGTAAACGTTCCATTGCTGCTTCGTTTGCAGTGCAATTTAAGGTTTTCTCACAGTATTCAGTCACTTTGGTAATAAACTGGTACTGCAGCTTATCGCTGCTTGGTAAGTAATAATCAAAGTCAGCAAGCACACGAAACAGCTCAGCAAACTCTTCATCGTACTCACCAATGGTGTAATACAAATCACGTGAGCCCAGCAGCACAATTTTTACATCCAGCGGAATAAGCTGTGGACGTAAAGTAAAACTGCTCCCCACTGAACTGTCTTGATATGGTAAGTCGTTCTTAATTTGATGCGTTTTTAAAGACAATTTTAGGCCATCCCACACTTGTGGATTCGCCATTACTTTTTCAGCGTCCATAATCAAGTAACCGCCATTAGCACGGTGCAGTGCACCCGGCTGAATTGAGCGATAACTGGTTATGAGCGAGCCCTGCGATGTCGCGTATTCAATTTTGCCAAAAATATTGCCAAACGTTGGGTTAGGCTCGTAAACAACAGGCGCTGCATCCCCTTCTTTAAATTCGACTAAAATATTGGGTGCGAAAAAGTCGGTTAGCATGCCCTTGCGATCAAAGTCTTCTTTGTTTTCGTCGTTGTCATCATCGTCGAGCCACTCCAGCACCGCATCAATGATTTCTTCACGTATGTCTTTTAAATAACGCAGCACACCAATATGCGTTGCATATTTGTGCTCGAGCGCTTTAATAAGTGGCTTGGTCGCTAACTCAGCCGTTGATTTTTTAAGATTACGCAGTTTTTCAGATGATTCACGTTTCCAACGCGGTAACTCAATCAGCGCTTCGATTAACGCATCTTCGAGCTTTTCAATCACGTCATAAAATTCAATACGCAATGGCTCTTCGAGTGCCGCAAACTCACTGTCGCTTAATTGCTTACCATTAACCAAAGGCGCAAACCCTACCACGCCATTTTCTTCGATAAGCGCTACACTTTGCTCAAGCGCGGCAATTTCTACTGCGGTTATAGCTGCATCGTAAGTATCGGTGAATTCACGGTCTATTGATTTCTTCTTACGCTGATAACCTGGGTTATCGAATGCAGCTGGGAATGTATCAAGCACTTCATCAATAAATGAATCAATATCATCTGCAAGCTGCTTGCTTTGCCCAGCTTGCATAAACAGCGCGATAGGCTCGCGGTGGTCGTCGTAATTATTGACATACAGCCACTCATTAGGCGTTGGGCGGCCTTTTGAATGGGCTGTTAGCTTGTCTTTCACTAAGGTAAAACGACCCAGTGCAGCCTCACCCATAACATAAACATTGTAACCAGGTAGCTCCATACCTAATGAAAAATCGAGCGCACTTTGAGCACGTTGTTGACCAATAAACGTTAAAGCCTCTGGGTATGGATTATTCATGCATGTAGCAACATGACTGGCGGCAATTTCTGGCGCTAAGGTAGAGACTGGCAATGGGATTAGTTTTTTTGTCATTCTAACTTCTTATTTCCCAGGATTAGCTGGGCATTATGGGTAACGCCCAGCTTTTGCTTGCGTTACAGATTAAGGTTGTAATGCCTTACGGCTAAAGTAAATACCACCGCATTCAGTACAAGGGGTAATTTGAGTAGCATGGTAAACATCGTAACTATGTTGGCAATTTTTACATACTAATGTGCCCATGGCTATCCATTCTCCCTGATGATAGACACCATTGTGCTTAAAATCTTGATTTAGGGCCTGCCATTCTAACTGGGTTTTGTCTTCGATGTGCGATAACTCGTACCAAAGCGACTCTTTTAGTTCAAGCCACGCTAAGGAGTCATAATGTTTATCGTTTTCTTTGATGTGATCAATATCGCGTTTAAGGTAGTCGCGATACAGCTCAAGTTTTTCTTTTCCTAGATCTTTAAGTGCCTGCTCAGATTCAACAAACTTCTCCATTGCCTCCTTCAACTCGTGGTCTTTTACATCTTTAAGCCATGCACTTAAATCGCTGAGCCATGTTTTATAATCTGCCATCGTTTACTCCTTCAAAAGTGATGAAAAATCAATACTTACTATAGTTGAGTATAGGTTAACCTGCCCTGAAAGTGATAATTTCGGAAAAGCCCTTATTTGCCGCTGTGATTAGCCTGTATTTTGGGTTATCCTTAGCGACAATTTTTTATCAATTTGCAAGAAGTCTGGAATCGTAGATGCAAGAGCAATATAACCCGCAAGACATAGAGTCAAAAGTACAAGCCTACTGGGATGAAAACCAAGTATTTAAAGTCACTGAAGATGAGAGCAAAGAAAAGTATTACTGCTTATCAATGTTCCCATACCCAAGCGGCCGACTGCATATGGGTCACGTTCGTAACTACACTATTGGTGACGTAGTATCACGTTTCCAACGCTTGCAAGGTAAAAACGTAATGCAACCTATGGGTTGGGATGCGTTTGGTCTTCCAGCTGAAAATGCCGCAATTAAAAATAATACGGCACCGGCTAAATGGACATACGAAAACATTGACTACATGCGTAACCAATTAAAGCAATTAGGCTTTGGTTATGACTGGGATCGCGAAATCGCGACGTGCCACCCAGAGTACTACAAATGGGAACAGTGGTTCTTCACTAAGCTTTATGAAAAAGGCTTAGTATACAAAAAGATGTCAACAGTAAACTGGGATCCAGTTGACCAAACAGTGCTTGCCAACGAGCAAGTAATCGATGGTCGTGGCTGGCGTTCAGGTGCGATTGTTGAGCAAAAAGAAATTCCACAATGGTTCATCAAAATCACTGATTATGCTCAAGAGCTTTTAGATGATTTAGATAAACTTGATCACTGGCCTGAGCAAGTTAAAACCATGCAACGCAATTGGATTGGTCGTTCTGAAGGCTTAGAAATTGAATTCAAACGTGCCGACAACGATGACACATTCCGTGTTTACACAACACGCCCAGATACCTTTATGGGTGTGACTTACGTTGCTGTTGCAGCCGGTCACCCAATTGCACAAGAAGCGGCTAAAAATAGCGATGCTGTTGCGATGTTTGTTGATGAGTGTAAAAACACCAAAGTCGCTGAAGCCGACATGGCAACCATGGACAAAAAAGGCATTGCAACTGGCTTTTACGCAATCCATCCATTAACAGGCAAGCAAGTCCCTATTTGGGTCGCTAACTTTGTACTCATGGACTACGGTTCAGGTGCGGTAATGGCGGTGCCTGCGCATGACCAACGTGACTACGAGTTTGCAAGTACTTACGGCCTAGAAATTACGCAAGTTATTGCACCAGCAGCTGGCAGCGAAGATACGGTTGACCTTGCAAATCAAGCTTTCACAGAAAAAGGCGTGTTAGTAAACTCAGGTGAGTTTGATGGTCTAGAGTTTGATGCGGCATTTAATGCGGTAGCAGACAAGTTAGAAGCACTGGGCGTTGGTGAGCGTAAAGTAAACTTCCGTTTACGTGACTGGGGCGTGAGCCGTCAGCGTTACTGGGGTTCTCCAATCCCTATGTTAAGCGACGAAAATGGCCAAGAGATTGCCGCTACTGAAGACATGTTACCAGTACGCTTACCTGAAGATGTGGTTATGAATGGTGTTACATCGCCAATCAAAGCGGATCCTGAATGGGCTAAAACAACCGTAAATGGCGTACCTGCATTTCACGAAACTGATACATTCGATACCTTTATGGAATCATCGTGGTACTACGCACGTTACTGTAGCCCTCGTTTTGACGAAGGAATGATTGAGCCTGGCGCTGCAAACTACTGGTTACCTGTAAACCAATACATCGGTGGTATTGAGCATGCGATTTTACACTTACTTTACTCTCGCTTTTTCCACAAACTACTACGTGATTTTGGCTTAGTTAACTCTGACGAGCCATTCGAGCGTTTACTGTGCCAAGGCATGGTATTAGCAGAAACGTTCTATCGTAAAGATGAGAAAGGCGGTGATGTGTGGATATCACCAACCGACGTACAAACTGAAACTGACGAAAAAGGTCGTGTGACAAAAGCATGGCATAAAGTAGATGGTGAGCCGGTATTCTCTGCAGGCATGAGTAAAATGTCGAAATCGAAAAACAACGGTATCGACCCACAACAAGTTATTGCCGAATACGGTGCCGATACGGTACGTTTATTCATGATGTTCACAGCACCTCCAGAGCAAACTCTTGAATGGTCTGATTCAGGTGTAGAAGGCGCAATGCGTTTCTTAAAACGTGTTTGGAAATACGCAGTCGATGTTGAAACCGTAGGTTATCAAGCGCTTGATAAAGCCGCTTTAAGCAACGATCAAAAAGTACTTCGTCGTGAGCTTCATAAAGCCATTGCAAAAGTGACCGATGATGTTGAGCGCCGTCAAACGTTCAACACAGCAATTGCTGCCATTATGGAACTTTCAAACAAGTTATTAAAAGCGCCACTTGCTGATAAACAAGATGTCGCGATAGCAAACGAAGCGCTTGAAGCATTACTTATCATGCTTGCACCTATTACGCCGCACATGTGTCATCAACTATGGCAAGACCTTGGCAAAGAAGGTGACATCTTAGATGCTTCTTGGCCAACTGTGGATGAGTCGGCACTTGTTGAAGATGAAAAGCTAATCATCGTACAAGTTAACGGCAAGCTTCGTGCTAAGTTAACAGTGCCAGCAGATGCCACTAAAGAGCAAGTTGAAGCCCTCGCCTTCGCCGAAGATAATGTGACTAAGTTCACAGACGGCGTGACAATCCGTAAAGTAATTTACGTACCAGGCAAGCTTCTGAATGTGGTTGCTAACTAAGATGGCAGCGCTTCATGCACTGAAAAACAGACTAGCTTTAGTGCTAGTCTGTTTACTAGTAACAAGCTGTGGCTTTCATTTAAAGAAAGCCTCTAACTTACCGGATGACTTAAAGGTGATCTCGCTGGTTGGTGATGACGAAAAATCAACCCTGTTCGAGTTAGTCGAAAAAGAGCTAATAGCCAGTAAAGTAGAATTTGACCACGGCGACAGTTCAACGCCTGAGCTCACTATTCACAAAGACCGCTTAGAGCGACAAATATTGTCGTTATTTGATAACGGTCAGGTCGCAGAATATGAGCTTGCTTATAGTGTCAGTTACACCCTTAAACGCCCGGGCCAAGAAGCGGTTAACCAACGTTTTGAGCTGTATCGTAACTACCAAGACGATCCTGATAACGCACTTGCAAAAGCCAAAGAACTTGAGCTGCTGCTGAGTGAAATCAGAAAGCAAGCAAGCCGCCGTATTGTTAGAGAGTTATCGCAACTGTAATGCGTTGTTATGCGAATCAACTCACCAGCCAACTAAAAAAAGGCCTCGCCCCTTTCTACATGGTGTTTGGTGAGGAGCCCTACCAAATAGCGGAATGCGTATCACAGATACGTCAAGCAGCTAAACAGCACGGTTTTGACGAAGTCATCAAATTCACATTGATGCAGGGCTTTGATTGGCAAGAGATTATTGCTCAATATCAAAGTATGTCACTGTTCAGTGCACGCACCCTGATTGAATTTGATTTAAACGAGCAAAAACCGGGCACCACGGGCAGTCAAATATTTAAACAGCTTACTGAGCTGGTCAATGATGACACTATTTTAGTGTTAAAAGGCGCCAAAGCCAGCCAAGATATCCAGCGTAGCGCTTGGTTTAAAGCACTCGATAAACAAGGCATCTTTGTGCCTTGTTATCCGCTAACAGGCAATCACCTAACCCGCTGGTTAGATGAGCAATGTTATCGTTTAAATTTAAACCTGCATAACAATGCTAAGCAAAGCCTCATAGAAGCAACTGAAGGCAACTTGCTTGCGTGTCATCAAGAGCTTGAAAAGCTATCACTGCTTTATGGCAGTGACTTAGTTGACCAACAAGCCGTGATGCAAGGGCTGCTCAATCAATCAAAGTTTGATATTTTCGATTTGAGCGATGCATTACTCAAAGGTCACGCTGAGCAAGCAGTCAAAGTCATGACCAAACTCGCTGCGGATAATACCGAAGCCATGAGTATTTTTTGGGCTATTAATAAAGAAGCCAGCAACCTACTTGCTATGCAACATGCCAGACTAACGGGCGCCAATATGACTGACTTATACAAGCAGTTTAATATTTGGAAGAATCAACAGGCGACAATCCAACACGCGCTGAATCGTTTAAACAGCAAAGTACTTGAGCAAATAATTAAACAACTCGCTCAATTTGATGCCGCTTACAAACAAGGTAACTTAATTGCCCCTTATCAAGCGTTGACTCATATTTGTTTAGTGTTTTGTCAGCCGTTATCAATCCCCTTACCTTGTCATCCACATTCTGACTGAGAGTCGTAACTGATGATTGCTATTTTCGGTGGCACGTTTGATCCCATTCACTTAGGTCATTTAAATATGGCTGAACAGTGTGTTAAACAGTGCCAATTGAATACCCTCTATTTTATGCCTTGCGCTATCCCCGCTCATAAAGCAAAACCGGGTATAAGCGACGAGCATCGGATTAATATGCTCAAGCTTGCGATAGCGTCTAACCCGCAATTTGCCATAGACTACAGAGAGCTTAACCGCAGCGGTGCATCGTATTCATTACTGAGCTTAAAAGAGCTTCGCAGTGAACACCCGACCGCCCCTATTCTGTTTTTAATCGGCATGGATTCGTTTAATAACTTAGATAAATGGTATCAATGGCAAGAAATAGTCACACTGTGCCATATCGTGGTGTATCAGCGCCCTGGCCAAATATGCCATGTTGAGGGTGAACTGGCCGCTTACAAAGCCGATGCGTTGACTGACAAACTCGCGCAACTAAAACAATCACCTGCTGGCAAGTTATTCTTTTTAAATGGCTTACAAGTTGATGCTGCATCGAGTCAGATTCGAAAACAATTATATTTAAATGAACAGGCCGCGGAACTTTTACCCGCTAGCGTCAGTCAATACATTGCGCAGCATCATCTTTACCAAACAGATGAATAAATACTATCTGCGTGATAAAATAACACATTACGATTATTTACTTTTGAGAAAACACTTTGGATTCTAAACAACTACTCGCATTTGCCCTTGATAAAGTCGACGATATGAAAGCCCGTGACGTGGTACAACTTGATGTTCGTGGAAAATCTGACATTACTGACTACATGGTGGTGTGTTCAGGTAATTCTAAACGCCACGTTCAGTCTATTGCTGATCATGTCGCGAAAGAAGCACGCCATGCTGGTGAAGAGCCACTCGGCTACGAAGGCCAAAATGAAGGTGAATGGGTACTGGTAGACCTCGGTGATGTGGTTGTGCATGTAATGCAAGACCAAACTCGCGACTTCTATGATCTAGAAAAACTTTGGGGTTAACCCTTAGCAAGGACATAGGTAAAGCATTTTGAAGATACAATTGATTGCCGTTGGCACGAAAATGCCAGCATGGGTAGAAACAGGGTTTACGGAATATCAACGCCGGTTTCCGCGTGATATGCCGTTAGAACTCATTGAAATCCCAGCAGGAAAGCGTGGTAAAAATGCGGATATCAAACGTATTTTACAACTTGAAGGTGAAAAGACATTGGCGGCTATCCCCAAAGGAAACCGCATTGTTACACTTGAAGTAACCGGTAAGCCGATGGATACGCATCAGCTCGCTAAAAGTATGGAAAAATGGCAGCTTGATGGCCGAGATGTCAGCCTACTGATTGGCGGTCCTGAAGGGCTTGCACCTGAGTGTATAGCAGCCTCTGAGCAAAAATGGTCTTTATCGAACCTAACGCTACCGCATCCGTTGGTGCGTATTATTGTTGCTGAAAGCCTTTATCGTGGCTGGAGCTTAAATAACAACCACCCTTATCATCGCGAGTAGTAAAGCCCATGCGAAAACACAAACCCACCATTCGAGACCACTCGGCTGAAGCAAATTTATTTGCCCGTCGAGCATTTGTGGGTTTTGTGTTTGTTACCCTGCTTATTGGTGTCTTGTTATCAAATTTATATAACATTCAGGTTATTGATCACCAAGACTATCAAACACGTTCAAACGACAACCGCATAAAAGTAATACCAATTGCGCCTAATAGAGGCCTGATTTACGACAGAAATGGGGTGTTACTTGCCGAGAACAAACCCGTTTACAACCTTGAAGTCATTCCTGAAGAAGTTGATGATCTTGACAAAGCACTGGCTGCTGTTGAGCAACTAATTACGATAAGCGAACAACAAAAAGCCGACTTTTTAGACGATATCAAACATAATCGCCGCTTTAAAAGCCAAGTGCTTAAAGCACGGTTAAACGAAACCGAAGTAGCCACGTTTTCAGTAAACCAACATAAATTTCCAGGGTTCAGTATAGAAGCGCGTTTAGCACGCTATTACCCGTATGGCGATACACTCACTCATGCCTTAGGTTATGTTGCCAAGCTAAACAAAAAAGAACTCACTAAACTTGAAGCCGAAGACCAAGCAACGAATTACCGCGCCACTCATGACATTGGTAAGCTTGGTATCGAAAAATACTATGAAGAGTTACTACACGGTGTTGTTGGCTCACAACGCGTTGAAGTAAACAACCGTGGTCGCGTTATCCGTACTCTTAGTCTGACTCCGCCAGAGCCGGGCCATGACTTAGTGTTAACCTTGGACATTGGCTTGCAACAAATAGCCCAGCATGCCTTAAAAGACATGCGCGGCGCAGTGGTCGTGCTTGATGCAAAAGACGGGGGCGTGCTGGCAATGTATTCAAACCCAAGTTATGACCCAAACTTATTTGTGCATGGCATTAGCAGTAAAAACTACAAAGAATTATTAAATCCAGACCGCCCACTTATTAACCGTACTACGCAGGGTCGCTATGCTCCGGCATCGACGGTTAAGCCCCATATGGCCATTTTAGCCCTCGAAGAAGGTTTGGTAACAGAACAAACACAGATGTGGGATCCGGGCTTTTTCCAAATTCCGAATGTTGAACACAAATGGCGTGACTGGAGACGTTGGGGCCATGGTCATGTCGATGTTTACAAAGCGATTGAGGAGTCATGTGATACCTACTTTTACGATGTTGCCTACCGACTAGGCATCACTAAAATCAGTGACTTTATGACTCAATTTGGCTTTGGCGAGCTCTCTGGTATTGATATTCATGAAGAAACAACGGCAATTATGCCATCTAAAGAATGGAAAGAAGCCCGTTTCAGAGAATCATGGTGGCGAGGCGATACAATCTCGGTGGGTATCGGACAAGGTTATTGGACCGCGACCCCGATGCAAATAGCCAATGCAACTAACATTTTGGTTAATAAAGGCATTGATCATCCACCTCACCTTGTGCAAGTAGCCAAAAAAGAAAACGAAGTAACGCAAATCAATAATGATGAAAAGCCCCCTGTACAACTTAAAAACCCACATCATTGGCAAATAGCCCTCGATGCAATGCACAACACAGTGCATAAAGTAACCGGTACAGCACACAAAGCGTTTAAAGGTGCAACCTATGACCCAGCCGGTAAAACCGGAACGGCGCAGGTAGTCAGTATTGCTCAAGGCGAGCGATATGATGCAGAATCACTCAAAGAACGCCAACGAGATAACGCAATATATGTTGGCTTTGCCCCTTATAATGACCCACAAATTGTGGTGTCGGTGGTCGTCGAAAATACCGGTGGGGGAAGTACTGTTGGTGCGCCAATTGCGCGCCAATTAATGGATTACTACTTTTCTGCTAACCCTATAAAACTTGCTCAAAGTGATGCGCCATGATCCCATTAAATAAAAAACGCTCGATTTGGCAGCGCCTTCATCTTGATGTACCTTTGCTGATTGCGCTCATGCTCATGATGGTTGCAAGCCTTGCTATTGTATACAGTGCCAGTGGTCAAGATTCTGCGATGATGATCCGCCATGCTACACGTATGTTTGGTGCTGTACTGGGCATGTTTATTCTGGCGCAGTTTTCACCGAATACCTTAAAAAGCATGGTCATTCCTCTGTATTGCTTGGGCTTATTAATGCTCGTTGGCGTGTTATTCTTTGGTGTCAGCTCCAAAGGAGCGCAACGTTGGCTTAATTTAGGTATCACGCGTTTCCAGCCTTCCGAATTAATGAAGATAGCCGTGCCAATGATGGTTGCCTGGTACATTGGCCGTAATCACCTGCCACCACGCGCGATTCATTTAATCATTGGTTTTGTAATTGTGATGGTGCCGACCATTTTAATTAAAGAACAACCAGACCTAGGAACGTCAATCTTAATTGCCAGTTCAGGTATATTTGTGTTGTTTTTATCAGGCTTAAGCTGGCGCTTAATTGGCTTTTTCTCAGCCGTTGTTGCACTCGCTGCATGGCCATTTTGGCATTACGGAATGCATGACTATCAACGTCAGCGAGTACTCACCTTTTTAGACCCTGAAAGTGACCCTTTAGGCTCGGGTTATCACATTATTCAATCAAAAATAGCCATTGGTTCCGGGGGAATTGAAGGTAAAGGCTGGTTGCAAGGGACCCAATCGCAACTTGAGTTTTTACCCGAACGCCATACTGACTTTATCTTTTCGGTACTCAGTGAAGAATTTGGTCTATTTGGTGTTTGCTTACTGCTGTGCATGTATTTATTTATTATTGGTCGTGGCTTGTACATTGCCGTAAATGCACAAGACGCATTTGGTAAACTACTCGCTGGGGCCTTAACCCTGACTTTCTTTGTCTATGTGTTTGTGAATATAGGAATGGTTTCTGGCCTATTACCTGTCGTTGGTGTCCCCTTACCCTTAATTAGTTACGGGGGGACTTCTATGGTGACCCTGATGGCTGGATTTGGCATTATTATGTCTATCGCCACCGATAAAAGGATGCTGTTAAAATAATGACCCACTTAATAAATGCCCTTTTAATCGCGCTTATCTGTGTTGTGCTCAGCGCATGTAGCTCACCGTCGTCACAACAAGGGCGCTATGCAATGCAGCATGATGCAGCGCCACTGCGAACACCGACAGAACTTGAAATGCAAGATGCTGTGGTCACTGCTGTTATCAAAAGCGCCAGTGCAAGCCGCCCCTACGAGGTGAGAGGAAAGCGCTACACGCCCATGCTAGATGAAACGGGCTACTCAGAAGAAGGCATCGCTTCTTGGTATGGTCGAAAATTTCACAACTACCACACTTCGAACGGCGAAATATACGATATGTTTGCCATGACTGCAGCTCACAAAACACTGCCGCTGCCAAGTTTTGCTCGCGTCACGAATTTAGATAACGGCAAATCAGTGATTGTGCGTGTTAATGATCGCGGCCCTTTTCATGACGATAGACTGATCGATTTATCTTATTCTGCAGCATATAAGCTTGGCTACTATCGTCAAGGTACAGCCCGTGTTAAGGTTGAAGCCATTACACTTGCAAATTCTGCCCCTCGTTTAAGTTACATACAGGTTGCAGCGGGAAGTACTCTTTCTAATGTCGAAGCGCTCGCGTTTCAACTTCGCCAGCAATACCATGTGCCAACAAACATTGTTGAAAAAGACGGGATCTATCGTCTGCGTCTAGGGCCAATTAAAGATGCTGCAGAAGCACAATCCGTTTTAGATAAATTAAAACAAAACCAATTTCAGAACGCGTTCTTGCTTTACAGTGAGTAAGACCTTTAGAATAGGTTAACGCGACATGTTTAACTTCAACCATTAATGAGTACGATGAAATCTATAAAATATAAAATCTTAAGTGGCGTTTGTGGCCTTGTTTGCACTGCTAGCGTATTTTCTGCAACAGCCCAAATCATCCCCGCCCCACCTCAAGTTAATGCTAAAGGTTACTTTTTGGTTGATTTCACCACAGGAAAAGTAATTGCCGAAGGCGAAGCTGATACAAAACTAGCACCAGCAAGTCTGACCAAAATGATGACCAGTTATGTCATTGGTACAGAAATTAAAGCAGGTAATATCTCACCGACCGATATGGTAACAGTGAGCGAAAAAGCATGGGCAAAGAACTTCCCAGAGTCATCAAAAATGTTTATCGAAGTGGGTAAACAAATCAGTGTTGATGATCTTAACCACGGTATCATAATCCAATCAGGAAATGATGCGTGCGTAGCAATGGCAGAGCACATTGCAGGCAGCGAAAGTGCATTTGCTGATTTAATGAATGCCCATGCTGAAAAACTAGGCATGAGCAACAGTCACTTTGTTAATAGCCATGGTTTAGATACCAACGAGCACTTTACCACGCCACGTGATATGGCAACATTAGGCGCTGCACTTATCCGTGACGTACCTGATGAATATGAAGTTTATGCAAAAAAATCATTTACTTATAACGGCATTAAACAATACAACCGTAACTCATTGTTATGGGATGAGAGCTTAAACGTAGACGGAATTAAAACAGGCCATACCTCAGAAGCGGGTTATAGCTTAGTTACCTCAGCAACCAAAGATGATATGCGTTTAATTGCAGTTGTAATGGGAACTGAAAGCGAGCGTGCACGTAAGGTAGAAAGTAAAAAACTACTTAACTACGGTTTCCGTTTCTTCGAAACAATCACACCCTATAAAGCAGGTGACAGTTTTGCAGAGCAACGTATTTGGATGGGTAATAAAGAAAACGTATCGTTAGGTATTTTAGAAGATACACCCATTACTATCCCACGCGGTCAACGTAAAAACTTAAAAGCGAACTTTGAGCTGGATAAAACCTTAGAAGCCCCACTGGCGAAAGGCACTAAAGTAGGCACACTTTTCTTACAGCTTGAAGGTGAAGAAATTGCGCAATATCCACTTGTTACCTTAGAAGAAGTGGAAGAAGGTAGCTTCTTTAGCAAAATTTACGATTACTTACGTTTACAAATAATGTAAACCCGTAAAAAAGATTATAAACGCCTTGCACTGCAAGGCGTTTTTTTTTGCCTGAAAAATGATAGAATGCGCCCCATATCAGTCGCGCTGGGTCGAGTGCGTCGTAATCCAGTTTGCTTAACGCCAAGAAATGGCAAAGAAAACGTCTATTAAGCAGACCATTGTTTGAGGAGTCACCGTCGTGGTTCAACCTGTAAAAGATACTAAGTTTGACGAGTATTTAGATTTCCCTTGCCCATTCACATTTAAAATCATGGGCTTAGCTAATGTAAATCTGACAGATCAGATCCTAGAAAAGCTGCAACCCATTGCACCGGGCGATTACGCACCTAAGATCAAACCAAGCAGTAAAGGGAATTATGAGTCAGTCACACTTGTTGCTACGGTAACAAGCAAAGAGCACATCGAAGAAATCTATAACGTGATCAGCAACATCGATGACGTACGTCATATGCTATAGACTGATTACGGAGTAAGTCGTGAGCGAGAGAGAATTAATCGTTCGCCAATTAGGGCGACAGCGTTACATGCCAATTTGGCAAAAAATGCAATCATTTACCGATACCCGCGATGAGCACACAGCTGATGAAATTTGGCTTGTGGAACACGAACCTGTTTTTACACAGGGTCAGGCAGGTAAGGCAGAGCACCTATTAAACACCGGTGATATTGAAGTGATTCAAGTAGACCGAGGTGGTCAAGTGACCTATCACGGACCGGGTCAACAAATGATGTACGTGCTGTTTAACCTTCGCCGTTTAAATATTGGCGTTCGTGAACTCGTCACTTGGTTGGAAGAGTGTATTATCGATACACTTAAAGATTATGATATTGAAGCCTATGCAAAGGCGGATGCACCTGGCGTTTATGTTAACGACAGTAAAGTTGCATCGTTAGGCTTACGCGTTCGTCGCGGCTGCTCTTTCCATGGTTTAGCACTGAATGTAAATATGGACCTAAGCCCATTTTTACGTATCAATCCATGCGGTTATGCTGGTATGAACATGGTGCAGACAACCGATCTCAATGGCCCACAGAACCTAGAGCAAGCAGGTTCAGGGCTTATTAAACACATGATTAAAAAGCTTAATGCTACTGTGGTTAAGCACACTGAAGGGTTTGAAAACGAATGAATAAACCAGTCAAAATGGAACCAGGCGTAAAACTGCGTGATGCTGAGAAAATGGCGCTGATCCCAGTGAAAGTTTTACCAACAGAAAAAAACGAAATGTTACGTAAGCCAGAATGGCTTAAGATTCGTTTGCCAAAATCAACAGAGCGTATTGATGGTATTAAAAGTGCCATGCGTAAACACGGCTTACACTCTGTGTGTGAAGAAGCATCGTGCCCTAACCTATCAGAATGCTTTAATCACGGTACAGCAACCTTTATGATTCTTGGTGCAATTTGTACGCGTCGCTGCCCGTTTTGTGATGTTGCGCATGGGCGTCCATTAAAGCCTGATGCAGCAGAACCAGAAAAACTAGCTCTAACGATTAAAGATATGAAGTTAAGCTATGTTGTTATTACGTCTGTTGACCGTGATGACCTACGTGATGGCGGTGCACAACACTTTGCTGACTGTATTCGTGAAATTCGTAAGCATAACCCAAATATCACCATTGAAATTCTAGTACCTGATTTTCGTGGCCGTATGGACAGAGCGCTTGATATCTTAATTGAAACGCCGCCAGATGTGTTCAACCACAACTTAGAAACGGCACCACGATTATACAAACTAGCGCGTCCAGGGGCTGATTATAAATGGTCATTAGAGCTACTTCGTCGCTTTAAAGAAGCGCACCCAGAAGTGAAAACAAAGTCTGGCCTAATGGTCGGTCTAGGCGAAGAAATCAGTGAGATTGAAGAAGTATTACGCGATTTACGTGAACATAACGTAGATATGCTCACGGTAGGTCAATACTTACAGCCTTCAAAGCACCACTTACCGGTTAAACGCTACGTGCCACCAGCCGAGTTTGATGGCTTAAAAGCTTATGCTGACGAAATTGGCTTCACACATGCTGCATGTGGCCCGTTTGTTCGCTCAAGCTACCATGCTGATCAACAGGCAGCAGGTAAAGAAGTTAAATAACACTTCTTATTAAACATTTAAAAGCCGCGCTATAAAATTTTATAGCGCGGCTTTTTTGTAGCTTAAAATATTTTGCTCTTCTCTTAACATTGCCTGCTGTTCATGAGCACGTAACAAAGCAAGCTCTTCAGCTGGTAAAGGCGTGACTGCAGGCACACACTCAAATTCCATCAAAGGCATAATGTGTCGAAAAACATAATGAACACGTTCAATATGAAACTCAGAGCTGACTAATAGTACTTTTTTAATCTCTGCACGGTCTAAAATAGGCTGTGCAAGTGTCGCATCTTCAAAGGTAAAACGGCTTGGGGCATGCGCCAAAAAGCGAGATACTGGAATACCTTGTTTAACTAAATACCGCTTGGTTAATTCGCCATGCGGATACGCACTTTTATTAAAGCTGCCAAAGCCACCTGTACACAATAGACTTGCATGTTGATGATCGCGAAAAACGGCGTAGGCTTTATCACAGCGTGCTTTTGCAATAACAGATAATCTGCCGTCAGGTTCATTTGGAGCGCCTAATACTACAATTGCCGTTTTCATCAGAAATACTATCGTTGATAACGCGCTAAAAACATTTTCACGGTTTCGCTAATCACTTTCTCTTCTGTGTCGCCATTTTGGCGCTCAAATCCATACAAAAGAGGATAAAAGATCAGCGATTTTAATTGATACACAAACTGTTTAGCCGCAAATTCAGCATCGTCAATATGTAACACATGCGCGTCACTGGCCGCCTCTAAAAAAGCCACTAAATCTTGCATGCAACCCATACTGTTGTTGGCGAGCGACTTAGCTAAATCGGGCTGTTGGAGCATTTGCATAAAAGCCACTTTCGCTATTTTTAGAAACTCTTCCGAGGTAAGCAAAGCCACCTCTTGCACAGCAATTTGTGTTAACTGCTCTGCAATAGGGTGTTGCTTATTAAAAATAACGGCTTTTTCTTGACGCACTTTTTCAAACATAAACACCAGAATAGCCTGAAACAGCACACCTTTATTTTCAAAATGATTATAAACAGTGCGTTTAGAAGCGCCCGCTAAGCTTGCAACCTGATCCATACTCGTCTGTTCAAAACCTTGTTGAAAAAACAACGTTTCAGCTGCATTCAAAATATCGAGTCGTTTTCTTTGTGATAATTTCATGTACTTCCCCCATGACATCAATAGTGTAACGCAAAAATAAAAAATGCACTAGATAGTTTACTTTTAAAGCAAACAATGAAAAACTACACCACTCAGTTTACTTATGGTAACGATATGAAATTTCTAAGATGGCTCGTAATCGCCACAGTATGCTTCATGGTCGGCGTGTTAATTATGAATAATCAAATTGCCGCTGAAGGCGTAAGTGATGACAGTCACTCAGCTCAATTAGTAGATGGCACCTTCTATAATAATGCAAAGGTTGAGCAGCCTGGTTTTAGAAAAACGCTGGGAATCTTCATACGTTTCATGACAGAAAAGAAAATTGATGCAGAACCCAAACACGAACTGCCTATGTATGCTTTATCAACACAGCAGCTTGCGTCTTTATCGAATGACAGCGTCCATTTTGTGAAACTGGGCCACTCATCAATTTTAGCTAAAGTGTATGGTGAATTTTGGCTGTTTGATCCTGTATTTTCCGAGCGAGCTTCGCCATTTTCGTTTATGGGACCAAAGCGTTTTCAACCTACGCCAATACGCATTAAACAGTTACCTCACATTGCGAAGGTTTTTATCTCGCACAACCATTATGATCATTTAGATAAAGCAGCTATCAAGCAACTGGCCGACAAAACCGACTCTTTTTATGTTCCGCTCGGTGTAGAAAATGATCTCATAAAATGGGGGGTAAAAAAGCAAAAAGTGCTTAGCTTTGATTGGTGGCAAGACCATACGACTACAAACAGCCAAATCGTTTTTACACCCACACAGCACTTTTCAGGCAGAGGCTTAACGGATAGAAACAAAACACTGTGGGGCTCATGGGCTATAAAAGTAAAAGACAAACGCTTTTATTTTATGGTGACTCTGGTTATTTCGCGGGCTTTAAAGAAATTGGCAAACGCTATGGGCCATTTGATATTACCTTTATTGAAACTGGGGCTTACGACCAAGAGTGGTCAAATATTCACATGACACCAGAGCAATCTGTTCAAGCGCATTTAGATTTACACGGAAATATCATGGTCCCAGTGCATAATGGCACATTCGATTTAGCATTTCACGCCTGGTATGAACCACTCAACCGCGTGACTAAAAAGGCTGTACAAGAGCATGTCTCGCTAAGCACCCCACTAGTTGGCGAGGTATTCAGTATTCAAGATCCTGCGATAAACAAAACCTGGTGGTAAATTTTTCATGGCTGAAAATTGAATGATTATCTACTCATCCTGAATAATCAGTTGTTTGTAGCGTCTTTCTGGACAGCCCTCTTCTCGTCCCATATAGTGAAACTCTGTACAATCAACCAGAAAAACTATGACAACTTACCTTAAATATGCAAGTTTAGCGCTTGCTGTGGGTTTATTCGGTTGCTCTGAGCAACCAACCCCAAGCGCTGATGAAGCAAGCACTGATAAACTAAGCACATCCACGCTTGAAACCGTCAACATTGACAAAGTACGCTCACACATTAAAACGCTTGCCTCTGATGAGTTTTTAGGCCGTGGTCCACTCACAGAAGGCGAAACTCTGACCATTAACTACTTAGCTGACGAATACAAAAAGCTAGGCTTAACGGGCAGTTTTAATGGCAATTTTTTACAGCCAGTGACAATGGCAAAACTCACGCCTGATCAGAATATGACGCTAAAGGTTGGCGAGTTAAGCTTTAATGCTGGCAGTGATTTTACCGCACGCACGCAACAAATTAATCCAGAGATCAATATTGCTGGCTCTGACGTGGTGTTTGTTGGCTATGGTATTAATGCCCCAGAGTATAACTGGGATGACTTTGCTGACATTGATGTAAAAGACAAAACAGTTATTGTACTTGTCAATGACCCAGGATTTGCGACTCAAGACGACACGCTATTTACAGGCAATGCCATGACCTATTATGGTCGTTGGACTTACAAATACGAAGAAGGTGCACGCCAAGGTGCAAAAGCCGTGTTTATCGTGCACGAAACAGCACCAGCCGCTTACCCTTGGGGAGTTGTTGAAAGCTCGAACACAGGCAGTAAATACACACTTATCGACCAAGACAATAATGCATCAGACATTCCTGTCATGGGATGGATTGATGAGCAGGCCGCAAATGAAATTTTTGCTCAAGCAGGCTTTGATTATCAAACCGAAAAAGCCAACGCATTAAAAGCTGATTTTAAGCCGCTTGATTTAAAAGTGAAAGCGGAGCTGACATTGAAAAGTGATATCTCCCAAGCACAATCGCATAATGTTGTAGCAACACTTAAAGGCAGTGAAACACCTGATGAATACATCGTTATTGGCGCTCACTGGGATCATTTTGGTACGAAGCAAACCGAAGAGGGGCTGAAGATTTATAATGGTGCTGTCGATAACGCTTCAGGCACCGCAGCCACTATTGAAATTGCCCGCATTTTGAGTGAAATGCATAAGAAAAAGCCATTCAAACGCTCAATAATCTTCGCAAATTTCACCGCAGAAGAAACGGGGCTAATTGGTTCAGAGCAATTCGCTACCGGCGAAATTGCCCCCACCAAACAAATGGTGGCACTGCTTAATATCGATGGTATGAACGTACTTGATGGCGTTGACTACATTTTACAATACGGCAAAGGCATGTCTGAAATGGAAGACTACCTAGCTGAGGCAGCACAGTCACAAGGACGTCACGTAAAGATGGATCCAAGACCACAGAATGGCTTGTTCTTCCGCTCAGATCATTTTTCATTGGCTAAACAAGGCGTGCCAAGCTTGTTATTTATGAGCTTAGGCGATACAGACCCCGACTATATTGCTCATAAATACCATAAAGAAGCTGACGACTATTCGCCGCAATGGTCAATGGGCGGTGTGAAACAAGACATTGAACTGATTGTTGATATTGCAGCCAAGCTTGCTAATAACGGTGATTGGCCAAAATGGAAAGCCGAGTCTGATTTCAAGGCTCGCCGTTTACAAGATAGGTAATACCCTATATTAAATACAAAAAAACCGAGCGACTAAGCTCGGTTTATTTACTTTGATACTTTATGACTTAATTTTAGCTTTTAAAGATAGCGCCTCTTCTTGCACTTCTTCTGGGCCATTGGCAATCACATCTTCAATTGCCTCTAACGCAGAATCAAAATCATCTATTTCGATATACGCTCGCGCTAAATCAAGCTTGGCAGAGTAACCCCCACTTTCAGCATCAACATCTGTAGGGTTATCACCTGCAAGCAAGTCATTAAAATCGCTAAGACCCACATCCATATCAACATCGTCATATGGTTCAAAATCAAGCGCTTCATCATCACTCTGTTCAAGCAATGAATCTATATCAACAAACTCATCGTCTGTTTGCTTAGAGGCTTGTTCATCTGAGGGTTCAATATCAGTTGAAAAGTCACTTTCGTCTGCGGCTTCAACTTGCAGGTCTTCATTTAACAGTGCATTGAAATCAACGTCGAACTCACTGGCATCCGTTATGTCTGTTTCATCCGGTTCGGCGAGCTCATTAAGCAATGCATCAAAATCTGTTTGCGTCAGATCTGCCATAAAATCATCATCGATTTCATCATCTGAAAGCTCACCGATACCGTCACTATCCGCAAGCGTAGATTCAATATCAGCCAGTGTTTGCGCATTATCTGCAACACTTTCTAGTTCAGCCTCTTCTAACTCAAACTCTTGTAAATCATCAAGCTCTGGTAGCGGGTCATCTACTGTTACTTTATTTTCAAGTTCAGCAGAGTCGCTTTCAGGCTCAAATGCATCAGCTTCAGTGAATTCATTATCGAGCAAAAGATCATCATCAAAATCATCTTCAAGCTGGTCAAGTTCATTGCCACCTGCGAGTGAGTTAGCTAGATCTTGCTCTGCTTGGCTCGGCTTTATCGTATCTTCGTTTTTGAGCTCTGTGTCATTATCATCTAACTCAAAACCTGCTTCATCTAGCTCAAGTTCTGGGTATTCCTCCAGTTCTTGGCTTGGTGTCACCGTATCTTGCGTTAAAGGTTCGTCTTCAATGTCTAAATCAAATTCATCGGTTAACTCGTCCTCGGCAAGCGGGTCGTCACCTAAATCAATTTCGACCTCTTCAAAGTCCTGCTCGGGTTCATCAATAGACCAATCTGGTGGGGCAACATAGTCTTCGTCTTCACCGATTTCGTTGAGCAGTTCATCAACACTTTTTAATGCCGGATCATCATATTCATCTAAGCGGTCATCTTCGTCTAACAGCTCATCACTGTCTTCATTAAATTCCTGATGCAGAGCTTCATCAATGTCTACTTCTTCTGTGCTATCAACTAATTCAGATGCCACTGATTCCACATTCATATCATCAATAGCTTGATCAGCATCAGCAAGATCAGCTAATGAGTCTTGTAGATTTTCGTTATGCTGCGCGTTGCTGTCTTCTTCGTTCGATAGGTCAGAGATTTGCGCTTCTGTCTCTTGCTTAAGCTCATTTGCTTCTTGAATGAGTTCATCAATATCATCGAGATCATCGTCTTCAGTAATCAGCGAATCATCTAACTCATCTTCATCATCAAGTGTATCGACGCCTGTCTCTTCATCGGCTTCATCTTGATCGGTTTCGACTTCATCAAGTAAGGAATCAATGTCGTCAATATCAAGCGCGTCATCAAGCTCATTTTCATCAACCTGTTCATCGAACTCAGGTTCTTCATCGACTAATGGCTCTTCACTCTGTGCGTCTTCAATTGCGGCTTCATCCGTTGCAACCTCATCAAGTAGTGAGTCAATGTCGTCAACATCAAGTGCATCGTCTAGCACGTCTTCGTCAACAGACTCGTTTTCATCAACCAACGCATCTTCATCAAGTAGCTCGTCAACTTGAGGTTGGTCGTCAGCTTGATGCTGGTCATCCTCTTCAGGCTCTTCATTGAGTGCTTGTTCTGTCGTTACTTCATCTGTTACAGCTTCATCCATTGCAACGTCATCAAGGAGTGAGTCAATGTCGTCAATCTCAAGTGCATCGTCTAGTTCATCTTCGTCAACTAGCTCGTTTTCATCAACCAACGCATCTTCATCAACTAGCTCATCAGTTTGAGGCTGCTCTTCAACTTCAGGCTCTTCACTGAGTGCTTGTTCAGTCATGACTTCATCTGTTGCAGCTTCACCCATTGCAACGTCATCAAGGAGTGAGTCAATGTCGTCAACAGCGAGTGCATCGTCTAGTTCATCTTCGTCAACAAGCGCATCTTCATCAACAAGCTCGTTTTCATCGACCTGTTCGTCAGTTTGAGGCTGGTCATCAACTTCAGGCTCTTCACTGAGAGTTTGTTCTGTTGCGGCTTCATCCATTGCAACGTCATCAAGGAGTGAGTCAATATCATCAACATCGAGTGCATCGTCTAGTTCATCTTCGTCAACTAGCGCGTTTTCATCAACTAGCTCGTCAACTTGAGGCTGGTCATCCTCTTCAGGTTCTTCACTGAGAGTTTGTTCAGTCGTAGCTTCATCAGTTGAGGCTTCATCTGTTGCAACGTCATCAAGGAGTGAGTCAATGTCGTCAACATCGAGTGAATCGTCTAGTTCATCTTCGTCAACTAGCTCGTTTTCATCGACCTGTTCGTCAGTTTGAGGCTGGTCATCAACTTCAGGCTCTTCACTGAGAGTTTGTTCTGTTGCGGCTTCATCCATTGCAACGTCATCAAGTAGTGAGTCAATGTCATCAACATCTAGCGCATCATCATCACTCGCTTCATCTAATAAAGCATCAATATCGTCAGCATCGACCGATTCCTCTTCCACTGTGTTCGATGTGTGTGCTGGCTGCTCATCCGTTTGCACGTCATCAATTAAGCTATCGATATCAAAGTCATCTTCATCGATTAATTCAGCATCAATAGTGCCTACAGGGGTCTCGTCCTCTTCATCGAGTAAGTCGTCAATGTCATCTAAATTAACGTCTTCATTTTGCTCTGAGCTGGTATTATTGTTTTGCTCGTCAATTAGGCTGTCAATATCAAAATCGTCTTCGGCAAGCTCTTCACTTAATGCCGCCATATCATCGTTTTTGTTGCTGTCTTGCGAATCATCGGTGTTGTCGCTGGCGAATAGATCATCAATATCATCCGCACTTAAAATATCGCCTGAAGAGTCGACTTGTGATTGTTCACCTTCTAAATCAATTTCATCGCCTAAGCTGTCGTCATCAGATTGATCAAAATCTTGCTGTAAAAATGCGTCTAAATCATCATCTTCACTGCCTTCTGACTCATCATTAAACACAATATCGTCACTTAAAAGCCCTTCGAGTTCATCTTGATTTAAAACACTGTCATCGTCGTCAAAACTATCATCAATACTGTCATCAAAGATAATGTCATCATCTGGCAGCATATCTTGGTCTAAGTCATCATCTAAGCGAACACTCAGATCATCGTTATCTTCAACGGGGTCAGGAATAAGCGGATCATTATCGACTAGAGGGTCTAACTCATCATTTTCAGTGTAAGTTGGGCTTTGTGGTAGAAACTCATCGTCATCGCTGGCTTCTGGCGCGTTGTTATTTCTTTTTTTCAAAAACAACACAACAGCCGCAATAATAAGTAACGCAGGAATGAACATTAAAGCACCGAGAACAAATGGGTTGCTTAAAATTGACGACACGTTAAGCCCACTGTCCTCTTCAATCTTTTTTGCTTTTTGCTGCTCTATAATCTCATTCTGTTTGGCAATTAACTCTTTAAGTTGCTTTTGAATTTCACTGTCTTGTCCGAGTTGGTCACGAACCGTTTCTAGCTCTTTCGAAATACCTGTTAGCTGTTGTTTTAACTTATTATTTTCGGCAAGAATTTCTTCAACATTATCGACCGATGTTTTAAATTGCTTTTGCAATTCAACAAGCTGCGTGCCTTGCTCAGTTTTGATTGTGTTTATTTCTTGTTTAAGCTCTTGCTTTGCTTCGTCTAAATCGACTTTACGAGCTTGCGTCACCTTTTTTTGCGATTCGTTTATTTCGGCGACTGTTAATGTGCCATTTTTCTTTTTCTCCCACAGCTCATCGTCTTGCTCAGATCGGGCTTTCGCTAGGGTCGGGTTAACAGCACGCATTTCTGCAATAGTCGGAATTTTAAGATACGCGCCATCACGCATGTGATTCAGGTTTTGATCTAAAAACGATGACGGGTTTTTGTCGTACAATGCTTGCATAACCTGATAAATGCTTACAGAGTTATCAGGTCGAATTTTAGCGGCAATACGCCACAGAGTATCAGTCGGTTTTATCGGACCAATTGATCGCCCCTGCGCACCATAATCGACGCCTTTAGGGCCTTTAAGAGTGGAGCCTTCATCAGAGTAAGTCGGTGTTACCACCAAGGCAGACGCTAATATGAAGAGTGTTGCTAAACCGCGCATGCTGATCCTTTATGTTTTAAATGTTAACGCAGCAACGTTGGTTGCTTAAACATCAAGTAATTCTTGCAGAATTGATTCTTAATTATGCTTTCTTGCAAGCTCTATTCCAGCTGCAAACTATAAACCAGTTGGTGAGCAATATCTATTGCAACACGTTGATAGTAAATAGCTTAAATATTAGCGGCTGAGAGACTTTTTTATTGTTATGTTAAGTTTATACGCTTTTACAGCGTATGCGGCAATAATTTGGCACTGAAAACATAAAAAAAGCGGCAATTAGCCGCTCTCTTTACTGAATGACTCAGTCAAAATCATCAGATTTAAAGGTAGTTTGCAATTAGCTCTTCAGCGATTTGCACACTGTTCGTTGCAGCCCCTTTACGCGTGTTGTCACTCACTACCCACATGTTTAAGCCGTGTGGATGAGAAATGTCTGCACGTAAACGACCAACATACACAGTGTCATTACCACTTGCATCAGATACCGCTGTTGGGTAATCACCCAAGTCATCAATCAGTTCTACACCGGGTGCATCATTCAGTAACTGTTTTACATGCTCAAGATCAACTGGCATACGTGTCTCAATATTAATCGCTTCACTGTGACCAAAGAAAACCGGAACACGAACACACGTTGGGTTTACCACGACACTCGTGTCACCTAAGATTTTTTGTGTCTCGTTCACCATTTTCATTTCTTCACGGGTATAACCGTTGTCTTCAAAAGTATCGATTTGTGGGATGACATTAAAGGCAATCTGCTTAGAAAAAACAGCATTATCCATTGGACGCGCATTCATTAGGTTAGCGGTTTGCTTAGCAAGTTCATCAACGGCCTCTTTGCCCGCACCCGACACAGCCTGATAAGTCGATACATTAATACGGTCAATACCGTATGCATCGTAAATAGGCTTTAACGCGACCAACATTTGAATAGTTGAGCAGTTAGGATTTGCAATGATATTGCGGTTTCTAAAATCCGCTAAGCTCGATGCATTCACTTCAGGTATCACTAATGGTACATCGAAGTCATTGCGAAAATGCGAGGTATTATCAATCACCACACACCCTGCGTCTGCAGCAATGGGAGCGTACTTTTCAGAAACATTTCCCCCAGCTGAAAATAAACCTATGTGTGCCTGGCTAAAGTCAAATCCTTCTACGTCGAGTACTTCAATCGATTCACCACGGAATTGTATTTCCTCACCCGCACTGCGGCTACTCGCAAGCAAGAACAACTCGCCAACCGGAAATTTACGATCTTCTAAAGTTTCGATAATTTGACGACCCACTAAACCTGTGGCGCCTAAGACAGCAACATTAAATTTTTGCGACATGTGTTTTCCTCATATGAATAAAGTACTGACTTTATTCGTTAATTCTAAATCCCAGTGCAGCTAAAGCGGCTTCACAGGCACTGTTTGCAGCCACCGACAGTGTATTAAATTCACGTCGTGGCGGGTAATTTTTCCGTAGGCTATCAAACCCTTCTTGATTTAACTTACTACGCAAGATGCCATCATCACGACGAACATCGTAAATAAGGTGTACTAAGCGGCCTATGTCATCTAACGTAAAGGTTTCACCGAGCGAGACAGCATGGCTAATTGGTTCAGGTAAAAAATCTTCCAGCGACTTCAGCGCTGCAACACCCTCAAGTTCGCACACTTTTTGGTACAACATTTGAGTACCACGGGCTTTTCCTTCAAGGGTATGGCCTGCAATGTGCACACTCGCAAAACGCACATAATTAAGCAGCGGAGTAAGTATATTTGGCTCGTTTTCCCAAACATCAAGCACGCAATCAAGTTTCGCTCCTTGCTCAAATAACTCTAGCAAAGCCTGATTATCGATAACATCACCACGGCTTGCATTAATAAGCGTCGTGCCATCTTTAAGCTTCGCTAAACGTTGTTTGTTTAACATATGCAACGTTTTATGCGGCCCCTGCTTCACCAACGGCACGTGAAACGTAATTATATCGGCAGTGTCAAGAAGGGTATCAAAATCAGTATGTTCTACCAATTCACCCGTCTCATGCTTAGGAGGATCGCAGAGCAATACGTTCATACCCAGTAGGTTTAACTTATCGCGCAGACAACTACCAATGCTGCCTACCCCAACAATACCAATGGTTTTACCTTGCAGTGACTCAGCATTTTCTTGGCATAAAGCATATAAACTACTAATAACATATTCTGCTACAGCAACGGCATTACAGCCCGGCGCACTGCTAAATGCAATATTGCGCTCTGCCAGTAGTTCAGTATCAATGTGGTCAACACCTATGGTTGCCGTACCAACAAACTTCAACTTATCTGCCAGAGTTAATAACGCGTTATCAACATTTGTCACTGAACGAGTTAATAGTATATCAACCCCAGCCAACTGCTCAGGTTGTAAGTTACGGCCATCAAATCGCTCAACATCACCAAAATCGGCAAAGTACTGCTCAACCAATGGCATATTTTGATCTGCAAGAATTTTCATCTGTGTGTCCGAGAAGCAGAAAAGTGGCGCTATTGTAACGAAAATATAGCTATACGGATAGCGTAACTGCTCATACAGACTCACGCTTAATAAATATAAAAGGCAAAGAATACAGTGCGGAGTTAGAAACGAAAAAGCCGAGCAAACGCTCGGCTTTGGCAAATACTGGAGAGGTTTAACCTTTATATTTGCTCATTACTAGTGTGGCGTTTGTGCCACCGAAACCAAAGCTGTTAGACATTACTGTATTCAGTTCAACGTCTTTTCGCTCAGTAACAATGTTTAGACCTTCTGCTTGCTCATCTAACTCATCAATATTGATAGAAGGTGCAACAAAGTTGTGCTCTAGCATTAACAACGAGAAAATAGCCTCGTGAACGCCTGCCGCACCTAATGCGTGACCCGTCATTGCTTTTGTTGCACTGATCATCGGTGAGTTACCGCCAAACACTTCTTGAATTGCGCCAAGCTCTTTAACATCACCAACTGGGGTTGAAGTACCGTGCGTATTTAAGTAATCAATGCCGCCTTCAAGACCTTGCATTGCTTGCTTCATACAACGTACCGCACCTTCACCTGATGGTGCTACCATGTCGTAACCGTCAGAAGTTGCACCATACCCTGTGATTTCAGCGTAGATGTGTGCGCCACGAGCAAGTGCATGCTCAAGTTCTTCAACGACAACGATACCGCCACCACCAGAGATAACAAAACCGTCACGGTTTGCATCGTAAGTGCGCGATGCTTTCTCAGGAGTTTCGTTATATTTAGTCGACAATGCGCCCATTGCATCGAATTCCATCGCCAGTGTCCAGTGAAGCTCTTCACCACCACCCGCAAAGATCACATCTTGCTTGCCAAGTTGAATTTGCTCAACCGCATGACCAATACAGTGTGCAGATGTTGCACAAGCAGAACTAATTGAGTAGTTAACACCTTTAATTTTGAATGGTGTTGCAAGACATGCCGACGTGGTGCTCGCCATCGTGCGCGGTACCATGTATGGACCTACACGCTTCACGCCTTTTTCACGAAGAATGTCAGCGGCTTCAACTTGCCATTTAGATGAACCACCACCCGAACCCACTAATAAACCAGTGCGTTCGTTTGAAACTTGCTCTTCATTAAGGCCTGCATCTTCAATTGCTTGTGCCATTGAAATATAAGCATATGCTGCTGCATCGCCCATAAAACGCATCGCTTTACGATCAACAAATTCTTTAACATCAATATCGATTTTGCCTGAAACGTTGCTACGTAGGTTGTAATCAGCAAACTCTTGGTTGAACGCGATACCACTACGGCCTTGTTTTAATGATTCTAATACTTCTTCTTTGTTGTTACCGATGCTTGAAACAACACCGATGCCCGTAATAACGGCTCTTCTCATGGGTAATTACCTTAGCTCTATACTAAATTGTGTTCTATTTTACGCTGAAAATACACGTTAAGTGGTCAGCTTTCTAGCGTACACATGTACTCTGAATGTGTAGCTTATAAATAACGCCAGACTATTTCAAAGAAAACACGTAAAATAATGAAAAAAAGTTGTAGTTATTTAGTTAAACCATGATCAAAAACGCAAATATACATTTTAATCACCTTGGTACACCCGTCGCCGATCAGTTTGACGATGTTTACTTCTCCAATGACGATGGCTTAGCTGAATCGCATTATGTGTTTTATCAACAAAACAATATCTCGCAACGGTTACAAAATCATGACCGCGCGCATTTTGTTATTGCCGAGACGGGTTTTGGTACAGGGCTTAACTTTTTAAATACCTGGCAGCAATTTGCTGCTCACCTTGATAGGCAGCATGACAAGCAAGAAGTTCAAAATCAACACGACCTTAGTGTAAATAAAAGTGTCAATAGCTCGGTTAGACGCTTGCATTTTATCTCGTTCGAAAAATTTCCAATTAAACGTGATGACCTTGCCCATGCACTAAAGGCGTGGCCTAGCTTACACACATTTAGTGCCCAGTTAATTGCTCAATACCCCATTAACCTTGCTGGCTGCCACAGATTAGAATTTGCCGACGGGCGAGTCGTACTCGACCTTTATTTTGGTGACGTACAAGACAGCATTGATGCCATGAGTTATCCACGTGAAGGCGTTGTTGATGCATGGTACTTAGACGGTTTCGCGCCGAGTAAAAACCCCGATATGTGGCAGCAAAGTGTGTTTAATAAGATGCGTGCAATTTCACGCGAACATGCCACCCTAGCTACGTTCACAGCTGCAGGATTTGTTAGACGCGGTTTAATTGAAGCCGGTTTCGCTATGGCCAAAGCCAAAGGCTACGGCAAAAAACGTGAAATGCTGATTGGCACCTTAACAACACCCACAGAGCAGCAATCTGGCCCTTCGTATTTTTCTCATCATGCAAGTACATTAAATAACGTTGCTGTTATCGGTGGCGGCATCGCCAGTAGTAGTGTGATGTACTCTTTAGCAAAAAGGGGCATTACAACGACACTTTTTTGCCAAGATGACGCACTTGCTATGGGGGCCTCACACAATGTTCAGGGCGCTGTTTACCCGCACCTGCAAGCCAAGAACTCACCGCACAGCGAAATGTTTGCGCATAGCTTTTTATACGCAAAACGCCTATATCAACAATTACTCGATGACGGCTTCGACTACCCTCACCAATGGTGTGGTGTATTGCAACACGCAGTAAAACAGGGCTTGGCCGATAAACACCAAAATTTAGCCGACAAAGCGCTTTGGCCAACTGAATTAATGCGCAATGTCAGTGCGACTGAAGGCGATGATATTGCGGGAGTAAACACAGGCTACTCTGGCGTATTCTTTGAACAAGGTGGCTGGGTAAACCCGCCTGCCTTAGTGACCGCCCTCTTTAATAAGGCATACTCACTCAATCCAATTAAAACCCATTTTAACTGCCATATTGAACAACTTGAAAAAACAGAATCAGGTTGGGTGTTACACACAAAAACACAGCAATTTGGTCCATTTAGCGATGTAATAATATGTGCGGGCGAGCATAGCGACCAATTTAAGCAAACCCAGGCATTGCCCGCTGTAGGTGTGCGTGGTCAGGTATCGCATGTTGAGGCAAGTGAGCAATCCAAACAATTAAAAACGGTGCTGTGTCATAAAGGATATTTTACCCCTGAGTTTCAAGAGCATCACTGCATGGGGGCAACATTTGAGAAAAACTCAAAAAGCCGCGAAGTGAAAGAGCAAGACAACCAAACAAATCGAGAACAACTGCTTAGCTTCTATAAAGACAGTGACTTTGCCACATCATTAGGCGAAATTACCGCAGCCAAAGCAGCAGTAAGATGCAGCTTTATTGATCACCTACCAATGGCTGGCGAGTGGGCGGAGCAAGACGATTATGTCAATGCCTTTGCGAATTTAAGACTCGGAAAACGTTACCAATATCAGCCCTTAGCAAAACCTCAACAAGGCTTGCATGTGCTTACAGGGTTTGGGGCAAGAGGTCTGTGCAGTGCGCCACTGTGTGCCGAACACTTGGTCGCCTGCTTAAACAATGAACCCAGACCTTTTAGCGAACGTGTTAGCCAAGCAATTCACCCTGCTCGCTTTATTATTCGCGACCTAATTCGTAATAAAATCTAAAAAGACAGGGGGCTAAAAAGTCCCCTTCTTTTTCAAGCCGATTACAAATTAGTTTAATTTGTCCCTTTAAAATTAAGATCACACCCCAAAGTAGTAAGTTACACGTAAAAGTTAACGCAACTGGAAGGAGTTTGGTATGAAAACCCTAATCATAGGTGCAAGCGGACAAATAGGTAAAATGACCACCCAAAAAATGCTCGCTCAAGAGCATGAAGTCGTGGCATTAGTACGTGATAAAAGCAAATTGACTGATATTGAGCACCCAAACCTGAGCATTGTTGAGCAGGATCTAGAAAATGATTTTAGTCGCGCACTTACAGGGGTACAGCAAGTTATTTTTAGTGCCGGCTCTGGTGGTGCAACCGGTGCCGATAAAACCTTGCTCATTGATTTATGGGCTGCGGTAAAAGCAATTAACTATGCAGTTGATGCACAGGTTGAGCACTTTATCATGGTAAGCTCCATTGGCGCTGATGATCCCGATGGCATTGAAAGCAGCATCAAACCCTATTTAGTGGCTAAGCACATGGCCGATGAGCATCTACTACACAGTGGCTTACATTACAGCATAGTAAGACCAGGCACACTCCTTAACGAATCGGCGTCTGGATTATTCACCATAAATCGTCCTGCAACACGCCAAGATGCCGTGATAAACCGAGAAGATGTTGCTGATGCACTGGTTTATATCGCCAGTCATAAACCTGATAAATCGCAACTATTCGAGTTATTTAATGGTGACAAACCACTCGACGAGCTATTAGCAGGTAACTAAGCAAACACAAAATAGATTCCCTGCCACGCAAGTTGCAGGGAAAGTAACGTCAGTACTAAACGAAAAATCTGTTTAAATTTATCTGATGAGATACGGTGCAATAGCTTCAAACCCAGCCAAGTGCCTATTGCACCACTCATAATCATCGACATTACAAGCGGCAACCACTGCCAAAATGCAAACCCGACAGCACCATACAAAATAGCCTTTAAAGTATGCTGTACCGTCATACAACTCGAAAATGTCGCGGTAAATTGCAGCTTATTGTAGTTATTTACATACAAACAACTACCAACCAGCGGCCCACTGGCACCCACAAACATCGAAATAAACGAGGTCCAAAGCCCTGCTAATATGCGCCAAAGCGTTGATGTTTCTCTGATCTTAGGTGTCACCCCCCAAAGCAAATAGAGCACAAAAGCTGCCACCACTATTTTCATTAACTCAAGCGGAATAGCGGTGACGATAGTTGACGCTACCAGTGAACCAAAGATTCCTCCCAACGAGAAATATAAAAACATAGCGCCATCGATATGCTTAAAAGTATATAAAAAGCGGTTCGCGTTAGAGCCCAGCTGCACTAAGCCGTGCACAGGGATCACCACACTCATAGGCATCATTGACGCCATAATGACTAACAACATTAACCCGCCACCAGCACCAAATGCAGCAGACACCATCGAGGTAAAACCTGCCAATATAATTAAGATAATTGTGCTGATCGGGCTTAACAACCCCCCACTAAAGAAATCCCAACTTACCAGTTCCATTATCGCGCTTTAAATAGAGTGTTTAGACTAAAATTACCATGGCAAGATAGTATTAGCGACTGTTTGAAACTGCATTTCGACTAAAAGCGGAGAACCTCCTCAGCACTCAAACTGGTCGGACTAGAGGTTTATTTTGTGCAACTGATGGTATATAACTATATCTATAACAAAAGAAAACGATAAAGGCACACCATGACCCCCATAACCGTAAGCACACAAGGCAGTGTTGCTATTCTCACAATGACCGCAGGTGAAAACCGCCATAACCCCACGTTTGCAGAAGCATTTTTAAATTGCCTTAATGACATTGAAGCGAACTCAGAACACAAAGCACTGATTATTACCTCAAGTGATGAAAAATCGTGGAGTTTAGGTATAGACACCGACTGGCTAATGCCCGCTTTAAAAGCACAAAAATATGAAGAAGTAAGTGGTTTTATGCACGCTATGGATGCCGTATTTAAACGTTTGTTACTTTACCCAATGCCAGTCATTGCCGCTATTAATGGCCATGCATTTGGTAATGGGGCTATTTTAGCGTGCGCCTGCGATTTTAGATTTATGCAAAGTAACCGTGGCTTTTTCTGTTTTCCTGAAGTTGATTTATCGATTCCGTTTTTACCAGGCATGATTGAATTTGTAAAAAAATCGATGCCTTATTACCGCTTTAACGAAATGAAATTGACAGGACGCCGGGTTACCGCAAGCGAGCTTGTTGCAGACCACGTCATCGAACAAGCCTGCCCCGACAGCGAAAGCTTGTTTAATACCGCATTCGAATTTGCCAGCCAGTTCGATAAAAAACGCCCTATATTTGCCGAACATAAAAAGCGCCTTCATAAACACATCATCGAAACGATTGATGTTGAAAACAAACTCATCATCGATGCCGTTCAGTTGGTTGTGTGATTTAATGTGATTAACCCCTTCAGACTCAATGAATTAGGGGTGTATTTTAGGCAATAAAAAAGGCCGCTCTGAGAGCGGCCTTTTATGTTTGGTGGAGCTGGGGGGATTTGAACCCCCGTCCGAAAAGCCTCGACCTTTGGTACTACATGCTTAGTATCGTCTTTTAGTTAACCTTTACAGCTCGGACGAACACGATCTGCAAAGGCGAGGCCGCTTAGTTTTAACGCTTCAACCCCGGCCAGGGTTTCCGTCGCGATCATGTGTAAGGGTGACACTCCAAAATCCAGTCCACAAGAATACATGGAAGGAGCGCTAGCCAGCCTAAGCTGCTAGAGAGTAGTTATCGTCGTTTGCGATTACTTTAAATTGCGGCTTTTTTACGAGGCCAACCGCACCTCGACATGCACCTCGGGCGTCTTGAATTCCGTCGAATCCTAATCAGCCCCTGAATTTGGTATCTCATTCAGAGTGTATGTGAAGTATAACTGAGTAAACCCTTTATACTCAAGGCATTAATCAGGTTATTTTGGCATAACCCCTTTGAGTGCTGAAAAACCAAACAGGAAAAGTCAGTTTTTATACGAATTTTCACATATTAAGCATACAAGTTCTTAACATCATACAAAAGTTGTGCTGAAATGGGAGACGTTGTTACCTCTTCTTAAAACAATCCTGTAGCAACGAAAAAATAATAATAACAGGCCTCTTTTACAGGACTTACTTGATGTCGATGTTTTTGTTCGATGAGCAAAGTGGATATGTATCCTTGTGTGAGCATCCGCGCGATGCTGGCTTTCCCATAACGAGTTCACAACTCATTGAGTTAATTGAGCAATCGTCTTACGCAGACTGTGAACTTGTTGATGCCAATATTGGCAAACTTTTTACACCTAGCAGTCAATATCAAAATCAATCATTGGTTGTTGCAAAAGCCGTTGATGCACATATTGAAATCACCGTTGATGAAAAAAATATGATTGCAGAAGCGAGCCTGACAACAGCACGTGGTGGCAAAGTTGTGAGTATGGATGATGCACAAGCAGCGCTATCTGCTGCGGGAGTTAAGCGCGGCATAAGTCACTCTGCGCTTGATACTTTTTTAGGTCAGCAGTTTAAACAACCTGCTGGTGCGCACTACAGTGCTATTGTTGCGCATGGCCGTAACCCAAAAGATGGGAACGATGCACGGTTTGTCCGATTATGTTCAACAGCACAAGATCGCGTTCTTAGCCCACAAGCCACATCGGGTGGCAAAGTTGATATGCGAAACTTGGGCGCGATTATCACGGTTAAGCCCGGTGCGCCACTTATGCAACGTATTCCTGCAACTGCGGGTGAAAATGGCTTTACTGTATTTGGCGATACTTTACCCGCGCAAGCAGGTAAAGATTACCCCCTAGAGCCCTTTGAAGGGACCCGCCTTGATCCGATGAACAGTAATTTACTCATTGCCGACACCAAAGGAGTGCCCGTTGCACTGCCCCGCGGCATGCGCGTAGACGATGTGTTGTGCTTTCATCATGTTGATATCAGTACAGGCCATGTTGAGTTTGATGGCAGTGTTATCATTAGTGGCGATGTTAAAGATGGTATGTGCGTTAAAGCTACAGGTGATATTACAGTACTGGGATTTGTTGAATCAGCAACAATCGAAAGTAAAAGCGAAGTCACTATTATGCTCGGGGCCATTGGCCGGCACCGTGAAAATGAAGATCACTTTACATGCAATATAAGCGCAACACGCACTATTTCGGTTGGGTATGCACAGTTTTGCCATATTAAAAGTGAGCAAGATCTGTTTATAGAGCGTCAAGCTCTGCACTGTGATTTAAGTGCACGTCGTCTAATTCGTGTCGGTAAAGCGAATAACCCTCGCGGCAAAATTATTGGCGGGAATATTTTAGATGCAATGCGTATCGAAACCGGTGAGCTAGGTGCGCCATCAGGCACTAAAACCCGTGTCTTTATAGCGCAGTACTGGCATGATTTAAGACAAAAGCAACAACAAATCAATGACTTTGAAAAGCTGCTTGCCAGTAAAGCAGCCGCCTTACAACAAGCTCGAAAAAAAGCGAATAAAATAACCAATGCAGCTCAACGTGCGCATTACATCAATAAAATAACAGCCAGTGAACAACAAATAAAAATTAAAACCGCAAGCACTAAGAAAAAGAAATACCTTGTTAAGCAAAAGATTGCGCGTTTGTTGGCAACCAGTCGCTTAAAAGTGAATGAGTTAATGCATCCGGGCGTTGAGCTGAAAATAGCACAAGAGAGTAAACATTTTTCACGTATTTACCCTCCCCACTTAGTGCGATACTTCGAAGGGAAAATTACTCAGTCGTTTTAGCGGCTGAGTCTGGCTTTTCATTCTCTTCAGCTTGCTCTGGCAATGGCCATCCGCCTAATTGTTGCCAACGATTAACAATTAGACAGAATAATTCTGCTGTGCGCTCTGTATCATAGAGCGCTGAGTGAGCTTGTTTATTATCAAACTCAATACCCGCTGCACGACAGGCTTTCGCTAATACAGTTTGCCCCAACGCAAGCCCCGCTAGTGAGGTCGTATCAAAACTCACGAACGGATGAAACGGTGTGCGTTTAATTTTACAACGCTCAATCGCCGCATTTAAAAAGCCATGATCAAAAGCCGCATTATGCGCAACCACCACTGAGCGCTGACAACCTGCCGCTTTTTGTGCTTTACGTACGGCTTTACAGATTTCTTTAATGGCCTCTTCTTCAGGCACCGCACCGCGTAACGCCGAAAATGGGTCTATGCCATTAAAATCAATCGCGGCCTGCTCTATATTCGCGCCTTCAAATGGCTCAACATGAAAATGCACCGTATGGTCAATGCTTAACACTCCATCGTCATCCATTTTTAAAACAGAAGCAGCGATTTCAAGTAACGCATCAGTGTCTTTATTAAACCCTGCCGTTTCAACATCAATAACCACGGGGAAAAAGCCACGAAAGCGTTTTGCGAAAAGAGTTTGTTCAGTATTTTCCATAGTCTTCTTGGTTTGCCAGTGTAAGCTGGCTATTATGTCAAAAACCACAGCTGCTCTGCTAGAGCAAAAGCGATTAAATCACAGATTCTTACAGGCTTTTTAGGCACAATAATTGCTTTAACTTAATGAGCTAACACGCTGTCAGGCAGTTTTGGACTGCTTGCTATAAAACTTGCCAATTATTTGGCATTGATGATTTGTTGGAGATTTACTGTGATGAAGCTTTCATTACTTTCTTTAAGCCTCGGCCTTTTAACAACGTTTGCAGCCACGCATGCAAGCAGTGCCATGCGCGAATACACTGCTACCGCAGATACTTCAAATTGGCAAATGGTTAAAACATCGCGCTTAGAATGCCAATTAAATCATGAAGTTCCTTTTTATGGCGAAGCCATTTTTAGCACTTCTGCCAGCAAGAATAAAGACGTCAACTTTAATCTCGACATGGTTGTACGTCCAGAAAATTACAGTATTGCTGGTTTAAAAGCTGTGCCGCCCAGTTGGCGTGCAGGCCTACCAGCACGCGATATTGCGAATATGAAATTATTACGTAAATTTGACGGTGAGCTAGGCAATAAAACGGCTTGGGAAATGCTGACAGAGCTCGAAAAAGGCTATCAGCCTACTTTTTATTACCAAGATTGGCAAAACCGTGCCGATAAAATTGCCGTAGGCTTGTCGAGTGTTAATTTTAAACAAGCCTATTGGGCTTTTTTACAATGCCGAGATGCCATGCTGCCTTACAGCTTTGAAGATATCTCATTCACGGTAATGAACTATGAACCTAACTCCAGTAAGCTGACAAAATCATCTCAAAAACGCTTAGATAAAATAGCCGAATACCTCAAATATGACACCAGTATTTCTGCTATTTCAATTTCATCTTATACCGATAGCTACGGTGGTCGTTGGAATAACCTTGAGCTTTCTAAAAAGCGGGCTAAAGCAATCAAAGAGTATATTGTGAGCTTAGGCATCGATGAAAATAAAGTGGATACCGAAGGGTTTGGTGAAAAACGCCATGTTGCCACTAATGACAATATTTTAGGGCGAAATACAAACCGTCGCTTGGTTATTCAAATTGCAAAAATGTAGTCGCCGTTATACGGCGACTACACTGCTAATTCATTTTAATTGGCTTAACGCGTTTAAAGCGCTTAAGCCACTTGTCACCAAATTGAAAAAACGCCAAGCTAATCATAATGACAGTTGCGCCAACAATCAGTGCTTGATCAATCGGCTCATTATTAAATATTCCGCCAATTGCAATAGCAAAACTTGGTGTAATTAAGGTGGTCAGGGCTACCGTGCTGGCATTCAGTTTTTGCAAAACATGAAAATACGCCAATGCACCGATTAACGATCCAAACACCCCTAAGTACACAATCGAGTAAAGCGACTTTACGCTCCAAAGCTCGCTATTGAGTTGACCATCAACCAATAACCAGGTTATAAAAAATAAAGGCGTTACAAAGACTAAAGCACCGAATGTCGTCGCCATTGGGTGAATAGCGATTCGAACACGTTTGATCATCACCCCGCTTAGGCTGAAAAAACACACCGCCATAAATACATACAGCAACCCACTTAGCTGCTCTACCCCACCTTGAATATGACGCTGGCTTACTAAAAAAAGACCGATTAGTGCACACCCAAGTGAAGCGAGTTTTAGTGTGCTGAATTTTGGTTCATTTAAAATTTTCTGCGCCAGTAATCCCGATAAAATAGGTGCTAAACCAAACATTAACGATATTAAGCCAGAAGGCACTGTTTTGGCGGCCATATAGCTCAGTAGCATGCCCCCAAATATGCCGATACTCGAGTATGCATATAAGAATAAGGCGCGACGATGCCAAGGCACTCGGATATTAGCGATAGCAACCACCAATGCAGCAAGCACAAGACCCACCAGCATTCTTAACAAGACTGCCAATGTGGGCGCAACGGTTTCACTACTCCAAACAATACCTAGAGGGGTTGTAGACCAAATCACCACCATTAAAAAATATGAGGCTTTAACTGGCACAAGCTTATTCCTGTAATAAGGCGAAAAAAGCGGAGGAAAAAACAAAGAATGGCCAACCGCTTTGAACGCGGTTAGTAAAACTTACTTAATTAACCGCAGCACATAACTGACCACACGGCTGGCGTTGCCAGACGCATACTGCGATTATTTGGTCGTTTATTTAGCTGCATCATCATCATAAAAAAGTAAGTAGAAGAGCGTTAAGAATCTGCCTATATGATTATTTTGTCAACTCAAAATTACGACAATGTAGAATAAAATTAAGCCTAATATTTACGCGCCTAACCGTGCTTGTAAATCATAAGTTACAATAAGTTTCTTTGATTTATAACAAAACTATTTAAGTTTTATTAAACAAGTTATATCTTGCATGCCTCTCACGAAGTTTAAGGGTCAAAAAGTGCTTAAAAATAAAACAATAGGTAGCATGTTAATTGTTGCTGGCACCACCATAGGAGCAGGGATGCTGGCATTGCCCATCGCCTCTGCGGGGCTTGGATTCACCACCGCGCTGTCACTCATTTTATTAATTTGGTTTTTAATGACTTACACAGCTCTATTAATGTTAGAGCTTCATCAATATGCAGACAGAGACGCGACACTCAACACCTTGGCTAAATCTTGGTTGGGCAAGCGAGGGCAATGGGTGGCTAACTTTTCAGTTATGTTCTTGTTCTATGCCCTATGCGCCGCATACATAGCAGGCGGTGGTGCACAGTTGCAAGAAAAGCTAAATAATGGCTTGTCACTCTCGCTGGCCCCCCAAGTTGGCTCCGTTATTTTAGCCGTGATCATTGGTACCGTAGTAACACTGGGCACAAGTAAGGTTGATAAGCTTAATAGAGTGCTTTTCACAATTAAAGTGTGCGTACTGGCAAGCTTATTTTATATGCTCACACCGTATGTGCATGGCCAGCACCTACTCGAAATGCCTATTGAACAAGGTTTAATTCTTTCAGCTATTCCGGTGGTATTTACATCTTTTGGCTTTCATGGCTCCATTCCATCGATTGTTAAATATGTGGGTCTCGACATTAAGACTTTACGAAGAGTCATGGTGGCAGGTGCCGCATTACCGCTCGTCATTTACATTTTTTGGCAACTGTTGAGCCAAGGCATAATGAGCCAAAATGACTTAATACAAAGCCAAGGTTTATCTGGCTTTGTTAGCAGTGTAGCAAGTATTGCACATAACCCTCATGTTGCGACTGCGGTCAATGTTTTCGCAGATTTAGCACTCGCCACGTCATTTTTAGGTGTGAGCTTGGGTTTATTTGATTTTTTTGCTGATGCCTTTAAAAAAGGTGATGGCAGTAAAGACCGAATTAAAACGGCATTAATTACCTTTGTTCCGCCCCTTGGTTTTGCATTATTTTACCCACAAGGTTTTATTATGGCCCTTGGCTACGCTGCGATTGCTTTGGTTATTCTGGCCGTATTTTTGCCTGTCGCCATGGTTTACAAACAACGCCGAAGCCAACCTGAAACAGGTTACCAAGTAAAAGGGGGAAATGTTGGTTTAGCACTGGCGGCTTTATTTGGTGTACTAATCATTAGCGCCCAAGGTTTACAGATGGCTGGTGTAATCCCTGCTATTGGTTAATAAAAATCACACACTGAAAAAGGCACCTTTGGTGCCTTTTTTCATTATTTTGAGGGATTAAACGGGTCGCTACCTGCGTTAAAAATTGCTCACTTAATTAGACGAATTAAGGGTATCAAATACCATCGCTTTACCACGACCAGATTCTTCAGATGCGGCATCGAGCTTGCCATCTTTATTGATGATCACATGCATATCACCAAAGTGACGCTCATCAAGTTTGTAGCCCATTTTTTCAAGCGCTTTAATAACCTTTGGCTCAAGCCCTTTATGGTGTCTTATCACGTTTTTAGGCCACAGTTGATGATGAAATCGCGGGCTATTTACGACTTGCTCAGCAGACATATTAAACTCTACCGCATTTAAGATTGATTCATACACTGAACTAATAATGGTGGTGCCGCCCGGTGAACCGGTTACCATTTTCACTTTATTATCTTGTAATAAAATGGTGGGTGTCATTGAGCTTAACATCCGTTTGTGTGGTTGAATTTCATTGGCCTCACCGCCTAATGCACCGAAAACATTCATAACACCTGGTTTAGCACTAAAGTCATCCATTTCATCATTAAGAATAAAGCCTGCTCCAGAAACAACCACACCGCTGCCAAAGCTTAAGTTGATTGTTGTTGTGTTTGCGACCGCATTACCCCACTGATCAATAATTGAGAAATGTGTTGTTTGCTCACTTTCATGTAAACCTGGTTTGATGTTTTCAGTTGTTGAAATTACATCATTACGAATACCCGTTGCACGTTTAGCGAGATAATCATCCGCGAGTAAGGCTGTTTTTGGTACATCGTAAAAATCAGGATCGCCTAAATACTCTGCTCTATCAGCAAAGACTCGTTTGCCGACTTCTGCAAGAATGTGCACATAGCGGGTCGAGTTATGCTCTAAAGGGCCTGTTGGTTTAGCAAGATCATACATTTTTAGCCATTGTAAAATAGCAATGCCCCCTGAACTGGGTGGCGGTGAAGTAAGCACTTCAAAACCACGCCAATGACCTTTAATAGGCATACGCGATTTGGCCTGATAGTCTTTAAGGTCTTGCTCTGTAATGATACCGCCATGCTGTTTCATAAACGTGGCAATTATTTTAGCTGTTTCGCCTTCATAAAACCCCGCCTTGCCATTATCACGAATGCGCTTAAGCGTTGCCGCAAGCTCTGGTTGCTTAAAGGTTTTATTAGCTTTAGCATCAGAAAAATAATCAGCAAAGTTAACTTTTATCGACTTTTTCTGCATTCGCGAAATATATTTTTGGATACTTGAAGCAAGTTTCGGGTGCACAATAAAACCGTCTTCTGCCAACTTTACCGCAGGGTCTACGAGGGTTTTCCACTCTAAGCTGCCATGCTTTTGGTGTGCTAGCCACATTCCGGCAACACTGCCCGGCACACCACTTGCGTGAATACCGTACACTGACATGTTGTCTATCACATTCCCTTTTTCATCGAGATACATATCGCGATGAGCTGCTGCGGGGGCAGTTTCACGGTAATCTATAAAGTCACCTTTGCCGTCTTTTTGAATCAGCATAAAACCGCCGCCACCAATATTACCGGCCTCAGGTAACGTGACAGCCAACACAAATTGGGCTGCTATGGCTGCATCAATGGCATTACCGCCTTGCTCTAAAATTGCCCGTGCAGTATCGCTACTGTAACTGTCTGGCATCGCCACAGCCGCTTGTTTGGCTAATAATGGCGGATGAAAAAATAATACAACGAGAAGCGAGACACTGACCGTGTATTTTATTAAAGTTCGCATACTAATTCCTTTTGACGTTTTTATACTCATTTATACATGCCAAACTACTAAGGTCAATTAGTTACGCTTAAGTGAGGTTAATTCTGCTTTCGGACATGAATAAAGCACCGCTGGTAATTCTCCGTGTTCATCTTGGTGCAGGTATTCTTTTATAAATTTTAGCCCTAGCTTTTTCATTACACTAATCGATGCAAGGTTATCTTTTAGGGCTGTTGCTGAGAGTGTTTTAACTTCGGGGTGTTGACTAACCGCCAATGCAACACTCAAAGCAGCTTCAGATGCATAACCCTGCCCCCAACTAACACGTTTAAAACGCCAACCAATTTCAAGGTCGCTATAATCTGGCTTATCAAAAAATCCCATTGGCCTCACTAACACCCAGCCAATAAACATGTTGTTGTCGGTAACGCTTACCTGCCAAAGCCCCCAGCCCTTTTGTTCATTGCGAAAAGCATTTAAACGGGGGATAAAAGTGTTTTTAATTGTTTGCATTGTTGATACTTTGCCACGGGTTAAATATTTCATTACCTGAGGATCGTTATCAAGCTCGTATAATAATTCTGCATCATTTTCGTCCATTAAACGAAAACTTAGCCGTGTTGCTCTAGCTATATTCATTTTTAAATGCTTATACTGCTTATGGTGTTAATTAACCATTAGAGAAAAATATGAAAAAATTAGCAAGTTTAGTTTTACTAGGATGTATTGCCCTAACGGGGTGTGAAGATGCTGATGAAGCAAAAAAAGACGCAGCCGAAGCGAAAGAAGAAGTTAAGCAAGCTGTCAATGATGCATGGAAAGATGTAAAAGAGGCAACCAGTGAGTTTAACGATGACTCATTACAAGCACTGCTAGCAGAAAGCAAAGAAATGGGTTTAAGCATGTATGACGACGGTAAAGAAATTGCCATAGATGCATGGATCGAGAGTAAAGAAGCCGCTGGTGAACTTTCTGAAAAAACCAAGCAAAAAGCAAAAGAGTTGGCTGAAGAATTAAAAGCAGCCCGCGAAAAGCTTGAACAAGAAAAGAATTAAACTGTAAAAAATAAAAGGGTAAGCCATGCTTACCCTTTTTCATTCACCTTGCGATTAAAGCTCAAATTCTTTTTTGAACTTTAAGCCAAATTCACTGCGGTCATTACTGCGCATAACACCAACAAAACCTGACTGCTGTAAACGACCAACATCGTAAACTTCATTCAATACGTTTTCACCGTATAGCGTCACTTCAAAGTCGCCATTAGGGTTTAAATAAGAAATGTTAAACCCAACAAGTTCACGCGATTCAAAATGTTCACTTTGGTTGTAAACTGATTGGCCTTGCATGTCACTGCGGTACGAATAGTTTGCGTTAATCGCCACCGTACCACCGTTGCTTAAGTCAACAAAGTACGATGGGGCAAGCATAACAGTCCAGCGCGGAGTTAATGCAGGTGAGTCACCTTTACCAATGCCTTGCACTCCTTCGTCAACCTCGGTGATCTCTGAATCTAAGTAGCCAATCGCACTACGCAGTGTAAAGTCATCCGTAAATGCTATCGTTGTTTCAAGCTCGATACCTTGTGCTTTTGACTCGCCAGCATTTTCAACAATCGTTACAAAACCACCCCCGGCTGTTGGATCAGAGAATGGAAGTGCTAAATCGGTATAATCTGTGACAAAAACAGCAAGCATCATAGAAATATCTTCATGCACTTGACCTTTAAGGCCTAGCTCATAGTTAATCGCTTTTGTTTCATCAAATGAGACAAATTGATCAGGACCACCAAATGGACGTGGCGGAAAGCCACCTGTTTGATAGCCTTTTTGAATTTGCCCATACAGGTTCATGTTATTGCTGAGCTGGTAAGACGCGTTTACGTCCCATGTTACCGCATCAAAGTCAGCACTTACGTATTTACGCGTTGCAAAGCTTGGAAATTGTGCATCGGCTTCTTTTTTGTCTTTTGAATAACGAAGACCACCGCCTACTGTTAAGTCGTCACTTAAATCGTAACTTGCGTTGATATACGCTGCGTATGAATTTGTTTCTTGGTTAATATCAAAATAACCATAATTACCAAATGAAGCCGTTGTACCATCATTCAATAATCCGTCTGGCGTGTTGAATGGGCTAAATACAAAAGGCCCTGAGCTTGTAAATCCATCTTCATTAAAGAAATACAAACCAGACACAAAATCCATATTATCGTAGCTACCGTTTAACTGGATTTCGAAAGAATACTGATCGGCACCACCCTCTTCTGGGAATTCAGATAAATTAAGTGCCACGGCATCATCATCAAGGCCGCCTTCATATTCTGAGCTGCGGTAACTGGTGATAAATTTAGTCGTGTAAGTATTATTAATGTCCCAATGTGCTGATAATGATGTCCCCCAGCCTGAGTAAGCCGTTGATTCGATTCCTGCGACAGTCGTTGCTAAATCATCTGGATTACTTGGTAGCATGTCTTCAGTTAAAAGTGGAAAATCACCATTAAATAGATCATTTGCGTCCAACGGTGCCGTTAACTCGATTGTGTAAGGTGATTGACCTGATTCGTTGTCGACGCCATCAACAGAGAAAACAAAAGATAAGTCGCTGTTAGCTTGCCATTTCAACGCCATACGACCACTTAGCTCTTGCTCTTCACCAATTTCGTTTGCTGGATTAACAAGGTTAATTGCCTCACCGACTCCATCACGTTGTTTGTACGACACACTGGCCGACATGCTGACAGTGTCTGTAAGGCTGTTATTAAAATAAACATCACCCGATAAACGATTGCGACTTCCAACTTTAGCCGTTGTCGTTACAATCCCTTCGTCACCAGGTTGTTTAGTAATAATGTTAACTGCACCACCAAGTGTATTACGGCCATATAAAGTACCTTGTGGGCCTCGCAACACCTCAACACGCTCTACATTCGGGAGTGATAAGTTTGAGCCCATTTGACGCCCAAGGTAGACACCATCTAAGTATACGCCTACGCCAGGATCTGTGGTGATCACGTGATCTTGTAAACCAATACCGCGAATAAACACAGAGGCATGCGCTGCATTACCCACACCATAACGGGTAATATTTAAATTAGGCACGTATTTACCAATATCTTCTAAGTTGCTCATATTGGCTTTATCAATCAGGTTTTCACCGATTGAAGTAACCGCTGTTGGCGACTCAAAAATACTTTCTGTGCGTTTGCGAGCTGTGACTTCTATTTTTTCGAATGCATCTTGTTTCGCGGTGGTTTTTTCTTGCTCAGCGAAAGCTGATGAAGATAAGGCAGCTACAACAGCCACACTTAATTGTGAGAAATGACGTAATTTCAATTAAAACTCCAAAGGATACCGTGTGTGTATTTTTACCTGTAAATCGCAGGCATAAAAAAAGACGCTTAGGTATAAGCATCTTTCCTCTGGAGGGACATTATATGTCAATTTTGTGAAAATACGTATAATTATTTTATATTTTATTATTTTTTATAAACTAAATGCATAATATGTATGACAAATTGGATAACTTTTTCACACAAACCCAATTTTTAAAGAAAAATAATTGCAGAATTTCAAAGAGTAACCCACTTTCCGTCTAAATAATCACCACGCTATGCGCATTATCATAGTTCCTTTAGAAAATATTAAAGTGCACTGTTTTTGATTGAATAATAAACAAAAAATAGTCTATGCTGTTACTTGACCCTATTTTGCAAGGAGCATACTTTGAAATTACTATCCCCATTACGCGCTGCGATTATTGTTGCTGTATCGACGGTGTCCCTCGCGGGCTGCCAACTTACCTCCAATGAACTCCCCGCTATTAGTGACTCTGGTACAAAAAACACGGGCCATGTGGTGTGGCATGACTTGATTACGCCAAATTTAGCGGAGTCTAAAGCTTTTTATGGCAAGGTGTTTGGCTGGCAATTTGAACAGGTAAATGACAGCTACACTTTCGCTAAACTCGACGGTAAATTAATTGCAGGCATGGCACAGTTAGATAACACACAAAATGCAAGCCTCTGGTTAAGCCTTATCAGTAGCCAAGATATAACTGATGCCACGAATAAAACACTTGCTGCAGGCGGTAAAGTATTAGTAAAAAGCACTGAAATCAAAGGGCGAGGCACAATTGCCGTATTAGAAGACCCTCAAGGCGCTGTATTTTCATTAATTAATACTGTGAACGGCGACCCCACAGTGAGCACACATGACAATGGGTGGATTTGGCAAGAAGTATGGAGTGATGACCCAATACAAAGCAAAGCTTTTTACCAACGCCTCGGCAATTACTCTTCTAAGGAAAAATCACTTCAACAGCTCAATTACAGCTACCTCGCTGTCGAGGATAAACCCGCCATTGGCTTTGTTAAAAAGCCCGATGCTGAAATCGGTAACACATGGGTTAACTACATTAAAGTCGCCGATGTTGATGCAACATTACTTAAAGTAACGGCTGCAGGCGGGGTTATATTAATGGCACCAAATGAAACCGTTCGCAAAGGAAGTGTTGCTATTATTAGAGACCCAGCGGGTGCAGGTCTGGTCATTCAAGAGGAAATAAAATGAAAAAGCGTTTAATTAAAGTCATCACAGTAGCCGCAGCAGCTATTCTATTAAATGCATGTTCACCTTATGCAAGCCTTAATGTAAACGCCCCATTTAAAGTGGGCCCTGTTTATGTTAACCCAAGCATTGGTGTAGGTGGTTCGTTATAAAAACGACCGTCATAGGGCTCATACGCCCTGTGACGGTATTGCTTTAAGTTATGTGTTTTACGCTGTCTGATTATTGTAAAGAGGTATTAATCTTAGCACGCTGAACTTGGGTTAATATGCCTTCGGCTTTCGCACCTAAATAGACATAAATAGCCAATGCGATTAATAACCCCACCACCGCAAACATCATCAATACCGCAGGCATCACGTATTCTGTTTGACCCAAAGCGGCTTTAAACATCGTAAGTAACGCCTCTATTGACACTGCAATAAGAATGGTTGAGATAAAACGGGTAATAGTGCGACGTGTTGAACTGTGACGAAAGATATCTTTGTGCATTAAAATCTCTTCTTCTAAAATCGTTTTTCCTAGGTCGAAAATAGCAAGGGCTAAGGTAACAAAGATAATAATCGTAAAGGGCTTTAGAGGATCTGAATGTGCCTGCTCGCTCGTAACCAAAGAAAACATGCCCTCGAATACTTTAAATAATAAATAAAATACCAAGCAAAATAAGCAAGCGACAATAAGCCCATACCCTACTTTAAAGTAAGCCGTCATATTCGCTCGTTTCGTATCCCCCATGATGAACTCGATAAGTTCGGTGAGGCACACATCAATAACGACGTAACACGGAGCGCCTTCTTTGAATTGAACAGACTTTATAACCGAAATACATAAATGCCTCGTGGCCGTTGATACATAAGGTGAGGTGAAATGTGCCTCTGTCGAGTTTGATATCGCTGTAAAGTAGGGTCGAGCGCTTAAATCTTGCCCTGCCCCTCTATTAGCTAAGTCTTTCTTATACTGGGGTTTAAAGCACACATTATTACCTAGCTGAATTCCCTGCTTATCTAAACAATACTGCAACTCTAAAAAGGGATACTGTTTAATGAGGGGTTGAACATCTTTTTTTTGAGCAAGCGCTGTATGCACACTTGCCAGAATTGAAAGCAATAAATTTTGAATCAGCCCTTGGTATTCTTCATATCGTTCTATTGCGCTTAAATAACTCATTCTTGCCATAATGGCATCCTCTGGTGAACACACACAAGATAACAAGCAAGGAGAGAACCAAGTTATATATATCTTACAAATCAATGAGGTAGAGTATTAACAGAGGGCGAACAGCACCAAAAAAGTGCAAAAACATACCGAAACGAAAAAAGCCGTGACTTTTAGGTCACGGCTTTTTAAATTTGGTGCGGATGGGGGGACTTGAACCCCCACGGCCGAAGCCACCACCCCCTCAAGATGGCGTGTCTACCAATTCCACCACATCCGCATACAATTCTGTATGATGTTAAGCTGTTTGATTTACTGAGGAGATAAATCGCTTAACAATAATTAGCAACGCTAATTAATTTGGTACGTCAGAGCTTTTCTCTTCTGTCACTGGCACATCAGTTTGTGCTGGAGTAACAGTTTCAACAGCTGGCGCAGCCTCTAGGTTTTCCCACTCGTCCGTCTTTTTAATTTGACCGGCAGTCAGGTTACCTAAAACAATACTTAACACGAAGAAGATCGTTGCAAGAATTGTTGTTGTTTTTGTCATGAAGTTGCCTGCACCTGATGAACCAAACACTGTAGCAGACGCACCTGCTCCAAATGATGAACCCATATCAGCGCCTTTACCTTGCTGGATTAAAACCATACCAACAAGCGCTAAAGCAACAATTAAATAAACTACTAATAAAATTTCGTACATCTTATACGGTCCCTTTTGCACTTTCACAAATAGCAGTAAATGATTCTGCTTTTAGACTTGCGCCGCCTATTAGGCCGCCATCTATATCTGGTTGTGCAAATAATAATTCGCTATTTTTTTCATTCACGCTACCACCATATAAGATGGTTAGCTGTTCAGCTAAATCACTATCCGCAGAAGCAATTTTCTCACGGATAAATTTATGTACAGCTTGCGCTTGCTCAGGAGAAGCAGTCTTACCTGTGCCAATGGCCCAAACGGGCTCGTATGCTACCACAGAATTCTTCAGTGCTGCTACACCTAATTTGTTAATTACAGCATCAATTTGTGCTGCAACCACTAATTCGGTTTCATTCGCTTCACGTTGTTCTTCGCTTTCGCCAACACATAAGATAGGTGTTAAACCAACGTGTTGAGCGCGAGCAAATTTATCCGCAACTACCGCATCAGATTCACCATAAATACTGCGACGCTCTGAATGCCCTACTAAGGTATACGTTGCGCCTAAGTCTTTAATCAGCTGAGCATCTACTTCACCCGTAAACGCACCCGCTTGGTTTTCTGAGACCGTTTGCGAACCGACAACAACATTTTGTTGTTGCAGCGAACTTATCAACGGGAATGGTGGAAACACCACAATATCAAGTTCATCAGACTGAACATTTTTGATAGCGTTTGCTAATTGTTCAACAAGTTCTAACGAACCGTTCATTTTCCAATTGCCTGCTACCATTGGCTTACGTGTTGCCATATTTCCACTCCACATTAGAAAGCGGGCAAGATACTAACTCGACTTGCCCAAAGTTACAAGAGGTTATTGTTATCCCTCGGTTTGTTTGCTCACAGATTCGACAATTTCAGCAATTTTTTGTGCGCTGTCTAGTACTGTTTTCTCTTGATCAGCCTCTACCATTACGCGAACAACAGGTTCTGTCCCCGATTTGCGAAGTAGAACACGCCCTGTATCACCTAATTTTTCTTCGATTTGTGCCACAATATCGATAACAGCTTGTGCTTGCGTTGGATCCGTACCTTGAGGGTAACGAACATTGATCATTTTCATCGGGTATTTTGTAAAGCCAGCACCTAAGTCTTGCAGTGTTTTATTCTGTGCAACCATGGCAGCTAACACCTGCAAACTCGAAATAATACCGTCACCAGTACTAATTAAATCAAGATTCAATACATGGCCTGAGCTTTCGCCTCCGATTTTCCATCCTTTCTCTTGCAAAAGCTCCATGACATAACGATCGCCAACTTTACTGCGAGCAAAATCAATACCACGCGCTTTTAATGCATTTTCAAGCCCCATGTTCGACATGACCGTGCCAACAACACCCCCACCCAACATATCGTCGTTTGCAGCTTGGCATGCAATAATATAAACAATGTCATCACCATCGAAGACACGTCCGTTGTGGTCAACCATCATCACACGGTCACCATCACCGTCGTACGCAATACCAACATCGGCATCATGCTCAAGTACTTTGCGCTTGAGTGTTTCAACGTGAGTTGCACCGCATTCAAGGTTAATGTTGACACCATTTGGTTCACACGCATGACAAATGACTTCTGCACCAAGCTCACGCATAACAGACGGGGCTATATGATAAGTTGCGCCATTAGCACAATCTAATACGATTTTTAGACCCTCTAATGATAAACCTTGAGGGAATTGGCTTTTACAAAACTCAATATAACGGCCATCAGCCGTTTCTAAACGACGCGCTTTACCTAATTTATCTGAAGCTACGCAAGTCATTGGCTCTTCCATCATGGCTTCAATTTCAAGCTCAACTTCATCCGCTAGCTTCAAACCACGACTAGAGAAAAATTTAATCCCATTGTCATGATAAGGGTTATGTGATGCACTAATAACGATGCCAGCTTCAGCACGGAAAGTTTGCGTTAAATAAGCAACCGCAGGGGTCGGCATAGGGCCAAGTAAAACAACATCAATGCCTGCAGCAATAAGACCTGCTTCCAGTGAAGTTTCTAACATATACCCAGAGATACGCGTGTCTTTACCAATAATAACCTTCTTGGTACCAATTTTTGATAATACGCGTCCAGCTGCCCAACCAAGTTTTAATGCAAACTCTGGAGTAATAGGGTATTCGCCCACCATGCCACGAACGCCATCCGTGCCAAAATATTTTCTTGTTTTACTCATTTATAATTCCTTTCTTACATGCTTGCCATACGGTCAACACATCTAAAGTTTCTGAAACATCATGCACACGAATGATTTTTGCCCCATTTTGGGCAGCAATTAAAGCACCTGCTAAACTGCCAGCTAAACGCTCATTCGTGCTTTTATTTAATAAATTACCAATCATGGATTTGCGTGATAAACCCGCAAGGACCGGTAAATTGAATTGATTAAACTCGTCAAACCTATTAAGAATTTCGTAGTTATGCGCGAGCGTTTTCCCAAAACCGAAACCAGGATCTAAAATAATACGTTGTTGCTGAATCCCCGCTTGCTCACATGCTTCGATACGCTCGGAAAAAAAGTCATTAATATCTGCAAATAAATCCTCATACTGTGGATTACTTTGCATCGTGCGAGGTTGTCCTTGCATATGCATCAAGCAAATTGCAACGTCAGGGTATGCAGCTAATACTTCAATAGCACCGGGCTCTTGTAATGCCCTAACATCATTAATGATATCTGCACCCGCTAAAATAGCCTGACGCATGACCTCACTTTTGCTGGTATCAATTGAAATTATACAGTCGCTTGTTTTTCTGAGCGCTTTAACCAGAGGGATAACACGGTCAAGCTCATCTTCCAATGAAACGTCAGGGGCACCCGGGCGTGTCGATTCACCGCCAATATCAATGATTTTTGCGCCTTGTTCTAAGAGTGTATGAGCTTGTTTGACAGCGCTGTCTAGTTGGCAATAATTGCCGCCGTCTGAAAAAGAGTCAGGAGTGACATTTAAGATCCCCATCACAACAGGGGTATCGAGGTGTAAAGTGCGGCCTCGAGGTAAACTAACAGTGGTCATCTATCACCTATACTGCTTCCATGGCGAATGTTTAGGTGCTGCACCTAAACGATTTTTTATGTCGCTACAAAAAAGCCCCGGCAAGCGGGGCTTTTGCTAAACGTATTTTAACGATTATTCAGCTTTGTCATCAAGGTTTGTTTCATCCTTTTTTACTGAATCATCCGATTTTGACTCTTCAGCAACAGGTTCAGCCTTGGCAGCTGGTTTTTTGTCATCTGGACGACGGTCATGCATGTCACGCGGTTCACGCACTGGCTGACGAGCCATTAAATCGTCAATCTGACCTGCATCAATTGTTTCGTACTTCATTAATGCATCTTTCATCGCGTGTAAGATATCAATATTGTCTTTTAAGATTTGCTCAGCACGTTGGTAATTACGATCTGAGAACAAACGAATTTCGCTATCGATAACTTTTGCTGTTTCATCTGACATGCTCATGGCACGGCTTCCACCGCCACCCATGTACATCTCGTTTTGATCTTCAGCATACAGCAGTGGACCTAACTTTTCGCTTAAGCCCCATTGAGTAACCATTTTACGTGCGATGTCTGTCGCGCGCTCAATATCGTTACTTGCCCCTGTGGTTACTTTGTCTTCACCATAAATCAGAGCTTCTGCAATACGACCACCGTAAAGACTAGAAATCATTGACTCTAGTAACTCTTTAGAGTGACTCACACGGTCTTGTTCAGGCAAGTACATCGTAACACCTAGTGCACGACCACGTGGAATAATAGACACCTTATAAACAGGGTCGTGTTCTGGCACCATACGGCCCACAATCGCGTGACCTGCTTCATGATAAGCGGTCATCTCTTTTTCTTGCTCGCTCATCACCATGGTCTTACGCTCTGCGCCCATCATGATTTTATCTTTTGCTGCATCAAACTCAGCCATGCTAACAACACGCTTGTTGCCACGCGCTGCATATAGCGCCGCTTCATTTACCAAGTTTGCAAGGTCAGCACCTGAGAAACCAGGTGTACCTCGTGCAATTACAGCGGCCTCTACGTTATCGCCTAATGGCACTTTACGCATATGCACTTTCAAGATTTGCTCACGACCACGAATATCAGGTAAACCAACCACAACTTGGCGGTCAAAACGACCCGGTCGTAATAACGCTGGGTCAAGTACATCTGGGCGGTTTGTCGCTGCAATAACGATAATACCTTCATTACCTTCAAAGCCGTCCATTTCTACTAGCATTTGGTTTAGAGTTTGCTCACGTTCATCGTGACCGCCCCCCATGCCTGCACCACGTTTACGGCCTACCGCATCAATTTCGTCGATAAAGATGATACACGGGGCTGCTTTTTTCGCTTGTTCGAACATGTCACGGACACGTGATGCACCCACACCAACAAACATTTCTACGAAATCAGAACCTGAAATTGTAAAAAATGGTACTTTTGCTTCACCGGCAACCGCTTTCGCTAAAAGAGTTTTACCCGTACCCGGAGGACCTACCATAAGTACGCCTTTAGGGATACTACCACCCAGCTTTTGGAATTTTGATGGGTCACGTAAGAAGTCCACTAACTCTGTGACATCTTCTTTCGCTTCATCACACCCGGCAACATCAGCAAACGTAGTTTTAACTTGATCTTCGCTCATTAGGCGGGCTTTGCTCTTACCGAAAGACATCGCCCCTTTGCCGCCACCGCCTTGCATTTGACGCATGAAGAAAATCCACACACCAATAAGCAGTAACATTGGGAACCAAGAGATTAAAATGCTGGCGAGGAAAGACTGTTCTTCAGGCTTAACACCTTTAACATTTACATTGCTTTTCAATAAATCATTCAAAATGTCTTTATCATACATTGGCATGATAGTTTGAAAGCGCTCACCATTTGTTTTGGTACCTGTAATGGTGCCGGTTGTGCTTTCAATAGAGACCTCTTGAATAGCGCCGCTACGTGCGTCACTAACAAATTGAGTGTAACTTGTTTGGCGATCTGCTTGATCACCACCATTAAAGCTCTGAAACACTGACATTAGCACAACTGCAATGACCAGCCAGAGTATTAGATTTTTCGCCATATCGCTCAAGGGGTTAACCTCTTGTATCCAATTAATTTAAATTCAACTTAACGCAGCACAACTGTACTACAGTTTGTAGCCTGTCGCCACTATATAAACTTCCCGAGAACGGGCACGCGAAGCATCGGGCTTTCTAATTTTTACCGCCTTAAAGCTATTACGTACGTCCTGTAAGTATTGATCAAATCCTTCTCCTTGGAATACTTTGACACAAAAAGCGCCATTTTTCTTCAAAACTTGATGACACATGTCGAGCGCAAGTTCGACAAGATACATACTACCAGCTTGATCAACTGATGTATTGCCACTCATATTCGGTGCCATATCAGAAAAAACGACATCAACATTTTTACCGTCAATACGTGTTAATAGTGCATCAAGCACAGCTTCTTCACGGAAGTCACCTTGCAAAAAATCAACACCGGCTAAAGAATCCATCGGTAAGATATCACAGGCAATAACCTGCCCTTTATCACCTACTTTTTCGGCTAAATACTGAGACCAGCTACCAGGTGCGGCCCCTAAGTCAACCACTGTCATAGCCGGTTTAATTAATTTATCTTTATTTTGAATTTCGTCTAATTTGAATACCGCACGAGAACGCCAACCTTTCTTTTGCGCTTCGTGAACATAAGGATCGTCGAAATGTTCCTTCAACCAACGCTTAGAACTGGCTGAATGTTTTTTGTTTGCCATAAAATTAATACGTAACTAATTAGTAATATTCTCTAGATGGCGTTAGAATACCCTTAATTCAAGCCATATTCAGCAAAATTTGTAACATCATGAAATTATCGAACAAACAAAAGCAGTTTTTAAAAGGTCAAGCACACAGTTTAAAACCGGTTGTATTACTTGGTGCAAATGGTTTAACAGAAGGCGTTTTAGTTGAAATCGAAAGCGCACTTAATATTCACGAGCTTATCAAAGTAAAAGTACCTACCGACGAGCGTGAGACTAAAGCATTGATTTTTGATGCAATTGTTCGCGAGACCGGCGCAGAAAAATTACAAACAATTGGTCATACAATTGTGCTTTATCGCCAAAGCGAAGAGAAAAAAATTCAGCTTCCTCGCGGCTAATATTGCAACAAAGTCATGCAATAAACTAAAAGCCAGCTCTGCGCTGGCTTTTTTGTAACTAAATTTTATTACTTAAGCGTTTTATCCTCTCTAACGAACTTAAGCGTCCGATTTATAAATTCGGTGGTTAATTCGTTGATCAATCCTGTCTCGGCATTGAGTACTAAGCTAAAACCAATATTTAAATAAGGAAACACCACTAAATCACTTCGGTAACCTTGCACCCAGCCACTATGATAATAAAGTACTTCATCATCATAGTTGTATACCCGCCATCCAAGCCCGTAATATGCATCTTTAACATGACTGCGCCACACTCTTCGACGCGTCTCTTTTTTGGTGTGTGTATACGGTCGGGTTTGTTTGATTAGTGCATCTAAAGGCAATACTTCGGGGTATTGACCTAGCTGCGCGTTAAGCCAAATAGCCATATCGTTTGCGCTGGCATTAACCCCTGCGGCAGCTGCAACCTTGTAGTAATTTTTCTTTAACCGAGATGTATACCACCGTTTTCGGCCACGAACATGAGGGTGAGCAAAATTATCGTCGCGGACCATGCCATCATAACCCACACTCGCATCGACCATTTTAAGGGGGGCAAAGATATATTCAGAAATCCAATGCGTGTAGTCCATTTGAGTCGACTTTAAAATCACCGAGTCAATTAAGCTAAACATCACATTTTGATAACCGTAACATTCACCCGGCTTACATATTGGTTGCACGCTCAGCAGTTGCTCGACGATATCAGGGTAACTCATTCGCGATTCAATCAGATTATCATACGCATTCGGCACTAAGCCGCTTGAATGACTTAAAATATGGTAAATTTTTAAATCATCTTTATAAACGGTATTGGAAAACTCAGGAATAAACTTACTCAGAGGATCATCGATATTAAACTCCCCCTGCGCAGCAAGTTTTGAGGTTAATGACCCTGCAAAAGTTTTTGATACGGATGCCAAACGAAAACGCGTGTGTTTATCAACCTTTCGGCCATTGTCTATTTTTGTGCGGCCTATCCCCCGCACAAAATCATCTTCTCCGACTTTGACAATTGAAAGCGCTCCACCTGGAATACCTTTACTTCTTAATTTTCGAGATAAGTACGTATTGTAATCGTCTAAAAATGTCTGCCATTGTGAACCGCTACCTGCAGCCTGACTGCTAAAAGAGAGCAGTAAAAGAAATGAAAATAGACAAATGATAATAGGTGCTGAGTACTTCATTATTTATTTTTTTAATCTGTTTCGGAAGTTTCTCATAACATAATATCATGAACTTTTGCTTCGACTAACGTACAATGCGCACAATCTTAACTTTTTTCATGGGTAGACTTATTTTTATGCGCTTACTTGTCGTTTTGCTTTTTACTTTAATTTCAGCCGGTTGTGCCCTAAGACCAGAACCAGCTCCGTTGTTAGTAATGCCAGAAAAGCCATTGCTACAAAGCCAACGTTATCAAATAAAGTATGAAACAGACCATGCAGCACCTAAAGTTAAGTCTGTACAGTTACCGGCTCATACTGTCAGTAAGAATCAAACAGTGACGATTGTTGCCGACAAAACGAGCGTGACAGATACGCTATATTCACAAATTTCTGAATCGTTAGTGGCAAAACAATTAAAGGTTGTTGATGAAGGTCAAGCGGATTACACGCTCTCAATCCATCAATTAGATTTAGAGTTAATTGCTGACACTGAGTACACACTCGTAAAACCACAAAAACCATTTCCTTTATTCGATGATATCGCGGCTCAGTTCCCAACTAAGCAGTGTGCAACAATGCTTGGACAAGTGAGTATGCGTTTGACACATAAAAAAACCGGTGATGTAGTTTGGTTTGCAAAATCGTCTATCGATAGCGCAAGCTTTCACCGCGAGCCACTTATTTACAGCTTTGAACAGCAGCAAATGATTAAAAATGAACTCGAAGTTGCCAGTTTCATTCATGAGCAAAACACTGAGCAAGCTCGTCTTGAGCGCATTAACAAAAACATTGAGATACCTGCTTATCAAACTATTTCACGTATGACAGCTCTAACGAAAGAACAAGGTCCGTGTAATCGTACAGAGATAAGCGCGCTGACACCGATGATGCAATACTACCTCACCAGTATTTTAATCGACAAAATTAAAGTCCAGTGAGTCATCTATAAACGCTCACACTGTTAATGTGGCTGCTTTTCTTACCTACTACCCTCAAGGAAAGCAGCGTTTAATTTAAGCCACACTTTTTAACACACCTGATTACACCCCTACATTTTTTTACAGATTTCGGGAACTCATTAACAATATACTATATCCTAGTACGAGCTTATTTTTATTAGTAACAAGGATGACAAACTTGCGAGCCTGCAGCGCCCTTTTATTTATCTACTTATGCATTTTTAGCACGTCGAGCCAAGCAAGTAATCGTTATTATGCCGACAATACACTCGAACCAAGCCAAGGTTTTGCCTGGGATTGGGGAATTGGTGCTGGGTATTATGTTGAAGATTCATACCTTGTTGGCATGGATTCCTATAATGATGGATTTGAGCCCGATATCCATCTTGCTGTCTCTTACGAGAAATTTTACCTCGATTACGACCAAAGCCAATTAAGTGGTGGCCTTTCTCTTGGCTACAGCATTATAGATAAATTTGAGTGGGGTCTTGATATTGTCGGGACGAATGTTCAATCAGGGTTTGACGAAACAGGTTTAACGTTTTACGGCGACGATGTTATCGCGGAACTTGAGGGAATAAAACGCCGTAATTATGATTTTGATGTTGGTCTTCGCCTGTCCCGCCGCTTTGAAAATTCACACATTTCTTTTGAATATTTACACGATGTATCTGGCACTCATAATGGCTGGGTAATGAATTCATTTTTTAGTCAGATCATTCCATGGCGAAACTGGGAGTTTCGTTCAGGTGTTGGCCTGAGTGCTTACTCAAGTGACTTTACCAATTACTATTTTGGGATTTCGCAGCCTGAATCACGCGCTGACAGACCTCTGTATATCCCAGATACATCATACAGTCTCATTTTTGAGTTTCATGCGGAATACCCGCTTAATCAGCACTGGGTCTTTTTAACGGGTTGGTTATCAACTTGGTTTTCAAATGACATTCATCAAAGCCCTATTATATCGCAAGAGTATCAGCATAAAGCCAAGGTAGGCCTGCGCTATGTTTTTTAAATACTACTTTTTGTTCGCCTTACCCATTGCACCCGTCAATGCACAAGAACAGACAGCCGATAGTAATACTCTTGTTGCAATACCTGATACCTGTGTGGCACTGCGTGAAGGACGAAATTGTTACGCTGATGTTGAGATTTCTTGGCGACAGCAGCAAATAGGAAACTACTGTTTACGTAATTCCGACAGCAAACATATTATTCAATGCTGGCTTATGCAGCATAAAGGGCTGTTTAGGTATGAGTTTGACTCTACAGAAACGGTCGGATTTGAGTTGATTAATAGTGATAATGGAAAAATTGTCGCCTCCACTGAAATACAGTTACAGTGGGTATATAAAAACCGTCAGAAAAAACGTCGTTGGCGACTGTTCTAATACCATTCCGCTTAATTAAGTGGTCTATTTTGAGGCAATAAAACCGCGTTGATAACAAAGCAAAAATTTAGTTATTTAGTTGTTCTAAATCAGAAATTTTTAACGCAGGTAGCGACTGGTTTGATCACTCAAAATGATTAAGTATTTTTGCGGATTGGTATAACTATTAGGAGTAGATAATGGAGCATTACGGAACAATTTTACTCGTTGAAGATGATATTTCTTTGGCGAATTGGGTAGCCGAATACTTAACAGAGCAAGGTTACAATACCACACTTTGCCAGCGTGGCGATCTCGTTGTTGAACAAGTTCGCACCTCACCGCCCGACCTCGTATTACTGGATATTATGCTACCGGGGCAAGATGGCATCAGCGTTTGTCGCGACTTAAGGCAGTTTTATCATGCCCCCATTATTATGCTGACCGCCCGAGATGATGAAATGGATGAGGTTATTGGTCTAGAAGTGGGTGCCAGTGATTACATGATGAAACCGGTGCGTCCTCGAGCATTACTCGCCCGTATTAAAGCGGCTCTTCGTTCTCAGTCTGACAAACAAGACTCAGCCACTGAATCGAGTATTATTACAGTAGGCAAGTTAGCGATTCATACCGATTCTCGCACGGTTTACTTTAATGATGAAGAAGTTCATATATCAAGTGCCGAATATTTATTACTGCACTACCTTGCGAGTAATGCCGGCCAAGTTGTCTCAAGAGACGCCGTTTTCAAAGCAACAAAAGGGCGAGAATACGACGGTTTGGACCGTAGCGTTGATGTGCTTATTTCATCATTGCGGAAAAAATTCAGTGATGATCCGCAACATCCCGAAAAAATAAAAACAATTTGGGGACGAGGTTATCTACTGGTCGCCACGGCTTGGCAATAGATTTAAACCTGTGAAAAAGTTTTATATTTCTCTTCTTGGCAGCGCACTTATCTCAATTATTGTATTGGGCTGGCTAATTGACGCCTTTAGTCAGCAAACTCATACGCCACAGGATGAGTTTTATAACCAAACACAAATGATTAAAGGCTTTGCTAAACAACTGGTTGCTATGGCCCCGACCGAGCGTGAACGGGCGATAAAACAGTTAAACAGCTACTTTAATGTGCAACTTGAATATAGACCAACCCAATCACTCGCACTGCCTCATTCATTACTGCAGCAAATAACCCAACCTAACGGCTTAATTCTTGAAGATCAACAAGGTTACTATTTACTGTACAGTGAAGCCTCTCTTGGAGCACATCATCTAAAAATGCGCCTTGGTAAAGACCCTATACATGACCAAGGCAACGACGTGTTACTTACGCTTTTATTTTATGCTGGTTTGTGTGTTTTTATGGGCTTTATTATTACCCCTCTCGCAAAACGCTTAACAGTATTAAATGAAGCGGCAAAACGATTTGCTAAAGGAGACTTAAGCAGCCGTATTCATGTGTCTCATTTCACGTATATACGAGATGTTGAGCTGACCTTTAACCGAATGGCGAGCCAAATTGAGAAGCTATTAGACGAAAATAAATTAATGGCGTCGAGCTTGTCTCATGATATCCGCACGCCTATTGCCTGTTTACGATTTGGTTTAGAAGCCGCACAAGACTGTCCAAATGAAGAAAAACGTCTTGAGTATTTAGCACGCATGGAACAAGACCTTGATCAAATGGAGTCTATGCTAAAAAGTTATCTCGCATTTGCAACGTTAGAACAAAAAGCGAACCAGTTAACTTTTAATGAATCAGATTTACACAGTTACTTACTGACTGTAATCCATCAAGTAGAGCCAAAGTTAGAGCAACGCGCTTTACATTTAGAACATGATATTAAGACAGGATATATTTGCGCTGATCTTCATTGGTTAGCTCGCGCAATTGTAAATTTATTAAGTAATGCATGCGATTTCGCACACTCAGACATCCTCATTACAGCGCACTGCTCACCAGAGCTCGTGGTGATAAACGTAGAAGATGACGGACCAGGGGTCAATGAGCAAAACTGGCATAAAGTATTTAGTCCCTTTTTCCAAGAACAAACTCACCGTAACCGTGATGGAGAAAGTTACGGGCTTGGCCTTGCAATCGCAGCCAAAGTCGCAGATTGGCACCACGGAACCATCAGTGTATCGAAGAGCAAAAAGCTCGGTGGCGCTTGCTTTACACTTTCAATTCAGAATAAAAGCCCCTAAAAATGTTTCAATTGTGTTAATTCTTTCGTATTGTTACGCCCAATAGATTGAAATCTACGCTGACACGACACACGGTAAGACATAGAGCAAAATTGCCCGTCATTAACCCTTTTTATTTAGCGTTAATTCAAGTAGATTGTCAGCGCCGTCACAAATAGAGAAGTAAAAATAATATGAGCGCATCACGCGGGGAGTTCAGCTCTCGCTTTGGATTTATTATGGCAGCTGCAGGCTCTGCGGTTGGCCTAGGAAACATTTGGGGTTTTCCCACTCAAACAGCAAGTAATGGCGGTGCCGCATTTTTAGTTGCTTATTTAATTTTAGCATTTTGTTTAGCCTATCCGGCGTTAATGGCAGAGCTTGTCATAGGACGTCATGGTCAAGCAAATGCGGTTAGCGCTTTGCGTAAAGTAACCAATCAAGCTTGGCAAAAGAAGTTTGCGTTTTTAGTTGGGTTTGGGGGCATTATCTGTGCAGGCTTAATCCTCAGTTTTTATGCCATTGTTGCCGGATGGATGTTAAGCGCAACACTTGAACCCATTGCTCAATTAACAGGGCAAGAGCAAGCCCTGACCTGGCTAAGTGAGCAGTCACTCTCAAGAAACATCATTTTTACCGCCGCGTTTATTATTTTAACGATTGCTATTATTTCAAAAGGTGTCGAAAACGGTATTGAAAAATGGTCAAAGCGCTTAATGCCTGCGTTACTGGGTATTCTGTTTATGTTGATCATTTACGTAATGACACAAGAAGGTGCTGTTGAAGGTCTTAAAGCTTATTTAGTGCCTGATTTTTCGTCTATTTTGAACCCTGAGTTGTTAGTCAACGCGCTAGGACAAGCCTTCTTTTCACTGTCTTTAGGCACCAGCGTAATGATCATTTACGGCTCGTATATAAGTAAAAAAGAAAACCTCGTTTCACTTGGCGCCTATGTCACGTTGATTGATGTATTTATTGCGTTTGTCGCGGGTTTACTAATTATTCCAGCCATGTATGTTGCGCAAGCGCAAGGTGTGCAAATTTTCTCAGCTGAGGGCACCCTGCTTTCTGAAGATACATTGGTATTCCAAGTGTTACCGGCCCTATTCACGAGCATGGGCTATGTGGGTATTTTTGTCGGCTTCGCCTTTTTTGCACTAATGAGTATTGCGGCATTAACATCGTCAATCTCGATGCTTGAGGCGCCGGTATCATACGCTGTTGAACGTTTTGCACTGAAACGTCTGCAAGCAACGTGGTTAATAGGCGGGTTAATTGCGCTCGTTAGTTTTACTATTGTGTTTAACCTTGGCTCATTATTTGGCTTTGTGATCACACTGACCACAAAAATAGCGCAACCACTGCTTGGCTTAATGTGCTGTATTTTTGTTGGCTGGATTTGGCATCGCAGTGCGTTACTAAAAGAGATTCAACAGGGCTGCCCAGAAGCCGGCAATAGCTTTTTTTGGAAAGTATGGCCTTGGTATATCAAGTTTGTATGCCCCATTGCCATCGCACTCGTGTTTGCAAACTCACTGTTAAGTTAACAAATTTTGCAGTAGCCCTGTGGCTACTGCAAACACATATCTTGGTGTGGTATTCCATCTTCAAGGTAATCTTCACCCACACACTTAAAACCAAACTGTTGGTAAAAATCGACTAAATAGCATTGCGCGCCAATTGTAATAGCTCGCTCAGGCCAATGTTGCTGGCAAGTATCAATGGCCGTTTTCACTAACTGTTTTGCCAGACCTTGACCGCGAAAATCAGCAGTCACTAACACCCGCCCAAATGTACTCAATTCAGTATTTTTTGGGTAACAACGAGCATAAGCCGCAAGCCTATTGTCCTTAAATAAACACAAGTGCAACGTTTCTTGATGGTTATCAATATCATCTATTTCAGGGTATGGACAGGTTTGCTCTACCACAAATACATCCACTCTGGCGCGAAGTATACTCAATAACTCATCTTTGTTTAACGCACCATAAGTCTTAATTGAAAACATAACTCTCCTTTAATAACAAAAAACCCAGCCAAAGCTGGGTTTCTAGGTTTTTAGCTTGGCGTATTATGCGAACAATCGCTCAAGCTGATCACACAATTGCGATAAATTCACATGATCATGTTCAATGGTTAAATCAACATATCCATCGCCTCTAAAGGCACGGTCAAGTTCAATCAACACATGTGTTTTATGGGCTTCAGGCACAAAAGACAATTCGATTTCTTGTAATCCAAATAAACTGCGGCTATTCGGTCTGTATTCTAGTTCTTGATAGCAACCTGAATGTGATTGAAAGGTAGGCGCTCGCAAGTACCCTTTTTCGACATCAGCCTTCACCAAATTAAAACCAAGCTTGTCCATTGCTTGCATTAAGGTGCTTACCGCATCATTCGGATACACATGGAGCGAATCACGGTCTGTTGGGTCAAGTGCCATATCAATATCTAAGCCTGTTTCAATCCAAACATGCGACTGATTATACCCCGCGTTGATCTCTGTCATTGGCGTTTCAGAATGTAAACGCGCCTCGAAAGGAATGTGCTTTTCTTCACCCGCACCAATTGTACCAATCTCGTTAATACGCCACTTTTCTATAATGTGATTGGTGAAGTAATCTCCATCATCACTTTGTACCTTCACGCGCGTCATTAACGCTAAGTCTAAGCCCGCGATTTCCTGTTCAACATCCCCGCCTTTAATCACAATGACAGCGTTAAATTTTTGGCCGGGTTGTAAATGTTCTGTCTCTAGTACAGTGTCTACTTTTGCTGCACCAATACCAACTGATGCAAGGATTTTCTTAAACATCTTTTCTCCTTAAGCCAGGTTCTATAACAAATTGGCTTAAATTCCTTCGTTACTGCATCTTAACCACAATTAAAAGCTAATGTCAGCGAAAAAATGTTACTTTTGGCGCATTAATCAATAAATAACGCAAAAGTGTTTATTTTTTAAACTCTTTATATTCGTTAGTGTTTTCCAATATAGAATATTTCGCTACACTCATAACAAATGAAGTCAAAAGAAGAATTATGGAACTTATATACTTTGCTACCGCGTTTGTATGTGGCTTTGCTGTTTATCAGCTAAAGCTTCCTCCCCTTATTGGTTTTTTGTTGGCGGGCTTCGCCCTCAACTTATATGGCTACAAAACAACAGAACTACTCAATACTCTCGCAAGCTTAGGTGTAACACTTCTTCTGTTTAGCATCGGCCTAAAACTGAAAGTCTCTAACTTAATAAAACCCCAAGTGTGGGCACCAGCCTCTATTCACATTGTGCTTAGTAGCACGTTATTCAGTGCTTTTATGCTATTGCTGGGTGCGCTTGCACTGCCCCTTTTTGATCAGCTCACGTGGCAAAGTGCCTTACTCGTTGGCTTTGCATTTAGTTTCTCAAGTACTGTATTTGCAGTTAAAGTACTTGAAGAGCGCGGAGAAATGGCAAGCCTACACGGTAAAATCGCTATCGGTATCTTAGTGATGCAAGATATCTTCGCGGTTATTTTCTTAGCCATTAGTACGGGCAAAGCACCTAATATGTGGGCACTGGCACTATTAATAGGCTTACCTGTTTTACGCCCCCTTATGTTTTGGGTGCTCAACCGTTCAAAACACGGTGAACTATTGCCTTTATTTGGTTTTTTCTTTGCACTCGTACTTGGATATCAAGCATTTGAATTTGCAGGCCTTAAAGGTGATTTAGGCGCGCTTATCATCGGTATGATGTTTGCGTCGCACAAGAAAGCCGGTGAGTTATCAAAATCACTACTTAATTTGAAAGATATTCTTCTTGTAGGGTTTTTCTTAAATATTGGCTTAAATGCAGAACTAACGACTCATGCCGTGTTAGTTGCCATGGTGATTGTATTTGTATTACCTATCAAAGTGGCGCTTTATTATGTACTGACTAATCTCTTTAAACTACGCGCGCGTACCTCACTGTTAAGTGCTTTTAGCCTCTCTAACTACAGTGAGTTTGGGTTAATTGTGTGTGCTGTTGCAGCAAGTAGCAATATGATCACCAGTGAATGGCTCGCTGTAATGGCTATTGCCGTATCTGTTACCTTTATATTGGCGTCTCCTTTAAACAAACGTTCAAACGAAATTTATGTCAAACTAGAAAACTGGCTGCTCAAATTTGAAAGCGATACGCGACTTGCCGAAGAGTTACCAGTAAACCTAAATGACACAAAAATTGTTATTTTTGGCATGGGTCGTATTGGCACTGGTGCGTACGAAACGATTAGTCAAACACACCCTAATCTCGTTGCAGGTATTGATATTAAGCCCGATGTGGTAGAAAAACATATTAAGCGTGGCCGACGGGTACTCATAGCAGATGCGACTGACCCTGATTTTTGGCAACGCGTAAATCATTCTCATGTGGGCATGGTTATGCTCGCAATGCCAAAACATATGCAGAATATTTTTGCCCTTGAACAGTTACGTGCCTCGGGTTATCAAGGCCAAGTTACTGCTATTGCGAACTATCCAGATCAGCAAAAAGAACTAGAAGATATGGGCGTAGATTCAACCTATAACTTCTATTTAGAAGCCGGTAGTGGCTTTGCTGAACATGTAAAACAAAAACTTTTTTCTTGATGTAAAAAATAATTCTCAGCACCTAATTATGGTACTGAGAATTATTTTCATTATATTCATATACTTGCTTAGACATAAAAATTAACCCCATACCTGACGTACCCGCCCTAGGTCATTCTTATTTACAAAGCTTTACATGCAAATTAGCAATCATTGTCAAAAAAGGAGTAAACTGGGCTTAGATACTACGCTAAGTATCTATTTTTAACACAAAAAAAGTTTATCAGTCTGCTTGCGTACTTCATGATTTATGCACTACTGTTAGACTGTTTAAGGTTGTTTAAATGAAAAATAAGTTTACCAGAGAATCTTTAGCAAACACGGATGATGCACATTCCGGGAAACTTGTAGATATTCAACAGCAGCTTGATGAGTTACAACAAAATGGCATGACAGCGATGGATATTAGAACTGTGCTATTCAACAAGATGCTCGATGTTTATCAAGTTCCGCGTGATCATTTTCTTCGTGACAGTGAAACACCTGAGCGAATTGACGACCCGACTATCGTAACGAGGCTCAAGCAGCTTGGGTTTTCGAAAAAGAGTCGCCAACAACTACATTAGCATTCAGTATTATTTTGCAGTAGTCATTCCGAGGGCCTACCTCCCTCACTAAATAGGCTGTTTCTTGCCCGTCACAGCCTATTTTCTCTTTCCTATTTGCCGTATCATTCATAATAAATATAAGTCCAATTGAGACAGTAATGGATACAGCCCAATTAAAGCTCGCGATAAATACAAAAATGCCGTTTGGAAAGTACGCTGGTCGCCCCCTCTTATTGCTACCTGAACCCTATCTTGTATGGTTTAAACAGCAAGGATTTCCAGACACACAACTTGGCGCGCAACTAGCAATGATGTACGAAGTAAAACTCAATGGTTTAGAGAAAATGCTGATGCCATTATTAGATGAAAAATAATTTCAATTTTCGTGAACTTTTACTTTTGAACGTAGTCTATTACTTTGCTACTTGTTTATTTTTGGTTTTAACCACAGAAAAAGCGCCTAAGGCGCTTTTTTTATGTCTGCTAATGAGTGACTACACGTTAGCTTAACGAAGAGAGTTATGCTGACGTAAAAAACCGTGTAATAACGAAGGTAATACTTTGTAATTGAGGTGCCTTGGCAATTGCTCCTGCACTATTCGGCCTCCTACAAGCATGCAGTCGCCAACCAGAAGTTTTTAACACAACTGACGTCAAGCGTTAGGTTTAGTCACTCAAAATGATGACCTATTAATGCACAGTGGTATAGTCGAGCTTATAGAGGCGAATAATAAATTTTGCCCCACCCAGCTCAGAATTACCCAGTTCTGATTGCCCTTGATGCCAGCTTACAATTTTTGCCACGATAGCAAGACCTAAACCAAATCCACCGGTTTTTTTATCTCGACTCTTATCTAAACGTGTAAATGGCTTAAATACACTCTGCCACTCACTTGGGGCAATACCGGGGCCATCATCTTCAACATTGAGCTGTATATAATCAGGAAATTCTTGCAAACTCACTTGAATTTTATGGGCTGCATACTTTTGAGCATTCCCCAGTAAATTTTGAATGCAGCGTGCCATAAAGTGCTCATCACATTCGTAGTAGAGCTCTGCCGGCGCATTCAATTGCACATCAATGTCAGTGGCAAACTCTAGTTTATTCACAACACTATTAATCAATGCCGTTAAATCACAAGGGCGACGCGTTAAACTTGGCTGATGGGAATCAAGGCGTGCATATTCAAGCATTTCTGACACTAAGGCTTCAAGCTCAGCAATGTCTGCTTGCATGTTATCGATGTAATCGAATGACTTTTCATTTTCTATTTGCTCTTCAAGCATAGCAACCGCAAATTTTAACCGTGCTAAAGGCGTTCTAAACTCATGAGAAACTGATGAAGTAAGCTCTTGTTGAGCTGCAAGCAAATATTGGATGCGTTCTTGCATCGCGCTTAAGGTATCGGTGATTGGTAAGAAAAATGATTTAGACGCATCATGAAGTTCAAAATCTTGTGCGCCACCGACCGCCTCACAAGCAAGTGTCAGCTTATTGAAGTCGCGCCACAGTAAGAAACTCCATAAGCCTACAGGCACACCAATCACTGTTAATAATAGAAAGTAAGGCCAAACCGAGCTAAAACTTGGATTGGACACTGAAAAAGGACCCACATGCAACAACTGCTTATCATTCAGTGCTATGTACCAAATGACTTCTTGTTGGTGATTAAAAAGATAAAGGTGTTTATCAGCGTTTAACTTGGCGTTTAATTCTTCAGGTAGAGCGACATCATTACGGTTAATGCGTTCGCTATTAAACGCTTGCTGTAATTTTTCTAGTCCCTCTTCTGTTTGACTTAAGAGCCAGAGAGATTTCCCAAACTCTTGGTCGAGGGCGATGTGTTGTTGAGTATCTTCATAGGGCCAAAGTTGCTCAATGACCCCACTAACCAGAAACAAAGAAACTATTATATAAAGGTATAAGCTTGCAAACAGTTTCCCCATTAATACTTACATTTCCCATGCATCAGATACGAACAAATAACCTTGTCCCCACACCGTTTTAATACGATAAGGCTTATCACTGTTATCACCCAGCTTTTTACGGATCCGTGATACACGTACGTCAACTGTACGGTCTAAACCATCGTATTGACGACCAATCATATGTTGATGAACATGCTCACGACTTAGCACCTCACCTGCATTTGACGCTAATAACCAAAGCAATTCAAATTCATGAGACGTAAGTGTAATTTCATTACCTTTGAGTGTAACAATGCGACTGGTTTTATCAATGCTTAAATCGCCAAAGGTAATTTCTTCAGGGATTTTGTTTGTTGCTTGGCCACGGCGAAGTAATGCATTAATTCGTGCAAGTAAAACACGCGGCTCAGCCGGCTTAATGACGTAGTCATCAGCACCAAGCTCAAGACCAATAACTTGGTCAAAGTCTTCACCTTTTGCTGTCAGCATTAAAATCGGTAGGCTATATTTATCGCGTACCTGACGGCATACACTAAAGCCATCTTTACCGGGTAACATAACGTCTAGAATCATTAAATCTACCGGGTTGTTTTCAAGGTAATCAAACACTTCATCGCCGCGTTCAAGGACCGCAACATCCAACCCGTTATGCTGAAGATAGTCCCGTGTTAACTGTTGTAAACCGAGATCATCTTCAACAAGTAAAATCTTTGCCATTGGTTGCTCCTGAATTAAAATAAGCTCCACGGTGAGCGTAATCTGCGTCTCGTTGTTTTTGCTTCAGTGCTTTGCACTTCAACTTTAGCTGTTGCAATTTTACTCCCCGTGTGCGGATTGATTAAGGAGTATATTGTTTCAACCTGAACACGCGCTTTATGATGTAACTGCGCTTTTCGAGTGTTCTTCCAGCATTGAATTTGCTGATTATTTTGGTACAAACACACATCTTCAGGCTGCGCCACTTGCCAACTTATTTTTAACTGAAGATCGCAAAAATCATGCTGCTGTAATACAACACACACTTTGGGTGAGATAGCTAAGTGAGTCGCTTGTGCGTGACTCGGGAACCCCCAAATAACAGCAACAAACACACACAGACTTAAAACAAAATACTTCATATTAAAAAATATGATTGAATCCTATAAAAGCAGTCATTGAATACGTGTGTTCAAAAAGCGGACTGTCATCCACGGCTGAGTAGTCGTAATATGCTAAATGAAAACGAAGAGAGTTGGTCTCACTCAGAGGCCAACGGGCGTCGATTTTAGCATAAGGTTGCCAGCTACTGCCAACACCAATTACCCCATTTGAAGACTCTTCGGCAGATAAACCATAAAAATAATCATTTAGTTTGGCTGATTTGTACCAAATGCCCATGCTCGGCATTATTTCAAGGTCATCGACTTGATAATGTGCTTGCCATTGTAATGCACTTCGCATTCCTTGGTAGACCCCAGATACATCAGCTAAAGCTTGTAAAGAGAAAATATGGTTATCGCGTACGTAGTGGTAGCTTACGCCCGCATCAAGTGCCCAACGACGTTTAAGTACATCGTCAATTGTCGCCCTTTTCTCTACGAGTTCGTCACTGGTCGTTGATTCAACCATGAAGCTATTTGATGTTTGCAGTGCAAACACATTACTTGGATGAAAATCAATAAAAAAGCGAGTTTCAGGATTAAACTCGGTCACAAAATTAACAACGTGTGAAGCACTTTCATGAAAAGAATAACCGAGGCGGCCATTATCAAAAAACCACTTTTCGCTGTAATAGGCTATTTCAGGTAGCACTACTAAGGGTAAATTTTTACCACCATGTAGCGGGTTCGTCATGACACCAATACCCGCATTAACACTTACGTGCCAGCGATTAATATCGATTTCTTGACTAGCCACACGGCTTTCACGTTCAGTGCGTGTTGATTCATCGGCATAGACTTTACTTGAAAGCAAAAGCAGCACAGAAAAAACGATTACGCACATCCTGATCGTCTGAGACTTCATTATTATTGTTACGACCAAAGAGAATTATGCAATGACACCATACTACCAAGTTGTGAATAAACTGTCCTTAGCAAGTTACAACTATTCACAAATTTGATACATTTATACGCAGTAAGTCTGTCACTTTGTTACTCTTCAATAATTTCTATGCGATTACGACCGTGCTTTTTAGCGAGATAAAGTGCCTTATCAGCTTTTTTAATGAGTTGATTTGGTTGACTATTTGTTGATTTAATTGCAACACCAAAGCTTGCGGTAACATAACCCAGTACAGTCGTGGAAGCAGGATCTTTAATGTGTAATTTTGTGATGGCTAAACGCAGCTGTTGAGTAAAGTTAGTCATATCACTGATGCTGGTAAACTGCGCAGTGAAACAGAACTCTTCTCCCCCATAACGATAAACTTGACCAACACTTGCGACATACTTCAGTAATTTTACCGCAACAGCACGTAATACTTGATCACCTTTTTGGTGACCAAAAGTGTCGTTAAATACTTTAAAGTGGTCAATATCGACCATCACTAACACAGCGATTTCGGCTAAATCATCACGCTGACAAAAAACGGTAATATCTTCATCAAATTTGCCGCGATTAAAAAGCCCAGTGAGCGTATCTTTTTCAGCCTTTCTTTTTGAATCAATCAGCTCTTGTTTTAGCGTTATAATTTTTGCATATGCTAGGGCTAGTTGATTTTGAAAATCTTGCGTGCGATTTTGTAATGCGGCTGATTCGTTAGTTAAACGCTCAACACAGTGAAGTACATCATCGAAGCCTCTTTCTTTACTAATATCAGCATCGTGTAACTTCCCCCTGCATGCATATAATACCTGATTAAACTGCGTTGATTGATTAAGCGCTGCAGTTAAATCATGTTGGACTTGCCCTACAACATCATCAAAACTATTCGAAAGCTGATAAAATAAGGATAGGTCATTGGCTGAAAGGTACTTGTTAAATAAGTAGTTAGCTTGCTCATAACTACAGCCATTAAATCTGCTAATAAAGCCATCCAGCTCTTTATTTAAATCATGGTTCTTGTCACTAACATAGCAATACCAAATTGCATAATTAAGCGGCGTTATGGGAATTTTATATTTCACCATTAATGGAATGGCTAGCTTTAAACAGTGGCTAGAATAACCTAAAGAATGAGCGGCTTGAGCAGACAATACCATGTGTCGTTGCCATGAATTTTTATTATTTTAAATTACGGTAGCAACACATTGAAAAAAATCAATAAAAAAGCAATTTAACAGACATAAACCAGTACAAACCACGAGTTAAACTTTTAAAAAACCATACTAAATAACTATAAAAAAATAATATACCTATACAAAAACAGAACAACCAAAAGAACCAAATCAAACTCATACACCCAACCAAATAAGCGAGCATAAAAGTATTAGATTGCCTGTTGAGTTAACGATTGCGCAATACTCCAAATCGCATTCAGTGCCGGGTCATGCCGCTCTTTATTGAGTACCGCTAAACCAATATCAAAACCGGGAATAGTTTGTTCAGCATCACTAATAATTTGAACTTTATCTTTTAGCGGACTGTTGTCGAGCACGATCTTCGGCACCATTGCCACCCCTAAACCCAAACTCACCATTGATACCATGGCTTCATGCCCCGCTACTTGCGCATAAATTCGACCATGAATGCTTTTCTTACGCCACCACTGCTCTAAACGCTGTCGAGATAACCCCTGCTCTGCCACGATAAACTCAAGGTTTGACCAGGCAATATTATTTTCATCTTTAAGCTGCTCACTAATAGGACACGCAATTTTAGGAGCAATGAGTACCAAAGGCGAGTAACCAATACTGGTGAATGCTATTTGCCCAGGTAACTTAGCAGGTTTTGCTGCAATGGCCATGGCTTCATGACCATCTAAAACCCGATTAATAGCCAGTGCTGGATCACCCGTATTTAAAGTTATTTCAATATAGGGATGCTGCATCCGTAGCTGTTCTAATATCTGATGTAAAAAACTATACGAGGCGGTGACCGAACAATAAATACTCACATTACCGTATATATGCTGCTGTGGCTCTTGTACATTCGCTTTGAAACGGTGCCAATTCGCTAACGTTGCGTTAGCATATTCAATAAAAGACTCACCCTCTCGAGTTAATTTAACCGTGCGATTATCTCGATTGAACAAGACGACGCCAACCTCCTCCTCAAGCTGCTTAATGTTTCGGCTCAGTGTCGGAGCACTGATATGGCACAGCTCACTGGCCCTCGCAAAGTGTAATGTTTTCGCCAATGCTAAAAAGTAATGCAGATGCTTGTGATCCATAATTTCACCATTTCATTTTATGAAACACTTTAATGCAAATATATCATTTTACGCAAGGTTTAAAATTGCATACTGTTAACCCATACAAAGAACGACTCTTTGTTTTCTAACAAACTAGTATTAATAGGACACTAACAATGGCGAATTATTTCAACACCCTTCCTTTACGTGAGCAGTTAGCGCAATTAGCGCAATGTGAATTTATGGATCCATCAGAATTTACTGATGGCGTAGACGCTTTAAAAGGGAAAAAACTCGTTATTGTCGGTTGTGGCGCACAAGGTCTTAACCAAGGTTTAAATTTACGTGATTCAGGTTTAGATGTTTCATATACGTTGCGCGAGTCGGCTATTGCTGAGCGTCGTCAATCATTCTTAAATGCATCTGAAAACGGTTTTACTGTTGGTACATACGAAGAACTTATCCCAACTGCCGATGTAGTATTGAACTTAACACCTGATAAGCAGCATACATCCGTTGTGAATGCCATCATGCCACTTATGAAACAAGGCGCGACCCTTGCCTATTCACATGGTTTCAACATTGTTGAAGAAGGTATGCAAATTCGCGAAGATTTAACGGTCATTATGGTAGCGCCTAAATGCCCAGGCTCTGAAGTACGCGAAGAGTACAAACGCGGCTTTGGTGTCCCTACGCTTATCGCTGTTCACCCTGAAAATGATCCGCAAGGACATGGCCTAGCACAAGCAAAAGCATACGCGGCTGGCACCGGTGGCCACCGCGCAGGTGTACTAAAATCATCATTTATTGCTGAAGTTAAGTCAGACCTAATGGGTGAGCAAACTATTTTATGCGGCATGTTACAAACCGGCTCATTACTGTGTTTTGACAAAATGGTTGAAAAAGGGATTGATCCTAGTTATGCCTCTAAATTGATTCAATACGGCTGGGAAGTAATCACCGAAGCACTAAAATATGGTGGTGTAACAAACATGTTAGACCGCTTATCGAACCCTGCGAAAGTAAAGGCATTTGAGTTAAGCGAGCAGCTAAAAACAATCATGCGCCCTCTTTATAATAAGCACATGGACGATATTATCAGCGGCGAGTTTTCTCGTGGCATGATGGCTGATTGGGCTGAAGATGATGCAAAATTACTCGCATGGCGCGCAGAAACAGCAGAAACAGCATTCGAAAAGCAACAAAATACTGATGAAGAGATCAATGAACAAACCTTCTTCGACCAAGGTATTCTAATGGTTGCAATGGTAAAAGCAGGCGTTGAACTGGCATTTGAAACCATGACAGCAGCGGGCATCATTGCTGAATCGGCTTACTATGAATCACTGCACGAAACGCCACTAATTGCTAATACGATTGCGCGTAAAAAACTTTTTGAAATGAACAGAACTATTTCCGATACCGCAGAATATGGCTGTTACTTATACAACCATGCGTGTTTACCACTGCTAAAAGACTTTATGCAAAACATGGATACTGATGTCATTGGTAAAGGCCTTGATAGCACCAGCAATCAGGTTGATAACCAAACGTTGATCGCTGTGAATAAAGCACTTCGAGAGCACCCTGTTGAAGTGGTAGGCAGTAAACTACGCGGTTACATGTCAGCAATGAAGAAAATTGTTTAACCCTGGAAAGTAAGTTTCGCTTGTTAGAAACAAAGCCCAATTGCATATGCTTTGGGCTTTTTTTTTGTCCCTACATTTATTCGTCATCTGCAAAGTGTATGCTAAAATTACTCTCTTATTTGTTGTAAACTAAGACACTTTCATGGCGTTAAATCAACTTACCATTACCAAAAAAATAACTCTACTAGGCAGTTCTATTGCTCTTATCGTTGCAGCACTTATCGGTGCAACAGCCCTTTATAGTGCAAAAAAAATCATCGAACACCGTATGATTGAATCTGAACTGCCAAGTAAATTGCAAGCAATTGATAACTATATCACCCACGATATAAACCAAATGATCAGCGCTGCAGAACAGCTTTCTAGCAACGAGTTCGTTTTAGAATGGGCTCGCTCAGGAAATAATAACGATAATACGCTGCTCAAAGAGCTCAACCGCCTTGTTAAACAGTATGATTTAGCCACGGCATCATGGGCCAATCGTGAAACTGCACAATATTGGAATCAAGACGGTTTTTTACGTGTGCTTACGAAAGAGCAAGACAGTTGGTTTTTTGCCTTCACGCAATCATCAGTGCCTTTTTCTATCAGTATTTATCAAGAGTCGCCCACTGATGTAAAAATGTTTGTCAACCACCAGCAAACCAATGGTATTGGTCTTGCAGGATTGGCAAAAAGCATTGATGACATGCAAGCCATGCTACAAAGGTTTAAGATTGAAGAAACTGGGTTTGTGTTCATAGCAGATAAAAATGGCTTAATTCAATTACATAAAGATGCCAGTAAAGTGGCTAAGGCAAAACTAGATTCGGTGTACCAGCCAGGTATTACAGACTCTTTACTAACCAATCAAGATTTTAATTTACACGAACTCGACCTGAATGGCGAAGCAACACTGCTTGCTGCCAGCCCAATTAAAAATACCGATTTATTTGTCATTGCTCAAGTGCCCAAAAATGAGGTATTTGCCAGTATTCAAGTGTTACAATGGCAGATAATCAGCTTTGCAATTGTCATTGCGCTAGTTGCCAGCTTCGCCGGTTTCTTATTAGCAAAAACACTGTCGTCCCCCCTATCAAAAATGGCAGAGCTGTTCACGCGTTTAGGCTCTGGTGATGCAAACTTAGCATACCGTTTGCCAGAATCTGAGCAGCCTGAACTGGCTAACTTAAGCACGGGCTTTAACCAATTCATTTCAAAAATTGAAACGGCCATCATGCAAGTAGCGCAAGAAAGTCGCGAAATAAGACAAAGCGCGGCCCATGTATTTAAGCAGGCCCAAAAGAACTCTGAAGCGCTTGATAATCAAAAAGAACAGACAATTTCAGTTGCTGCCGCAATTAATCAAATGGGCGCGACGGTACAAGAAATTGCCTCAAGCGCCACGAATACAGCAAAACTGACAGAAACCAGTAAACACAGTACCGAACAAAGTCATACGCAGGTGACCCAAAGTAAAGAAGCAATAATTGAATTAGCAAACGACATCGACAACATTACGGAACAAGTTAACGAACTTGCAAACAAAACGCAGGCAATTGCCAGCATTGTTGATGCTATTCGTGGTATTTCTGAGCAAACAAACCTATTAGCGCTTAACGCAGCGATTGAATCTGCTCGCGCTGGTGAGCATGGTCGTGGTTTTGCTGTTGTTGCAGATGAAGTACGCGCACTTGCCAGCAGAACCTCACAATCGACAAATGAAATCCAAACGATGATCAGTGAATTAACAAGCACATCCGATCTTGTTGTCGAACATATCAATCATTCTAAATCACGCGCTCAATTGAGTGTTAATGCCATGCAAAGCTCTGTTGAGTTGCTTAACACGATCACCAATGCAGCTAATGAGATTAATGATATGGCAACATTAATTGCGACGGCCACAGAGGAGCAAAGCAATGTCGTTGCTGATGTCGGACGCAATATTGAGCAAATTAGCGATATCAGCGATACCGTGATGCATGAGCAGATTGACACTGAGCAAGCAATAAAGGATTTAGCAAGCAGTGCGCAAACGCTAGACGATCTTGTTGCGACCTTTGATAAACGCTGACACCTTTTGTAACAGTAAACACTGACCCTTTTTTAATTACAGCCTATACTTACAGACATGTGATTCCCTAGGCTGTTAATTAAAGGGGGCCTTATGAACGCGCCTACGATTGCTCTATTATCAAGTCTTTGCTTTTTATCAGCATGTAATAATACACCTAAGCAGTTGGCCCCTGCGCCATTAGCACTCACTGAGCTCAATGAATTTAGGCTTTCAAAAGTCGAAAGTCAGGAAGAAATTTTTGCGCTAACTCCGCGTATTAAACGTCAGTTAGACAGTGCTTTTCCTGAAGACACTCGCTCACTCGAGACAACTAAACGTTTACTGCACTTTTTATTAGAAAATGGTGATGCCTCACTGTCTTATCAATCAGGCGCGACACTAACCGCGAATCAAGCCTATGCTGATTTAAATGCCAACTGCCTCTCTTTATCAATATTAGCGTACAGCTTAGCCGAGTATCTTGGTCTTGAAGGGCAATTTCAAAAGGTTCACATTCCAGAGTATTGGGCACGAAATAATGGCTTTAGCTTACTGACAGGACACATAAATTTAAAGGTAAGAGAACACGACAAACACGCCATAAACCGCACGATTATTTATCCTGGTTCGCGTTCATTAGTGATTGATTTTGATCCAAATAGCCGTCAGGCAGCATTTAAAACAAGTCATATTAATAAAGCTCGTATCACCGCCATGTTTTATAACAACAAAGGGGTTTCGGCCATGCTTAGCCATGACTATGGTCGTGCATACAGTTATTACAAAGCTGCTATCAATACAGATAGCGCTTATTCAGGAGCTTGGGGGAACTTAGGTGTGCTCTTAAGGCTAACAAATCTCTACCCAGAGGCAGAAGTAGCCTACCAATATGCCATAACCTTAGATGCTGATAACAACACGGCTTTGGGCAACCTAGCACTGCTTTACAATTTGACGAATCGTGAACAACAGGGTAATGCCATCCTCACACAGCTAGATAAAAAGCGTCAAACTAATCCGTATTATCATATTTCGCTTGGCAATGATGCCTACGCAACTGGGCGCTATGAAGATGCGATAGCGCATTTTAAGAAAGCACGCACTTTAGATAATAACTTACATGACAGTGACTTTGGCCTTGCACGTATATATTTTCAGCTAGGTGACTTGAAACTAGCCAAAAAATACCTGACCATGGCGAACAATAAGGCAGATTTTGATCATGATAAACAGCGTTATGAAAGTAAACTACAGGCACTGCGTTCGCATACTGCAAAGCTTACTGATTACCAGTAACTTATTTTACTGTGATGCTGCGTTTGCCAGTGCTGACTCTCATTTAAAACAAGATGTCACAACGCTTACTTCAACGCAATTTTATGGCCGGAAAACCAATACAATCGGCGCAAAGCGTGCCGCTGATTACATTGCAAGCCGCTTAACCTCATTAGGCTATGAAGTTCAAGAACAAACATTTCAATACCCCGCAACTTTTTATCAAAAAGCCACTGCCCGCAATATCATTGCGACTAAACCATCCGCTTGCGCTCAATGTAAAAAGATTATCTTTACTGCACATTATGACCATTTAGGGCAACGCGGGACTAAGCTCTACCCTGGCGCAAACGATAATGCCAGCGGTGTTGCTGCTTTACTCTATTTAGCAGCGTATTTCGCCGATAAGCCCCATCAGAACCAATTAATGTTCGTTGCCACCGATGCAGAAGAAAATGGCTTACATGGCAGTAACTATTTAGTGTCACAATTAAACAGCGCAGATATCGCATTAAATATTAATCTGGATATGCTCGTGGTTAACAAGCGAAAACCTCGCATTTATGCCTTTTTAGACGGCCAATCAATAGCGCAGTATAAAACAGCAATTACTAGACTTTCTGATGAAAACATTACATTTTTTGCAACCAGTTCATCTGCCCGACTTAATCGATTATTTGATCTTAACGTTGATTGGCGAAGAGCCAGCGATCATTATTCGTTTGCAAAAGCAGGTGTCCCTTATATTTATTTTGGCATGGGACACGATAAACACCATCATCAACCGAGTGATACCCTAGAGCACATTGACTTTAGGTTATTTGAACACGCAGTGAGCAAAATTGCAGAGTTTGTTAGTGCCCTAACCAGGTAATTTAGCTGTGATAACAAACTGCCTTTTTTGCGCTTTGTTTAACTTTTTAACCTGAATCTCAAGCTTACTAGCCTCGCTGCGAGAGCCAACCGGTTGCTGATAAATTAAGGTTAAAGGTCCTTTTCCTTTTAAATTTTTTGCCCCTTTGTCAGCTTGGTGAGCTGCAAAACGTTTTTCAACATCGGTGCTGATCCCTGTATACCAGTGGCCAAAACGAGTCTGCACAATATACAAATGCCAGTGTGATTGAGAACTGTCGCGCTTTTTTATTGATTCAGGTAAACTTTTTGTCGTGTCGGTGGTCAAATCTGTGCCTCGTGAGCATTAATCATGTTTCAGTAAAACAATTATTGAAAAGGGTTTTACCTTCTGTGACTAATCGGTATCATGCAGTGTATAAAAAATAAGGATTCAAACAAATAATGCAGTCGTTTAAAACTTTTTCTTTTTGGTTAGTACTTACCCTTACTTTAAGTGCTACCGCTGGGTGTTCTAGTTGGGTTTATCGCATCAACATTCCTCAGGGTAACTTTTTAGAACAATCTGACGTTGATAAGCTTCGCGTTAATATGACTCGTGAGCAAGTGGTTTACGTACTTGGTAAACCGGTTGCAGAAGATTCATTCGACAAGAATACTTGGCATTATCTTTATGTTTTTAATCTAGGCCGTAGCAATGAACAACGCAAATCGTTAACGGTTAATTTTGAAGATAATAAGCTCGTGTCAATATCAGGTGATTATGAGCAACCAAGTGAGTTCAATACCCCACTTGAACAAGAGTAAATATAAAAACAAAGGGTAGCAAAAGCGACCCTTTTTTGTATGCTAAATAGATAAAACCACCGGTTAAAACGTGCAGTAAGTGATTCACTTTCAATAGGTTACTATGCTTTATTCAGTGGGCGCCCACCGGTAACTTTATTAGCTCTACCTTCTTCTTTGGCTTTCTCTGCACGACGTCTGCGTGCATCTTTGGGGTCTGCAATTAATGGGCGATAAATTTCAATTCTATCCCCTTGCTTAACCTCTTGTGTTAACTTGCAAGTGCGATTCCACACACCTAATGTGAGGTTATTCGCATCTATTTCGGGGCACTTTTCGATAATGCCCGATTTAATAACAGCTTGCTCAACAGTGGTTCCCTCTGGTACTTCGACAAGTAAACTTGTCGCGGTTGTAGGCAACGCAAATACAACTTCAACACTTATCATGAGCGGACTCCATACACCGTTTTCGCACGTTGAGTAAAAGCATTCACCATATTCTTTGCCACTTCGTTAAACACCTTACCAAAAGCAAGCTCAATTAGTTTACTAGCAAATTCAAACTCTAAGTGTAATTGCACTTTACACGCTTTATCGTCTAAAGGTAAAAAATGCCATTTCCCTTGCAAGCTTTTAAAAGGACCATCAACTAAACGTAAAGCAACGGTTTGCTCATCAATAAAGGTATTTTCTGTGGTAAACCACTTCTTTAAACCCGCTTTCGATATTTCTAAACTGGCCGTCATACCGCTGGGTTGTTGTGCAATAATTTTAGCGTCTGAACAATGTGGTAAAAACTCAGGGTACGCATCAACATCGTTCACTAAATCAAACATTTCTTTACTGCTGTACATTACCAGCGCACTTTTTTCTATTTGTGGCATATTCACTCCCAACTGTGTCGGCGAATTTTAGCAAGCTTTGGCTATTTCCCCAAATTTTAGTAACGGGATTATTTGTATAAAGCCTTAAAAAAGCGATGTAAAAACGCTGTTTTTACGTATAATATGAACCACTATGGCTAAGAAAAAATCATCTAAATCGACAAGCAATACTATCGCGCTTAACAAAAAAGCGCGTCATGAGTATTTTTTACACGATAAGTTTGAAGCAGGGGTTGAACTACAGGGCTGGGAAGTAAAAAGTATCCGAGCTGGTAAAGTAAACATCTCTGAGACTTATATTCACATTAAAAACGGCGAAGCATTTTTACTTGGCAGTCAAATTCAGCCTCTCAACAGTGCTTCAACACATGTAATTTGTGATCCGCTTAGGTATCGCAAATTACTTTTGAACAAACGTGAAATCGATCGTCTTATCGGTGCAACAGAGCGTGATGGTTATTCACTGATCGCCACTGCCATGTACTGGAAAAAATGCTGGGTGAAGTTGGAGTTCCACCTCGCTAAAGGTAAAAAGATGCACGATAAACGTGAAGATGGGAAAAACAAAGATTGGGCGCGTGAAAAAGAACGCCTGATGAAACATAAAGCATAAAATCCCTGCTTGAGCCTAACTTTCTGTTAGGCTCTGACCCCCTTACTCTACCTCACTTTTAACATTTTGAAACGTTTCCTCACAAGAAGTATCTGGTGTTGATGTCTCTGCTAATTACACGCATGCAATGAATGACTACGGGTTCTTAAAATTCAATCTTGAATGGGCATACCAAAATGAATTTAAGAAAGATGGTCGTGATTATACGGGTGAATATCGTTACCCAGAAAATCGTTGGATATTCAGCACTAACTGGGAAATGGGCGACTTTAATACGAATGTGAATGTGAGTTACATCGGTGAGTTTGAAGATACCCCTGATATCGACTTTGACGGTAACCTAGACTTTGATAGCAACACATCACGCATGGTTGACTCTCAAACACTGGTTGATTTACAGACTGCGTATAACTTCTCAGAAAAACTAAAACTCTCTGTGGGCGTTAATAACGTATTTGACGAAGATCCTCCATTTGCAATTGGTGATGGTGATAGCGACTTATATGGCTATGTATCAAGTGTGCATAACCCTCGTGGACGTTATTTCTATACGAAGCTAACAATGCGCTTTAACTAAACGCATACCAGATAAAACAAAACCCGCCAATTGGCGGGTTTTTTAATACTTTCAACAAAGGCCTAAATTATAGGTCGCCTTCGTTTTCAGAAAGGAATTTAGCAACACCTTCAGGGCTTGCATCCATACCTTTTTTACCTTCAGTCCAACCTGCTGGACATACTTCACCGTGCTCGCTGTGGAACGCTAGTGCGTCAACCATACGAAGCATTTCATCAATGTTACGGCCTAATGGTAAATCGTTAACTACTTGGTGACGTACTGTACCTTCTTCGTCGATTAGGAAAGAACCACGGAAAGCAACACCTGCTTCTGGGTGCTCAACGTCGTACGCTTGACAGATTTCGTGCTTAACGTCTGCAACTAGTGCATATTTAACTTGACCAATACCGCCGTCAGCAACAGCAGTGTTACGCCATGCGTTGTGTGAGAATTGTGAATCGATAGAAACACCGATTACTTCAACGCCACGCTTTTGGAACTCTTCAAAACGCTTGTCGAAAGCGATTAACTCTGAAGGACATACGAAAGTGAAGTCTAACGGGTAAAAGAAGATAACTGCTTTTTTACCTTTGATAGTGTCTTTTAGGTTGAAGTTTTCAACGATTTCACCGTTACCAAGAACAGCTGCTGCAGTAAAGTCTGGTGCCTGACGGCCAACTAATACACCCATTTTTATCTCCAAATATTTGAGTTTATTTCCAATTGCCTACGCAATACTCACATATATATGGTTCCGAAAAAACAAAAACCAAGAGTAAGTATCGATATTTAGCAAGATAGTTTAAAGAGGTTACAGGCAAATGAACAATCGAAAAAAGCGATATATGCAATCGGAAAAATTGATATAAAAAAGATATGCGCTATACCTATCGAATTACCTTATGATGCAGGGTGATTATGAACCCACCTTATTGTTAAATAAATACAAAAAACCCAGCTTAAAGCTGGGTTCTCAAATATAAAAAGGCGCATAACTAAGGGCTGTTAGTCCATGATATCTTCTGGCATATCACCACGGATCTGCTGCCAGATTTCACCCGTTTGATGGCCGTATTTACGCATAAGCGAAATAGCCCCGTCGTGTTCATGACGCTCAGCAAGCGAGGTTAAATCTTTATAAAATTGGCGAGCAAGCTCACGTGTACGCGAATCAGAGAAGTAATGGCAACCGATTTTTGAGTAAAAACCTTTAAAGCCATTTAAGATAAGTACATAGATTCTGTTGTTACCTGCGACAGCAAGTTCATGATGTACTTTGTAATCGTAGTCTGCAAATGCTTGCGCGCTGTCTTCAAGCTGCTCACTTTGCGATAAAATTTCGATCACGCGTTCAGGAGCTAATTTTATTGCAGCACGAGTGTAAATGGCACTAATGTTAGTGCGAGCCGATAGAAGTTGATCGGTAAGCTCTGGCATTTTGTCTTCATCTAGTCGTGCTAACGTCTCTAGAATGTTAAGACCTGAGGTTTCCCAGAAATTATTAACGCGAGTTGGTTTACCATGTTGAATCGTTAACCAGCCATCACGCGCCAAACGCTGTAGCACTTCGCGCAAAGTGGTACGTGTAACACCTATTAACTCTGACAACTCTCGTTCTGCTGGAAGAATTGAGCCAGGCGGAAAGTCACCATTCCAAATAGATTCAACAATGTATTCTTCAGCAAAACCTGCTGGACTTTTCGCTTTAAAAATTCTCATTCAATTTCCACTTGAGTTAGCACATACTTCTATCGCACAAAGCGATCAACCCACTGATTGTACCAGATGCTCTGTAACTAACAAGTAAAGTCCATCCAGTGTACATAAAAATCTAAATATAATAACGAAATAATTAGCCTAGTATTAATAAACCACACTTAAGTTAATAATTAACAATCGTTATCGTACTTTAGCTATACTAAAATTACACTAACAGCATATTTACTGTTAACGCTAAGTGAATTAACTTATTAGCGTTATCATCCCATCTAATAAGGTACTGCAATGCAGCAACGAGTTCTGCCGGCAATCTTTAAAAACTTTTTAGGGAATTCGCCACAATGGTATAAATACACCATTCTTGCTTTTTTATTGTTAAATCCGATTTTATTTCAATTAAACCCTTATATTGCTGGCTGGGTGCTGGTGCTAGAGTTTATTTTTACCCTTGCTATGGCATTAAAATGCTACCCGCTTCAACCCGGTGGACTTCTGGCGATAGAAGCGATGTTTATTGGAATGACTTCAGCGGGTCAGGTTGAACATGAAATAGTTCAAAATGTGGATGTCATCTTACTGTTGATCTTTATGGTTGCGGGCATTTACTTTATGAAAGATCTGTTACTGTATATTTTCACTAAGTTAGTTGTCTCAGTTCGCAGTAAAACAGTGCTGTCGCTGTCTTTTACACTTGCTGCTGCATTCTTATCTGCATTTCTTGATGCCCTGACTGTCATGGCGGTTGTTATTGCCGTTGCAATGGGTTTTTACAGCATTTACCACAAAGTTGCATCGGGGAAAGACTCCAGCAGTGAACATGATATAAACGACGATAATCAAGTGCGTCCTGTCAATCGTCAAGAATTGGAAGAATTTCGGGCATTTTTACGCAATTTGTTGATGCATGCTTCAATCGGTACTGCATTAGGGGGCGTATGCACCATGGTTGGTGAACCGCAAAATTTAATTATTGCAGAACGTGCTGGCTGGTTTTTCGGAGAGTTTTTCTTTCGCATGCTCCCCATCACCTTGCCTGTAATGATTGCAGGTGTAGCGACAACTATTCTACTCGAAAAAACGAAGACATTTGGTTACGGTGCTAAATTGCCAGTTCCTATTCACACCATATTATCTGAGCATGCTAAAAAGCTTGAGAAAAAACGAACAACGCGTGACAAAGTCAATTTGGCTATTCAAGCAGTAATAGCGGTGTGGCTCATCATTGGACTTGCTTTACACTTAGCAACCGTCGGGTTAATTGGTTTATCGGTGATTATTTTTGCCACTGCCAGTGCAGGGATCATTGAAGAGCACCAGTTAGGAAAAGCATTTGAAGAAGCACTCCCCTTTACCGCTCTGCTGTGTGTATTCTTTTCAATTGTTGCAGTAATAATCGACCAACATTTGTTTACGCCGGTTATCAGTTGGGTGCTGACATTTGAAGGGCAGTTACAATTGGTGATGTTCTTTATTGCGAATGGATTGCTTTCTATGGTGAGCGATAATGTTTTTGTTGGTACAGTTTATATTAATGAGGTCGCTGCCGCGTTAGAGGCGGGGCAAATCAGTCGTGATCAATTTGATTTGTTAGCCGTTGCAATTAATACAGGGACTAACTTGCCTAGTGTGGCGACACCAAATGGTCAAGCTGCATTTTTATTTTTACTCACCTCGACACTTGCCCCCGTGCTCAGGCTTTCTTACGGACGAATGGTCTTTATGGCACTGCCCTATACAATCGTATTGACTGTAGTAGGTTTAAGTATGACGTTATTTAGTTTGTCTGATATGACTGAATTACTCTATCAATGGGGACTTATTCAACACCATTCGGGTGGATTACCTGGCTCATTAGGCGGTCACTAATAAGCAGTGTATAGCGAGCAGCAAACAATGTGCTCGCTTTTACTTAAGCGACAGTGTTAATCAAGCACTTTAGCATCATTCGCTTTATTCAATAAGCTACGACTTTGTGTCAAGAAATGTGCCGTTGCATCTGAAAAATACGCTTTAGCTTCTGCAAAGGCATCTATAAGAGCGGCTTTATCACCCGCTTTTAATTTTTCTAATGTTTGCGCAAACGTATCTTGGTAGTTAGCCAATAAGGCTTCGACATCATCAAATTGCGCAAGCATAATATCAGAGTAAAGCTCTGGCGATTGCGCAAATAAACGACCAACCATCATGAGTTCTAGCTGATAAATGGGTGATGAACAACTTCTCAGTTCTGCGAGTGTATGACTTTGTTTTGCTAAAAACTGACCATAAACAAAAGTCGTTAAGTGGCGCATGACCTGGATAATTTGCATTGCTTCATCATGCTTTTTAGCATCCATTTCCACTACCTGACAGCCCCACACTTGTAATTGTGCCAATAATCCTTGCGCAACTTCATGATTACGCCCTTCACATACCACAACAGTCTGCTTTACCCAATGAGATATATCGGGGCCAAACATTGGGTGTAAGCCAACAACAGGGCCTGAATGAGCTGCCATTAATGCTTTTAATGGCTTTTGCTTCACCGAGGTTATATCAACCAATAAACACTCATCATCAAGCGTTGGTAATGCTGCTACTACCTGTTCTAACGCATTGATTGGCACACTCACTAACACCAACTTTGCGCCTGCTAAAATAGCTTCACTATCAGCCTGCTGTTGTTTATCTAAAATACGGACTTCATACCCAGAACGAATAAATTGTTGGGCAAATAATTGCCCCATAGCCCCTTGACCACCCACAATGACAATCGGAGATAGCTGAGGAGCAGAACAGGCCAAGCTCCCTTGCTGATTTTGATACGCTTCTCGCATCATACGACGCAGGATATCTTCAACAAGCTCAGGGTTAACGCCTTGACTCATTGCCTCTTGGCGACGAGCTGCCAGCAAATCGGCTTCACGGTCAGGCGCATGTAATGGCGCCCCTGTTTGCTGCTTAATAGCCCCTATTTGTTCTGTAATACCATTACGCTTTGCTAATAACGCGACTAATTGCGCGTCACATTCATCGATCCCTGCTCTTAATTCTGCTAGCTTATCCACTGTTACCACACCTCAAACCCAAAACGTAAACTAAAATATACAAAAAAGTAAACCTTTTAATACGAAATATAGTACCAGCATAAGCAGCAAAGTACAAAGTCCTTGGGGCTAATCACGCAGGGGAAATACGCCAGTTCAAATATTGCTGTACGGGAATTATTGAAAGAGGTGTGAAAAGTAAAATAAGAAGAAGCCAGCTAATTTCAATCCACAATAATGCTTCATCATTTTGAGGGATTAAACCTGTCGCTACCTGCGTTAAAAATGTCTGATTTACGACTGCATGGATGCAGGAGGTAGAGCAATGCAGGAGCTATTGCCGATAATGACTAAATAACGACATTTTTTCCTTGTTATTAACGACGTTTTATCGCTTCAAAACTGCTCACTTTATTAAGCGAATTAATACAATAGAAAAATTGTTCCCTAAAAACCAAAACGGGTTGCAACCCGAAGGCTGCAACCCGTTTTTTTGCGTTGATAAACAGCGCGTATTAGTTAAGTTTTTCTCTAATACGTGCAGATTTACCAGAACGCTCACGTAGATAGTAAAGCTTCGCACGGCGAACTGCACCGCGACGCTTAACTGTTACGCTGTCGATAAGAGGGCTGTGCGTTTGGAATACACGCTCAACACCTTCACCGCTCGAGATTTTACGAACTGTGAAAGCTGAGTGAAGACCACGATTACGCTTAGCGATTACAACACCTTCAAAGGCCTGTAGACGCTCTTTGTTACCTTCTTTTACACGTACCTGTACAACTACTGTATCACCAGCGCCGAATGCTGGTACGTCTGTTTTAAGCTGCTCTTCTTCAAGCGCTTTAATAATATTTTGGTTTACTTTTGCCATTATATTTCTCACTTTCCTAGGTGTAACTGTCTTCTAGCCACAAGCTTGTTGGTACTCTTGCTTGAATTCTGCAAGAAGTACCGCTTGCTCCTCAGTCAGAGCTAGGTTATGCAACAAGTCAGGACGACGTAACCAAGTTCTACCTAATGACTGCTTTAAGCGCCATTTAGCAATTTCTTGGTGGTTTCCGCTGAGCAATACAGCAGGCACCTGTTTATCATCCAATGTTTCTGGCCGTGTATAGTGAGGACAATCAAGCAATCCATCCGAAAATGAATCTTGCTCTGCTGACTGATTGTGACCTAGTACACCAGGCACTAATCGCGCAACAGCGTCAATTAATGTCATAGCGGGTAGTTCACCACCACTCAGAATAAAATCACCTATTGACCATTCTTCGTCAACATATGACTCTATGATTCGCTCATCTATACCTTCATAGCGACCGGCAATCAAAATCAGTTTATCGGAGTTGGCTAATTCAGCCGCACCTTGCTGATCTAATTTGCGCCCTTGCGGGGACATATAAATTACTTTTGCACCATCGCCTGCCGCTTTTTTAGCGTCAAGGATGGCTTGTTTCAATGGTTCAACCATCATCAACATGCCGGGACCGCCCCCATAAGGACGATCATCCACGGTTCTATGCTTATCAGTAGCGTAGTCACGTGGATTCCAGCAGTTAAAGTCAATTAAACCATTTTTAACTGCGCGACCTGTTACCCCTTGAGTGGTAATAGCATCAAACATGTCCGGGAAAAGGCTTATCACCCCTACCCATAACGAACTCGTTTGTGACATTAAAACCCTGGGTCCCAGTCTACGGTAATTTCTCTTGCTTCGTGTTTAACTTCTTTAATAACAGAGTCTGTTAAAAAAGGAATTAAACGCTCAGCTTGGCCAAATGCATCTTTTTTGTTTGCTTTCACAACCAAAACATCATTTGAACCTGTCTCCATTAGGTCATCAACCGTGCCTAAGTCGTAACCCTTATCGGTTACAACAGACATGCCAATGAGATCTCGCCAATAGAATTCACCTTGCGGTAATTCTGGTAGTTGCGCCGCGTCAACAGAGATTTCAACATTGGTGAAAGCCATTGCTTGGTCTCGATCGTTTACTTGCGCAACTTTAGCGATAAAGCCTTTGTTGTGGCGACGCCAGTCGACCACCTCTAAGGTCTGCCATTTACCTTGTTGCCCTATCAACCATGGGCTGAAATCGAAGATCCCTTCGGGATCATCAGTAAATGAATGCACCTTAAGCCAGCCCTTTATACCATAGGGGGCGCCGAGCTTTCCTACAACAATTATCGAGGTGTTCTCTTGACTCATGGTTACACTTACGCCTATTAAGCCGCTTTACGAGCGTCTTTAACTAATTTAGCTACGCGATCTGAAAGAGATGCGCCTTGACCTACCCAGTGTTCAACACGAGATAAATCTAAACGTACTTTTTCTTCCTGACCAGAAGCGATTGGGTTAAAGAAACCTACTTTCTCGATGAAGCGACCGTCACGCGAGAAACGGCTATCCGCAACCACAATTTGATAGAAAGGGCGTTTTTTAGCGCCACCACGTTGCAAACGAATAGTTACCATACCGTCCTCTAAATAGATTGACTGTTTTCATTAATAAGATTTACTCCCCAGTACGGGGAGCTGGGGAATTGTACGAGTTTTTTGCAACATTGCAAGTAAGAAGTGATGCAAAATGTAAGTTTAGTTGATTAAACACTGATCTGTGCGTTAGATCTTACATCTGCGCCTAAATTCGGCATAATTTATCCATTAAAAAAGGAGCTATTTGCTCCTTTTTTATACGTAACGGACTTTTTGAAAATTAAAACTTAGGTCCGCCACCCATCATACCTGGTGGTAACATCCCTTTCATGCCGCGCATCATTTTCATCATGCCGCCTTTACCTTTCATTTTCTTCATCATCTTTTGCATCTGCGTAAATTGCTTAAGCAATTTATTGATTTCTTGTACTTGAGTACCAGAACCCGCTGCAATACGTTTTTTACGTGAGCCTTTAATGATTTCAGGACGGGCGCGTTCTTTTGGCGTCATTGAGTTAATAATCGCCTCCATTTGCACAAATGTTTTATCACCCATTTGCCCTTTTACTGCATCGGGTAAATTTTGCATACCTGGCAATTTATCAAGCATCGACATCATACCGCCCATGTTTTTCATTTGGCGCAGCTGCTCAGCAAAATCATCAAGTGTAAAGCCATCGCCTTTAAATACTTTTTCAGCAACTTTGGCGGCTTTCTCCTTGTCGACTTTCATTTCGACTTCTTCGATCAATGAAAGTACATCACCCATGCCTAGAATACGCGACGCTATACGGTCAGGATGGAATGGTTCAAGAGCATCGGTGCGCTCACCCACACCCATGAACTTAATCGGCTTACCGGTGATATGGCGAATAGATAAAGCAGCACCACCACGGGCATCACCATCAGTTTTCGTTAGAATCACACCACTGAGTGGTAATGCTTCATCAAACGCTTTTGCTGTATTTGCAGCATCTTGACCTGTCATTGCGTCAACAACAAATAAGGTCTCAATAGGATTAATCGCACTGTGTAGTGCCTTGATTTCATCCATCATGTCGCTGTCAACGTGCAAACGGCCCGCTGTATCAACTAAAACAACGTCAATAAACTTTTTCTTCGCGTGGGCAATCGCATTACTGGCAATATCAACAGGCTTTTGCGAAATATCACTTGGGAAAAACTCAACCCCTACTTCAGTAGCTAGGGTTTCAAGCTGTTTGATTGCCGCAGGACGATATACGTCAGCACTCACCACAAGCACAGATTTCTTTTTGCGTTCTTTTAAGAACTTAGCAAGTTTACCCACACTGGTCGTTTTACCGGCACCTTGTAAACCCGCCATCATCACAACTGCTGGCGGCTGCGCATTCAGGCTTAGCTCTTCATTTGCTTCGCCCATGGCTTTTTCAAGCTCTTCACGAACGATTTTAATGAACACTTGGCCCGGGCTTAAGCTTTTAGTTACTTCAACGCCAACTGCGCGTTCTTTAACTTGCTTAACAAAATCACGAACAACGGGTAACGCAACATCCGCTTCCAAAAATGCCATGCGGACTTCACGTAATGTATCTTTAATATTGTCTTCAGTTAAGCGTCCGCGGCCACTGATATTTTTTAAGGTTTTACCTAAGCGTTCTTGGAGATTCTCAAACATGTAAAGGTTCCGATAAAACGTGTTTCACCTGTAAAGCGCGCAAAAAACACAATTTAAGTTGCAATACAGGCAATATTAAATTTCAATTCCTAGCAGTATACCGTAAATGGTGGTCGACAATACAGTGTTCAAGTGCGCTGTTTGAGTTTCTTTTTACAAACTCTATGCTTTTGCCTTGCTATAAAATACAATGGCATCAATGAGACAAGGATTTATTGATATAAATTAAGTGGCCAAAACACGATGATTATTAGTTTAACTATTATTGCTAGTTTGTTTTATGTGTTAGCAACGTCGCATGTGCTTTCACGCCTTTTTCACAAACAAGGCCCAAGCCAAAAGCTCACGGTGATTTTAAGCACCGTAGCAATCCTTGCACATATGTTATTACTGGTGAATTCTGTTTTTCGAGCAGACGGCCAAGATTTAAGCATTGTTAATGTGGCACTTTTAACCTGCTGGGTCATTGTGGTGTCTGTCACGGCGGTGTCGCTTAAGTTTCCTGCAACGTTGCTATTGCCTGTTGTTTATGGCTTTGCAGCTATTTTAACGCTTGCTAGCCTATTTATACCGCATCATGTGATTATTCATACCATTGATGTAGAACTAGGCTTGGTGACACATATCTCGCTATCTTTGCTAGCTTATTGCGTACTTATTATCGCGACTTTATACGCTATACAATTTTACTTTATTGATAAACGCTTAAAGCGTAAAGATTTGGCCATTGTGCACAGCCATTTACCCCCGCTAATGGTGGTCGAGCGTCAGCTCTACCAACTATTAACTTTAGGCACTATTTTACTCACCTTCGCACTTCTGTCTGGTTTTATATTCTTAGACGGTATGTTTGCCAGTGAGTTTATCCATAAAACGGTTTTATCATTGATTGCGTGGCTTATTTTCACGGTTGTTACGGTTGGTCACTTACGCCAAGGTTGGCGAGGAAAACCCGTGGTATTTTCGATCATGATAGCTGCATTTATCCTATCACTTGCTTATTTTGGCAGCCGTTTCATTCAAGAAGTGATACTAAATAAGTTTTAACTTGACTCAGCAAGCTCTCTCTAGCTTAATATGCATTGGTTTATAAAAAAAGGATCCATCGTTGGACGACATATCGACTAGTACCCTGTTTATCGTATTGGGATTATTGATACTTATTTCTGCTTATTTTTCGGGTTCTGAAACCGGAATTATGTCAATTAACCGTATTCGTTTACGCCATCTTGCGAAAGAAAACCATCGCGCAGCGAAACGCGTCAGTAAACTCTTAAGTCGCCCAGACAGACTTATTGGTCTGATCTTGATTGGTAACAACCTAGTTAATATCGCTGCAGCACAGGTTGCGACGATTATTGGTATTCGCTTATACGGTGATGTTGGCTTGGCTATTGCGACAGGTGCTCTGACTTTAGTGGTGTTAATTTTTGCTGAAGTTACACCAAAAACGCTCGCGGCTCTCTACCCTGAAAAAGTCGCGTTTCCTAGCTCTATCGTGCTTAAAGGCTTGCTTAAAATACTCTTCCCGTTCGTTGTAATGGTAAACTGGCTGACCAATGGTATGTTACGTTTATTTGGTATTACGACCGCGCAAATCGAAGAGCACAGCTTAAGTAAAGAAGAATTAAAAACCGTGGTTAATGAATCGGGTGCCTTATTGCCTGCACGTCACCAAAGCATGCTGACGTCTATCTTAGATTTAGAGCAAGTGACCGTCGAAGACATCATGATCCCACGCAACGAAATTGTCGCCATTGATATTAATGACGATTGGAAACTAATCAGTCGCCAACTAACACATGCACAGCATACTCGCGTATTACTTTATCGCGACCAAATTGATGATGCGGTTGGTTTTATTCACTCACGTGATGCACTTCGTCTATTGACGAAAGAGCAGTTTGATAAACCATCATTACTGCGTGCGGTCCGCGAGATTTACTTTATCCCTGAAGGTACCTCGCTGAACACACAGCTTTTGAAATTCCAACAATCAAAAGAACGAATTGGTTTAGTGGTTGATGAATACGGTGATATTCAAGGCCTTGTAACTCTTGAAGACATTCTTGAAGAAGTGGTAGGTGATTTCACCACAACGCAAACACGTACTCCAAGTGAAGAAGTGACAACTCAAGATGATGGCACAGTGCTTGTTGATGGTGGTGCAAACATCCGTGATCTAAATAAAGAGATGGGGTGGGAATTACCTATCGATGGCCCTAAAACCTTGAGTGGCTTAATTGTTGAATACCTTGAAGATATCCCAGATTCGAATTTAAGCCTACGAATAGCAGGCTACCCAATAGAAGTATTGGAAGTGAAAGAGAATATGGTAAAACTGGTGAAAGTTATTCCCAGTAAACGAACTGAATAACAGATAAGGAGTAGCTTGCTACTCCTTTTTTTATAGCTTATTTCATAATTCTACCCCGAAGTTTCCTATTTCATACCTATAAACACACATTAAGCAGCTAATTCGTCTACTATGGCTTGCATATTTTAACGTCTCGTTACATGGAGCAAAAATGGACGAAATATCGATCGAAAAAGTATATAACCAAGCAATTGAGCTACTCATGACGTATGGACCAAAGTTTATTTTAGCGATTTTGGTGCTTGTTATTGGTTGGTGGCTAATTGGCAGAATTGCCAAGATGACCGAAAAATCAATGTATAAAGTAAAGTTTGAAGCAGGCCTGACACACTTTCTAGTGTCGTTTATTTCTGTCATTCTGAAGATACTATTACTTATTTCTGTCGCCTCAATGATTGGCATAGAAACCACCTCATTCATCGCAATGCTCGGTGCTGCAGGTTTAGCTGTGGGTATGGCATTGCAAGGCAGTCTGGCTAATTTTGCAGGTGGTGTGCTGATCTTATTCTTTAAACCTTTTAAAGTGGGCGATGTTATTGAAGCACAAGGTTACATGGGGAAAGTCGTTGAAATTCAGATTTTCGTCACTATTTTGCTTACCTACGATAATGAAAAAATAATCATTCCGAATGGGGCCCTGTCAAACGGCTGCGTGAAGAATAAGTTTGCGGAAGCCACTCGCCGTGTCGACATTGAATTTGGTATTAGCTATGGCGATGACGTTCATAAAGCCCGTGAAGTACTACTGAGTGTCCTTAATGACTACGAATTAGTGCTTAAAGACCAAGAAGCGAAGAAACCTGTTGTGCATGTTAGTCAACATGGTGACAGCCACATTGGTATGCTCGTTTGGGCATGGGTTGATTCTGATAACTATTGGCCTGTGTATTTTGGCCTCTATGAAAAAGTGAAAATTGCTTTCGATGCAGCAGATATCACTATCCCATTCCCGCAGCGCGATGTGCATATTCACCAGTTTCCTGGCAAGTAATCACATGCACAAGTGTACCTAACAGTAACAGAATGGGTACTCTTTAATGTTATAGTGCAATTGAATGCAATAAAAAAGCCCGTAGTTACGGGCTTTTTTATCTTTGTACGTGTTTAGCCAAATAAGCGCTCAAACCAGTTTTTATCAAGCTCATCTTCACACTGTTTAAGCTGAGCACCATATCGGCTCGCACGGTGTTTTACTTTATTAGCTACACTCATTAACCACTTTTTGCTTTTGTAGGTACCGCGCTTATACCCGCCCCACCCTTCATGGTAATTTAGGTATTGTGCGTAAGCATCCCACTTTGATACACCATTCACTTTATGTGTTTTATAAACAAACCAAGCCATAAAATCGATGGCATCATCAAAGTCATCTCTGTCAGCGCCACTGTTGCCGGTTTCACGAATATAGTCTGACCACGTAGGTGTTTTTGCTTGCGAGTAACCATAGGCAGAGCTTGCTCGGCCGATAGGAATAATCCATAAAAAGTATTCCATCGGTGGAGCGGCATCATGACGGAATGAACTTTCTTGATACATCATGCTCATCAGCACATGTTTTGGCGAGCCCCACTTTTCTTGTGCATCACGTGCATCATAATACCAATCAGGTTTTTCTTCGAAAATCTTACAAATATCATGCGGTTGCTCTGGTGGAGCCGTGGCACAACCCGCCATAGAAGCGACCAGCGATAAAATAATTAAATTTTTTTTCATTTTTTTTAATATCTCGCTGAACTTTTTCTTATTGAGTCAGTCTGACTTTATGAATGCAGCAGTATAGCATTGTTTCATCCCTGAAGAATCTTTGACGCAGCCAACCTAGGCTGCGTTTTTTTATGCCTAAAAGCCGCTAAGCTTTAGCAAAGTAATCATCTAAAAAGGCCGTAAAAGATAGCGTATCTGCTGCTTTTACTTCACGCTCTTTTGCAATCGAATTGACGGCTTGTTCCCTTAAAAAAGCCGGATCGTAATACTGATAATCCGCGGCTAAATGATTTTCTTTATATTGCTGTGCAAGTGCTAAAGCAAACTGGCCGTTATCTTGGTTTTCTTTTGCAAGTGTTGCAACATAACGCCCTGAAAACGTTTTACTTGACTCAGTTATCCAACTCGACAGCTCATGAATTGTTTCGCTGTAGTAACTTACGCCATACGCACTGTCCATATAACGCGCAACAGGGATTAGACTCTCAAAAATAGTCGATGCCCAATCAACCAAGCTAACTGCTTCACCTTGTTTTGTTAATTGTAATTCAGGGTTACGCCCTTCATTAACTACCGCATCAAGGTTCTGTGTGCTTAACTGTTGCTCTTGCCAATCCATTGTTGGAGATTCGCTTAAAAGACAATACGTTAAAAAGACATCGAGGAAACGGATTTGCTGTAAATCGATCCCAGTTTCACTGAATGGATTTACATCAAGTGCACGCACTTCTATGTACTCAATGCCCCCTCGTAATAAGGCATCTGTCGGTGTTTCGCCTGATGTAGCATTACGTTTTGGTCGAATTGGCGAGTAAAACTCATTTTCTATCTGTAAGATATTTTTATTAAGCTGCTTTGGTTCAGCACGGGTATAGTCGTCAATATGACCGTAAATATCAGAAGGCGTATGAATGGCAGCTTTCAAACCTGCTACGTATTCCTCAAGCGAGTTATACATCACTCGCAACGATGATTGAGCGCTGTTTGTGTAACCTAAATTACCTAATCGCAGTGCGGTGCCAACCTCAAGGTACAATGTGCCTTTGCCCAACTTTTTAAATGGCAGATCAGTTTTTCGCCCTTGTAAAAATGAGCTACATAATGCAGGTGACGCACCAAATAAGTAACTTATTAACCAAAGCTCACGCTTAAAGTTTCGAATAAGCCCCAGATAACCATCTGAAATAAAGGTGCTAAGTGGTTGCTCACTGGCACTCAACGCGTGCAAGCTCTGCCATAACTCATCAGGAAAAGAGATATTAAAATGCACACCAGCAATAGCTTGCATCATGCTGCCATACCGATTCTTTAACCCTTCTCGGTACAACGTTTTCATGCGCCCTATGTTTGAGTCACCAAACTGAGCCAGCACAATGTCATCTTGATTATCAATAAAGCATGGCATGCTGATAGGCCATAGCAGCTCATCATCCATCTGTGACAAGGTAAACTTTTGCAAATCTTTAAGCTGCGCTAATGTTTGCTCAGCCGATGTGCTAACAGGCGTAATGAATTCTAATAAAGACTCAGAAAAATCAGTGGTGATATGGTCATTGGTTAAAGCGCTTCCCACTCCTTGTGGATGACCCTGTTTTGAGATAACACCATTTGGTTTAATCCTTAATGCTTCTCGCTCGATGCCACGTTTAATCCCATTTATTGCGTGTGGAAAATGTGCTGTTAACGCTTCTAGCGTTTTATTTAAATTATGTTTTATCAAAAATGCTTCCTCGAGCCGCGTGGCTTTAATCCTAAGTGTATGGGGGCAAAAAATAAATACTCAAGAGTAAATAGTTGTTTGATTTTATGCTCCGTCACTCATAGCTCATCTTGCCATTGTGAATACTATTATACAATTGGTTTGAGGGCACTTCATTGATGCTAAATTGCTTCATCACCCCCATCAGCAAGACCGATTATTTCTGACATTCATTTCATGCAATACAAAAGGGTTAGTTTAAGCATAATTTATCAGACAAGTTATTGCTTTAGATCAAGGGATGAATAAAATTTCTAAAACTTTAGCAGTAATCAGCTTGTCCCCTCTTCCCTTACATTTTTCTGAGATTATAATCCGCACACCGTAACAAAGTATATTTCAAGGACTCATATGCGTCGTGGGCAAGAAATCATTAATCAAGAAGTGACATACTCTGAACAGCAGGAGCTTGTCTCGACAACCGATTTACGTGGGGTAATTACCTACGTAAACACAGAATTTTGTAACATAGCTGGCTATACCGAAGATGAGCTATTAGGTAAAAACCATAACATAGTGCGCCACCCTGATATGCCTAAAGCCGCATTTAAAGAAATGTGGGAAAAGCTTAAACAAGGCCACTCTTGGCGAGGCATGGTAAAAAACCGCTGTAAAGATGGACGTTATTATTGGGTTGATGCCTTTGTCACACCCATTTACGAACATGGACAATTAGTCGGCTATCAATCAGTGCGTACAAAACCCTCTGAACACTTGAAAACACGCGCTACGGCTTTGTATCAAAAGATTAATGATGGCAAATCAATCGCCTCGTTTCGCGAAAATGTGTCTCTAAGACAAATAGTGTCTTTGATTATTATTCTTGCGGGGGTTATTGCTCTTGGTTTTACCACATCGTTGATGACTGTATTAGCGACACTTGCCATTATTTTACTGCTTGCTGCGCTTAATTATGATGAGTTAATAGTGACTCCTTCAGCACTTAAATCACAGCGTGCAGAGTTTGATTCTGTGTCACGCTATGTGTATTGCGGTGCACACCCATTTAGTATTGCGCAATATAATCAGCAGATGCTATTTGCAAAATTACGAACAGTGCTGGGTCGCGTTAAAGACTCGACCTACTCCTTTAAGAATATCGCAACAAACTTAGATACGCAGTCATCGCTTACTGAGCAGGGTATAGCGGCACAAGGTCAGCGTTTAGGTGATATTGCGACTGCAATGACACAAATGAGCGCAACCATTGGTGAAATATCAGCAAATACGCACCATACAGCTGAAAAAGTAAATGATACATACCAAAGCTGTACAGATATCAAACTGCATATTGAAGACAATAGCGCGATGGTATCAGACCTTGCTAACCAAGTTGAACAAGCAGCAACAACCGCTAATTCATTAGCCAGTGAAGCCGATAAAATCGGCCAAGTGATGACTGAAATTGAAGGTATAGCTGAGCAAACAAACTTACTTGCCTTAAACGCCGCAATTGAAGCTGCCCGTGCAGGTGATCATGGTCGAGGTTTTGCTGTCGTTGCCGATGAAGTGCGTGCACTTTCTTCACGAACACAGAATGCCACTGCGCAAATTCATAGTTCAATTAAAGAAATTCAAGATACATTATTTAGTTGGTCTAAAGTAATGCAGTCAACTAAGCAACAAGCTGATAGTTGTGTTGAAACAACCGCACATACTCAAGCTGAGCTTGCGAGTATATTCGCACAGATAAATGAAATATCTGGTCTGGCGACCGAAATCTCTACCGCAGCCGAAGAGCAACAAGTTGTCAGTGCAGATATACGCGAAAACGTTGAAAGTATTAAAGGACACAGCGAAGAGAACTTAAAGCTCAGTTATAACGTAGCTAAAGATGCCGCAGGCCTCGTTGAGGGGTCGCGCAAAGTAAACGATATGCTATTAACGTTTAAAGTTTAGTGTTTCTTAAATAAGCGATTTATTAAAATTGTTTAATCAAACACAAAAGCCGCATCATTTGATGCGGCTTCTTTATTTTCCGATATTAACGGGTTGAAAAAACCAACCCGTTTTCATCTGCATCAATATGGATAATAGCACCAGGTAGGTATTCACCTCCAAGCAAGCGCTGCGCTAGCGGGTTTTCTATGGTGTGTTGAATTGCACGTTTTAACGGTCGTGCACCATAGACAGGATCAAAACCACTTTGTGCTATACGGTCAAGGGCAGCATCAGTTACCTCAAGAAGATAGCCTTTTTCGGTTAAGCGTTCACGCAGTTTACTTAACTGAATATCGGCAATTTCTTTAATATGATCATTCGCAAGTGGATGGAATACCACTGTTTCATCAATCCGGTTTATAAACTCGGGTCTAAATTGGCTTACCAACACGCCCATCACTTTCTCTTTTAGCGTTGCATAGTCGTTCGAACCAGCTTGCTCTTGGATGATGTCTGATCCTAAGTTTGAGGTCATAATGATCACCGTATTTTTAAAATCAACGGTACGACCTTGTCCATCAGTTAAACGGCCATCATCAAGCACTTGTAAAAGTATATTGAACACGTCGGGGTGCGCTTTTTCTACTTCATCAAGCAAAATAACAGAGTATGGACGACGACGAACAGCTTCTGTTAAATAGCCACCTTCTTCATATCCAACGTAACCCGGCGGTGCTCCCACTAAGCGTGCTACTGAGTGTTTCTCCATAAACTCAGACATATCAATACGCACCATGGCATCTTCAGTGTCAAACATAAAACTTGCAAGCGCTTTAGTAAGCTCTGTTTTACCTACCCCTGTTGGGCCTAAGAATAAAAAAGAACCTATTGGGCGGTTTGGATCAGCAAGCCCTGCACGTGACCGACGAATCGCATTCGCTACAGCAACCACGGCTTCATCTTGGCCAATAACTTTGTGATGAAGTTGATCTTCCATTTGCAGTAGTTTTTCTCGCTCGCCTTGCAGCATTTTAGAGACGGGTATACCTGTCCAGCGCGATAAAATTTCTGCAATTTCATCTTCACCAACTTGGTTTTTAAGTAAGCTCATTTCTTGCATTTCTGCTTGCGATGCAAGATCTAACTTGCGTTCAAGTTCAGGAATACGGCCATACTGTAATTCAGACATCCGTTGTAAATCACTTGCTCGGCGCGCGACTTCTAAGTCTAAACGAGCCTGTTCAAGCTCCGCTTTAATCACTTGTGTGCCTTGCAAAGAGGCTTTTTCGGCATTCCATACTTCATCAAGCTCACGATACTGCACTTCAAGTTCAGCTATTAGCTCTTGCATTTCAGTACGACGCTTTTGACTTGCTTCATCTTTTTCTTTGGCAAGTGCATTATCTTCGAGTTTTAACTGAATAATACGACGCTCAAGTTTATCAAGTGACTCTGGTTTAGAGTCAATTTGTAAACGAATTGACGAGCCCGCTTCATCAATCAAATCAATCGCTTTATCGGGTAACTGACGATCGCTAATGTAACGGTGCGATAGCTGCGCCGCTGCAACAATTGCCGGATCGGTAATATCAACAGAGTGATGTAGCTCGTAACGCTCTTTTAAACCACGAAGAATCGCGATGGTGTCTTCTACCGATGGCTCTGCTACGAATACCTTTTGAAAGCGACGTTCAAGTGCTGCATCTTTTTCAATGTATTGGCGATACTCGTCAAGCGTTGTGGCTCCCACACAGTGAAGCTCACCACGTGCAAGAGCGGGTTTTAACATGTTCCCTGCATCCATCGCACCATCAGTTTTACCTGCACCAACCATGGTATGAATTTCATCAATAAAGAGGATTACTTGGCCCTCTTCTTTGGCTAATTCATTTAAAACTGATTTTAAACGCTCTTCAAACTCACCACGGTACTTAGCACCCGCAACTAATGCCCCTAAATCAAGCGACAACACGCGTTTGCTCTTGAGCCCTTCGGGTACCTCACCATTAATAATACGTTGTGCTAAGCCTTCAGCAATGGCTGTTTTACCCACGCCTGGCTCACCAATTAACACGGGGTTGTTCTTCGTACGACGTTGTAAAACCTGAATGGTACGGCGTATTTCGTCATCGCGGCCAATCACAGGATCAAGCTTGCCTTGCTCGGCACGCTCAGTAAGGTCGATGGTGAATTTTTTTAATGCCTGACGGGTTTCTTCCGCATTCGGGTCATCCACTTTTTGACCGCCACGAATAGCCTCTATGGCCGCTTCAATTTTTGTTGAAGTAATATTGAGCGCTTTAAATATATCTCCTAGCGGGCCTTTATCATCGCACGCAGCAAGTACAAAAAGTTCACTCGATATATATTTATCTTTACGCTTTTGAGCATATTTATCACATAAGTTAATTAACGAAACCATATTATTCGATAGCTGTACGTCGCCACCAACGCCTTCTACTTTAAAAAGCTTTTCGATTTCTTGTGATAATTTTGTATTTAACTCGTCTGCACTCACGCCAGCTTGCGCAAGGAGTGCACGAACACTAGAGCCACTTTGCTGAAGTAATGAATACATTAAGTGCACGGGTTCAATAAATTGATGATCGCGCCCAAGTGCTAATGACTGCGCATCTGAAAGCGCAGATTGAAATTTACTTGTAAATCTATCTAAACGCATGAAGGTTTACCTATTAAAAAAACTAATTGCTTAATTAATGGGTATGATATGTAGTTTGTTCAAGTAAGAGATGAAAATTTAATCACTAAAAAGTGCGATTATTTGCGCCAGATCAAGCTTGCCATTCGCCCTGTTTGACCATCTCGTCGATACGAAAAAAATAATGATGGCTGTGAGTAGGTGCAATACTCTGCGCCATAAATACCCACAACACCAAGCTGACTGAGTTGCTGCTTGGCAAGTAAATAAATATCCGCTAAGTATTTTTCACCTTGGGCAGTAAACGCATGCTGATGAATCTGGTTTTGATCGCAAAAACAATCTTTAACATCCTGCCCGACTTCAAACTGCAAAGCCCCGATAGCAGGACCAAACCAGGCAATGATGTCAGCAGGCTCAGCCTTAAACTTACTCAGTGTGTTGGCAAGAATTCCCTTCGCTAATCCGCGCCACCCACCATGAACCGCAGCAACTTCATCCCCTGACGTTGAACACAATAGCACGGGTAAACAATCGGCCGTCATGATGGCAAGCGGTTGCTGCTTTAGGCGAGTATAAAGTGCATCTGCGCTACTTACTGAATGAATATCAACGCGTTCATCAACCACCACCACATCCGCACTATGTACTTGATTTAACCACACAGCAGGGCTTGGCAATTGCCTCGTTAAAGCAGTGCGATTTGTCTGCACAGCTTGCTCATCATCACCAACATGAAACCCTACATTAAAGCTATTAAACGGCGCCTTAGATACCCCGTTTTCACGAGTTGTACTGAGGGCTCCAATAGTGTCAGGGGCAGTCCATGTTGGCGTAATCATAGTGTTTAATACTCAATATTTGGATTGGCTTTCGTATCAGCTCGCAATGCTTCTGTCATAGCGGCCATATCGTCTGGAATAGGTGCCTGCCATGTCATTAACTCACCTGTAATAGGGTGCGCAATTGACAATTTAACCGCATGCAATGCCTGACGTTTAAAGTCTCTCAGCATTTGAAATAGCTCTGGCGTTGCGCCTTTCGGTGGACGTGGGCGCCCGCCATATAACTGATCACCAACCAGTGGATGGTTTAAATACGCCATGTGCACACGAATTTGGTGAGTACGGCCAGTTTCTAGGCGTAAACGTAAGCGTGTGTGTGCACGAAACTTTTCAGCAACACGGTAATGAGTCACCGCAGGTTTGCCCATTTCATGAACAGCCATGTGAGTACGTTTTGTTGCATGGCGGCCAATTGGCTTTTCAATCATACCGCCTGCCGTCATAGTGCCATTACAAATTGCTTCATATTCACGTGTGAAGTTTTCACGCTTTTGCAGTGCAGACACTAAGTGCGTTTGCGCAGGAATTGTTTTTGCTACCACCATTAAACCTGTGGTGTCTTTATCAAGACGGTGCACGATACCTGCACGCGGCACGTTAATTATATCGGGGTAATGATGAAGCAAGGCATTCAATACTGTACCGTCTGGATTACCAGCCCCTGGGTGTACCACTAATCCCATCGGTTTATTGATTACTAATATATCATCGTCTTCATAAACGATGTTTAATTTGATATTTTGTGCCTCGTACTCGCGCGGTGCTTCAATGGTTGTTTCAACACTGACCAGTTCACCACCGAGTAATTTTTCACGCGGGGTGTTTAATATTTCACCATTCACGGTGATTTTATCATCCAAAATCCACGTTTTTATACGTGAACGAGAATAATCAGGGAACAATTGCGCCAATACTTGGTCTAGACGTTTACCGCCAAGGTCAATTGGAACCTCGGCTTGGAGAGAAATTTGCTCTGACATTAGTAACTTTACCCAATTTACCAGTGCAAGCTTTGCTCGACTGGGTTAGAATCGCTTTAATTAGCATTGTATGTATAGTTTACTCGGTTTTCCTCACTTGGCCTAGCCGAAGACATCGAAGGTAATAAATAAAATGATAAATAAAATAGGGAAACGTGCGTTCGCCATTGTTTTTTCAGTTTCATTACTTGGCCTAGGAGCCTGTTCATCTGCTCCTGATCAAGAAGATATTCAACGCGTTCCGAATAAATCTGCACAAGCTTTATATGAAGATGCGAAACAAACGTTAGATTCGGGCCTTTATGCACGAGCTATTGAGTTATTAAGCGCTATTGATTCACGCTATCCATTTGGTCCACTATCAAAACAAGTACAAATGGATCTCGTGTATGCACATTATCAAGCAGGCAATACTGAACAAGCTCTCGCAACAATTGACCGTTTCATTCGTTTAAACCCAAATCACAAAGATTTAGATTACATGTACTACATGCGTGGCTTGGTTAATATCAAAGCAGACAAAAACGCATTCCAAGAATACTTTGGTGTAGACCGTGCGGATAGAGATGCAAATCGCACTCGGGTTGCATTTACCGATTTATCAACCTTACTGAAACGTTTCCCAAATAGCGTTTATGCGCCAGAAGCGAAAAAACGTTTAGTATGGTTACTTAACAAAATGGCGCGTTATGAACTAAAAGTAGCAGAGTACTATTACGAGCGTGAAGCTTATCTTGCCGCTGCAAACCGAGGTAAATATGTCGTTGAACACTACTCGCAAAGCAGTTATCTAGATCAAGCATTAGAGATCATGGAGAAAAGCTACGAGAAGCTAGGTTTACCTGAGCTAAGTGCGCATGCTAAAGAAACGCGCGAAGCAAATAAGCGTAAATAACCTAAGCGCTGAATAAGCATTAAAAAGGCGCCAAATTTGGCGCCTTTTTTACAGTGTGTGTGACTGCTATTTCGTTAAATTGCGTCTTCATCTTCTTCTGCGGTACGAATACGCACAACACGCTCAACATCTGTGACAAATATTTTACCATCACCAATTTTGCCCGTTTGTGACGTTTTAACAATCACATCAATGGCTCTATCTACGTCTTCATCACTTAGTACAATATCTAGTTTTACCTTGGGTAAAAAATCAACCATGTATTCAGCACCGCGATAAAGTTCTGTGTGCCCCTTTTGACGGCCAAAACCTTTAACCTCACTAACCGTCATCCCGGTGATGCCTACCTCTGATAATGCTTCTCGAACATCATCAAGCTTGAATGGTTTAATAATTGCTTCGATTTTTTTCATTTTAAGGCTACTTATTATTTCTTGATTGCCTCGATTTTAGACAATACGGCTCTCTATAGCAAACAAAGCTATGAAATACGGTGATAAAATCAACAATCATGATATTATTAAATAAAGTATTAAAAGTAGAGACAACAATGAAATCATTACAAAAGGGCTTTACACTCCTCGAACTGATGGTCACCATTGCAATCGTGGGCATTGTGGCTGCCATAGCACTGTGGGATAGCTCTGATTTGCTAGAAAATGACCGCGCCGAAAGCTACTTACAAGAATTAAAGCGCAGTATTAGCTTTGCACGGGCAAAAGCCACCAGTAGCGATGCAATTGTTGTAGTCTGTAGTGGAGCAACAGCTAATATTGAGAGTAATACAGAAATGAATTGCTCTAATGATTGGGACCAAGGCACGGTCTTTGTATTTTTTGATTCAGATCAGAATGGCAGTTATAACCCTGCTAATGGCGATACCACTTTGAGAGTCCTCCAAGAAATCCCTAAAACGAGTAAACTGAGTTTCAGTGGCAATAACGCACTTATCTTTGATACTAGCGGTATGATCACCTCTGATCCAGGCACCTTTACTTTTTGCCCTTCTGGCGCAAATGATAACAACAAAGCATTGCAGGTATTTAAATCTGGCACTGCTTTATACCTAGGTGATACAACAAATACCTGTGATTAAGCCCCATAATTTGACACCATTTTAGGTCCAGCTATAGTTAATTAAACTGTCACAATTTGGAGTCTTCACGGATGGAGACCTTAAACACGTTGCACCATAGAAATGGTGCAACACTCATTGAAAGCTTAGTGGTGCTATCAATAGTCGCAATACTTATGAATATTGCGCTGTTTGAATATAAGCCTTATCTAGCTAAAAGTCGCCTAGAAAACCGCACTCACTTAGTTAAACGCGCATTAAGCGTAAGCCGCCATAACGCAAAAACCCACAGCACATACGTTACTTTTTGTGGGCTACAAGAAAATCAATGCAATCGAGAGCATTGGCACAAAGCACTCACCGTATTTGTCGACAGGGGCGATATTGGAGTGCTTGATGAAGGTGATACTATTATTTGGGAACTTGAAGCAGTCGATAAACTTGATATGCTAACTTACCCCCGCCATTCAATCACATTTCGTTCAGATGGCATGCCTGTGGGATTTAATAATGGCACCTTTGTGTACTGCCCTGAATACAAAATAGCAAGCCTTAAAGGGCTTGCTATTTCAATAAGCTCTATTGGGCGTACTCGGCTAAAAGACACCAACAAATGCCAATCCTGATATTTCAATTATTCAATGAGGGATTACTTACCCCAGCAGGTGCTCGCACTCGCAGAGCCCGTTGAGGTTTTTAATCCTGTATCTGAAATAGTTAATGTTGCACATTCACCATCTTGTAAAACGGGCCCTGCTGCAGGTGTGGCAGTAAACGCGAATGTACCGGCACTGTTATCGACAACAACTGAAATTTTATAAAAATTATTCTCAGTTGTAGCACTGACCCCTAAGTTAGCCAAAGTTGTTGTATACTGCCTGTTATCGACAAAGAACTGCTCTTGCTTATTGGCAGCATCAAGTAATGCAGTAATGGCTTCTGTTCTGGCAGTGCGTTTAACATGCTCAAAGTAACTTGGTAACGCAATACTGGCTATAATGCCTAAAATTGCCACGGTAATCATCAGTTCGATTAAGGTAAACCCTTTTACTTTATTAGTTACTCTTGTCATTTACTTCTCGCTTATAAATATAGGTTTGCTGTGTTTTAAAACCAAAACCAATCGGAGTTGCATCATTAACCAGTTGTATTTTTCCATCTTTAACCGTTAAACCCGGACCTTGTATTTCTTTCACTTTAAAGGGGTTTTGCTCGCCTTTAAGACCTGGTCCTATGGTTAAGAACTGACTCATCTCTTTGACTTTTTCGTCTGTATCCTTAATCTCATCTGGGTTATCAGCATCCGGGCTTCCATCACAAAAACCATTGTTATTACTATCAACACAGCTATCACCAACACCGAAATAAAGCTGAGGTGTATCAGGTACATCATTTGAGGTCGTAAATTTTAGACTATCATACACTTTTGTACCGTAGTGTAAGTGGAACGCATATAATCCCCCTGAGCCTCCCGTTAATGAACACTGATTCGCTGTTTCTGTTGAAGAAGCGGGTGCGTAACTGGTGAAATAAGCGACTCCTCCAATAACCGTACTTGCTGCCAGTGATTTTTCACCAGCCACTGGAAGGGTATAATACCAACCATGGTATTGACCTAATTCAACTTCTAAATCGGTAAATTTATCTACACTATCAAGTGCATTACCAAACGGGTCAGCATCCATATTCATTAAATTAGCCTGGGTGATCGCCGCTGGAATCTCATCGCTTTGGAATGAGCGCGTCACTGTATTGATATCGCGGATCATAAACAATTGATCACTCGTTGTGGTGCCCGTTGGTTTAGAGCGATTCCCACTACCTAGTAATACTGCATCAAAGGGGGTATCAATACGTGTTTTAACCGACTTACCATTTACGTCTGTTTCAGAGACCTTACTAAACATTGTTCTCGCAACCATCGGTTTATAAAAGAAACGACGATCTTGAGATGCAAGTGCACTGCCTAAACTCGCAAGTTTAAAGTGTGTCCAAGGACTTTCTGTGCTCGTTGGGCTATTTGAAGGCATATCAATACGCCATACATCACCGCCTGTGTCGGATGCATATAATCGATCAGTGTAACCGTCATAATCAGAATCCAAAACACTAATATCAGAAGCAATACTGTGTTTACCTGCAAAGCCATTTTCACTCGACGTTAAAGCCCACACTTTTTTGCCGCTCTGTGCATCAACAATATAAATACCGCGCCCTTTTGTGTCTTCAGTACGCAGAACATTGTCTTTATTGGTGTCGTACCCTGCACCAAAAACAAGCAGTGGTCGATTTTCATACCCTTTTAAGTTAATGTATGTCACCGTAGGTTTAGACCATGATTGCGCAAGTTCTTTAAAGTCTCCCGTTCCACCAATAATCGGTCCCCCCCACATGAGTCGAGGTGAATCTGGGTTTGTAATATCCAGTCCATAATAATTATTGCCGCCACGTCTTAAGCCAAAAAACGCCCAAACACGATCAGTGCCATTTACAACTCCATCACCATTTTTATCATCAAAGAACACAGAAATAGGTCCATCAACACCATAGACCTTTGATTTTTCTTGATTCTCTCGTAATGGTTTAATAATTTTGTATAAGCTACTGGGTATAAAAGCCCAGCTTTCTTTTAATACATCATTTTTATCTTGAAAAAAGTGTAGGTAACCTGCATTGGTGCCAATTAAAATGCGCACATCATCATTACCGTAATCAATTGTCACAGGTTTTGAGTGCAGAGGATCACCAAAAATATCTTGTCGTTGATCACTGGTACTGCCATCACCGTCTTCATCATCCACATCTATTCCTCGGCTCCACTTGATCGTTTTATCTAACTCGGTCGATAAGAGCCCAAGAGTCAACGAATTGACACTTGTTGCTGTAGTTAAATTAAACTTTAACGCTGCCGCTAAGTCGCCACCTAGTGCCGTAGAAACTGTCGACTTAGTAAAATCAACTAACCCAGCGCTCCCGGCATCGGTATAAATGGTCCGCGATGATAGGTTTGATAACATAAGATTTGCACCACCTTCCTGAACAATGTTCCCGTCTGGTGCTGTATTATCTGGTAACCAAAATGTCTTTGCCCCTTTTGCAATCAAACCATCAGCGTTTAATGCCGGCTTTCCATCCAAATCAACGATTTCATCGCCTGACACTTTCAACTTTTTAAGATTTCCACGCCACCGAGCACCGGTTTCTGGGTAAAACATTGCATAATAAATACCTTCACGACTGCGTGTTTGATCAACATTATTATTCGCAATAGAAGGTGAAGTAAAAGTATCATTTACTTCGCGTATGCGTGTTATCGTATTTTTTAAAGCTTTTGATAATTGTTCTGCAGTGTCAGCATGAAGATACTGACCACCGCCTAAATCAGCGGTTTCTGATAATAAGCGTTTACCATCCTTACTCATACCGCTACCAAAGCCAATCGTATACACCCGCCCTGTTTCATGAATATCAGATGTTGAAGGAAACAAATCCACTTTAACATCTTCAGTGCCATGAATAATCTGCGCAAGCTTGTGTAAATAAACACCCGCAATTTTATCAGAGCCGCTTAAATTGCTACCGAAATAAGATTTATAGAGATCACTGATTTCTCCATCTTGCTCATTATCTGAGCCTGAAGAGGGGTCACCATCTGTCATATAAATAACATTAACAGAGTTATCACAGCGTTTTGCTTCCTCTGTGGTATCAAATGGAGAGATATATGTATAACTGTATTTTGGTTTACGCTTTGACCCCCTTCTGACTTTTGTCTCTACTGACGTGTCTCGCCAAGCCTCATTAACTTTTTCTCCGTAATACAAACTTTGACCCGTAATGTATAAATAGGCTTCCCAAAGCGTCTCTGTTAAAGGTGTCCCCCCGTCAGCAGGTAGTACAGAAATGGCTGTCTTCAAGGATGAAGATGACGAGCCTATTCCAGCTAATACATAACCGCCATTTGTGCTATTAAAACGCATCAAACCGAAATCAATATCGTCATTGTTATCTACTAAGCTTGTAATCGCACTTTTTGCTACACCAAGACGACTGTCTGGGCACACAACATAGCCCGTGTAGCTGCTGTAGCCACAACTTTTACCCGTTGCAGTAGAAAATGCCATACTTCCAGAAGTGTCAAAAATAAGTAAAACACGCGGTTTTTCATTTGTTTTCACATTATAGTTAACGTATAGCTCTATGTCTTCAGCATACACTGCAGTAACCATACAGGTTACAAAACCAGTCAGTATACTGCGCACTAACGTTTTCATTTTCATCATGAGTCTCCGTTAACGGCCTGAGTTACGGCCTACCATCTCTTGAGCAACACCCGTTGTGATTGTGAGTGTGTGATTACTTTTAGAGCCATAGGTAATTGATGTATCTATTTGCAACATGTTGCATGACACACCCGCTGTAAAATTAAACTTGCGTGGACAAGGAATATCACTTGGGCCGTTATTTAAATTAACCATCGAACTTGATGCATCGCCAATATTCCCTAAATCATGAACTCCGCCAGGTATTGCTGATGCTCTTTTAAAAAAGGCACTATTTGCCCCTGCAGCAGCTTGGTTGGCTATTACGCGCTGTACCGTGCCAATTAACTCATTTTCTGCAGCTTCACGTTCTTGTGCTGCATTGGTGATTTTAATGTCAATACTACTGCTACTCATAAGAGTAACTGCAATGCCTGTGACCGCGACAACCATAATAAGAGCAACAATTAACACAACGCCTTGTTGTCTTTTTGCTAACGTTATATACGCCATAAATTAGCTCCCACATTATTTAAGCGAATAGTCGTGGTAAACAATGCTCGACGGTAATTATCAGTAAAGGTTAGCTCTCTACTACTTTCATCTTCACCCAAGGTATACGTTTGATTTTGAATTTTTAAATCGCCATCTGGGGTAAGCGCTCTGACTAATAGGAAAACTTGCACAGTTAAGATGCCATGACGGTTTTCCCAATCAGTATTCGTCATTTGGTTAATACTTTTATACGTATCAACACGGCTATTATTGGTTGTATCGAGACCAAATACAAAGTGCATGTCCTCAACCCCTTCCATTATCGTTTCTGTAACCATGCCTGAGCCTGGTTTTAAACGTCTGCGCATTAAAACGGGCACAGTGACAGGTTGGTCATTTATTGTGTAATTTTGCTCAGAAATGTAATAAACGTGATGACGATAACGCCATACAGTCGCGTTAACATTAAGTGAGGCACCATCAATTGGCCCTTGTACAAACTGAGCTCTTTCTTGTTCGGCAACAAAGTAATAACTGCCAGCACCTGTATCATCAGGTCGAATTTGCAAACCTTCAAGAAACTTTAACTGCAGAACATCTGTATTTTTTTTAGCGTTTTTTATGCAGCCTAATGCATCACCAGTCGCGGTTAACACTGCATACACTGAGCGAAAGTTACTCGTTGCTGTTTTAACCGGGAAACTACCATTGTTAAGCCCTTCAGAACAATCGGGAGTAGGATTAGCGGTTGACTCTGTATTTGCTGGCGAAAACGAGTCTTCATAAAATGTTCCCCAAAAGCCTATTTGCTCAATATCACGTTGCATAATATTAATCGCTAATCGGCCTGTTTCTTGTAACTCACCAATTGTCATGGTGTCACGCGTGGTCACTTTCATACTAATATAGGTGAACATAACGCCACCTAAAACAAGTCCGCCTATAAATAGCGCAACCATCATTTCAACTAACGTAAATCCTGCATGCTTTCTCATATCAAGACCTTAAGTAAATATAGCTTTCAAGCACAATTAAACGACGCTTATCATTGGCTGCACCGCATTCAATTGCCGACGTACCTGCATTTGCTTTAATTGCTTGTCGACCTTGCCAACTGATCACCACGTTAATATTAAATTCACTTGCATTACCCGCTGCGACAGGCGTGCTCTTGATACACACCGTTGCATCATCTAAAGCCCCGGTATTTTCACGCGCTTGAATAGCCCGCACCCATTGCTGTTTATCAAGGGCTGCAAGTTGCTGAGCATTACACGCTGCGTTGTAGCATTGTAAATTGGTATTTAACGCAGTGTCACTTGTGAAAGTGCCATTATAGAGGGCTGTAAATCCTGTGGAATCGTTTGCTCGCATTCGTTGAATAATATCGTTTCCTAACGCCACCGCTGCAGCACGCTGCATTGAATCAAAACTAGCTTGCTTAGCTTTTGCCTGCAGCGCTACAGCGCCTAACAACCCAAAGCTTAAAATCACAAAAGCAATAAGTACTTCAACTAAGGTAAAGCCTTGAACATGTGAATGCCGTGTCATATTAAAATCAGCTCATAGATTTCCATACAATAAGCATAAAAGGACAATAATAAATAGCAATGAGGGTTTAGATGAACGGTCAAATTAATTGATAAGCGGTCCGAACATACCGACTAAAACAGCATCGAAAATTGGCACCGTAAAACTGTGTGATAAAACTATTCACCCATCGCTTGTTTTACGGTTTTAAGTGCTCGGCGGCTAATGGTGAGAGGTTCATCATAATGTCGCATTATCAAATGATGACCACTTGACACAGAGCAATGAAGGCTCTGTATATGCAGCTTATTAACCAAGGTATTACGATGAATACGCAATAATTGTTGTGAGTACGTACTTTCAAGCTGTTTCAAGCTATGCTCGATAATAGCTTCACCGCCAACAAAAATTAGTCGCGTATATTTTTGCTCTGCAACACAGCACAGCACATCGTCGATATTGACTCGGCGCATAGCCCCCGCTAACTGATAGGTGATATGTGAATGAACAGGCCTATTGACTTGTGTACGATTTAGTTTGCTAAGTTGCAGTAAGGTTTTTGTAAGTGCTTGCTCGGTCACAGGTTTTACTAAATAGCCATCTACCGCTAACTCAAATGCTTCTAGAGCATGTTCAGAATGGGCAGTTAAAAACACCACAGCCGGAGGTATAGCAAGCAACTTTAATGCCTTTGCGACCTCTAAGCCACTTAATTTTGGCATATTAATATCTAATAACACGATATCCGGTTGCAACTCTTTACACAGCGTTACCGCCTGCTCACCATTGTCTGCATCGCCAACAACATGGTAGTTAGGATGCATGGTTAATAAACGCCTAACACGTGCCCGAGCCAGCGGTTCATCGTCAACAATCAAAACATTGATCATGTAATTTCCTGCCTTGGAATAACAAGTTTAGCTCTAAACTCACTATCGCGATGTGTGGTGGTTAACTTGGCACGATAGTGATAAAAAAGCGCCAACCTTTGGCGAATGTTTTCAAGTGCCATGCCATTACCAGCGCGGCGCTGCTCTGCATTTTCAACCACAGGATTAATAATAATAAACGTATAGCTTTTATCGGTTATATGCATCTCTATGGTAATTTTTGTGCTCTCAGAAGCCGGTTCAAGGCCATAATACACCGCGTTCTCAATAATAGGCTGTATCGTTAGACACGGAATTTCAACGTCTGGGACGCACGCTGGCATCTGCCAATTAACCGTTAATCGCTCGCCATAACGCCAACGCTCAAGAGCAATATATTGCTCACATAATATCAGCTCGTCTTGCAAAGAAATCGCTTTACCGCTTTTCATTGCAGCTTGTGACAACGCAGCTAAAGCCAAAATGGCTTGCTCGGCGGCTTCGGCATCATAATGCGTTAGCTCGGCAGCTGTGTTCAAGCTATTGAATAAAAAGTGTGGACGAATACGTGCTTGTAACGCATCTAACTCAGCATGCGCTAATGCTTTGGTTTGTAGCTCTTTTTGGTTTTGTATAACAACAAATTGACTAAATAATGCCGCCACTAAAAAGATTATGAGTACATTACTCGCGATAAAATAGCCCGCTGATTCAATATAATAAATATCTGCAGAGAGAAATAATACGGCCACACTGTAAAAACACGTTGATAGTAATAATGAAATAGTCAGGATAAGTAGTTGGAAATTATTAGAACGGCGTGCCAAGTATTTTCTGAAAATATACAGTGCAGCCACACTTGTCAGAAAGATTAAGTGCAAAAAGAAACTGAAAATGGCAAGACGAAGCCACACATCGCCTTCGCTTGCAGGGGCAAACGCTAGTAAAATAGCAATAACTTGACTTACCACGAGTGTAGCAAGTACACCTCGGGATTGAAAAAGAGCCGCAATCAACAAGCCGTTTTGATTTGGCTGTGTGCTCATGGGCTCTCCTAGTATCTGTTGTTAACTACTCGTTTAGATTAGCGTAGCTCAACAGGAACGGCAAATACTATATTCTCTTCTTCGCCAGGGTTTTCAACAACTTGGTTTCCACCCAATTCTTTTAGACGAGTAATTACTTGCTGCACTAACACTTCTGGTGCAGATGCGCCCGCAGTAACCCCTACGGCATTGACGTTGTTAAACCAATCAGCTTCAACGTTACTTGCATCATCAATTAAATACGCTTTAGTGCCCATTTTATCTGCAAGTTCACGTAAACGATTTGAGTTTGAGCTATTCTTAGCTCCCACAACCAGTAACACATCAACTTTATCTGCTAAGTCACGCACCGCATCTTGACGGTTTTGTGTCGCATAACATATATCATCTTTACGCGGACCATCAATTGCAGGAAACTTTGTACGTAAAGCATCAATAACATCGGCAGTGTCATCAACCGACAAGGTTGTTTGACTACAATAAAATAAATTGTCAGGATTTTTAACCGTCAGATTTGCAACATCTTCCGGTGTTTCTACTAAGTAGATCCCCCCTGCTTCGTTATTATATTGCCCCATGGTGCCTTCTACTTCAGGGTGACCATGATGACCTATTAAAATGCACTCGATGCCTTTACGGCTCGCGCGCGTTACTTCCATATGTACTTTGGTAACTAGCGGACAGGTTGCATCGAAAACTTTTAATTCACGACGCTTAGCCTCACTACGTACCGCTTGAGATACACCGTGAGCACTAAAAATAACAATGCTGTCATCAGGAACTTGATCAAGTTCTTCAACGAATACAGCACCGCGGTTTTTAAGACCGTCTACTACATAGCGGTTATGCACCACTTCGTGTCGCACATAAATAGGCTTTTCAAAGATATCTAGTGCTCGCTCAACGATACTGATTGCGCGGTCAACACCTGCACAAAAACCACGTGGGTTAGCTAATAAAATATCCATTACCCTGTTACCTCTAAAATATCGACTTCAAAGGTTAAACGCTGGCCAGCAAGTGGATGATTGAAATCAATCGTTACAGACTCACCTTGTACCTCACGGACAAGTCCTGGTAATTCAGTGCCATCAGGTTGAGTGAAGGCAATAATGTTCCCCACCTCAGCTGGAGTGTCAGCGCCAAACTTACTGCGGTCTACATAGTAAATATTATCTGGGTTTGGTTGCCCAAAGGCATCTTCAGGTTCAAGTTCAAATGACTTACTCTCGCCTGCGGCTAGGCCTAACAAACACTTTTCAAAGTTGGCGGTTAGACTACCATCGCCCATTCTTAATTTTGCAGGCTTATTGTGCACCTTCGTCGAATCAGCTGCTGAGCCATCTTCTAATTTAATTGAGAAATGAAAGATCACTTCAGACTTTTCACCAATTACTGCTTGGCTCATGCTTTTTGCTCCTTAGGACTTTCGCCTGTAAAGGCATCGTATAAAAGTAATGCTGCACCGATACAAATTGCACTGTCGGCAATATTGAACGCTGGGAAGTGCCAATTTTCATAATACACATGCAAAAAGTCTATTACATAACCATAGACAATACGATCGTATAAATTACCAATCGCACCCGCAAGTACAAGTGCATACGCAGAGCACAACACCTTATTACTGGCAGGTAAACGTTTTAACCACCATGTTAAAAGCACACTAATAACCACAGCAATTAAGCTTAAAAACCAGCGTTGCCAACCACCAGCATCACTTAAAAAGCTGAAGGCAGCACCATAGTTATGCACATAGGTAAAATTAAAGAATGGCAAAATTTCAATAGATTCTTTGTAGGTCATGGTATTTACAACAAGTGTTTTTGTCGCATGGTCTACTACTAAAAGTAGTAGACTCAGCCATAACCATACTAAGCCACTTTTTCCGGCTAGTTTGCTCACAAACAACTCCTATGCGAACTGACGTTGTTCACCGTCGCCATCAACATTGCTAACACAACGGCCACAGATTTCAGGATGAGCAGGCTCAGCACCTACATCATCACAGTAATGCCAACAACGTTCACATTTTTCTGCCGTTGTTGCTGTAACGTTGATGAACAAGCCATCAATTTCAGTTGCTTGGCTACCTTGTGGTTGTTCAGTAACCGTTTCAACAGTGACACCAGAAGTTAATAATACAAAGCGTAATTCATCACCTAATGCGGCAAGTTTTGAACTTAACGCTTCAGTTGCATAAATACTGACATTTGCTTGTAAAGTCGCACCAATAATGTCTTCTTTACGCGCCGCTTCTAATACGCGGTTCACTTCATCACGTACATTTAGAATTGTGAGCCAATCATCGTTACTGAACTTACCTTGCGTAGAGGCTTTAAGGCCATCGTACCACACTGATGTGAATACAAATTTATCACGCTCGCCCGGTAATGCTTCCCAAATCTCTTGTGCAGTGAAGCTTAAGATTGGTGCCATCCAACGCGTCATTGCTTCTGCAATGTGATAAAGCGCTGTTTGACATGAGCGGCGTGCATGGCTATCGCTTTTCGCTGTGTATTGACGGTCTTTGATTACATCTAAGTAGAATGAACCAAGCTCACCCGTACAGAAATTCATTAATTTTTGCGTTACAAGTAACATTTGGTACTTGTCGTAAGCAGCTAAAATTTCATCTTGTAACTCGGCAGCACGACCAACAATCCAGCGGTCTAGTTCAACCATATCGTCGATAGCAACGTGATCTGTTTTTGGATCAAAACCATTTAAGTTAGCAAGTAAGTAACGGCTCGTGTTACGGATACGACGGTAACGATCTGCCGAGCGCTTGAAGATTTCATCCGAAACCGTCATCTCTGCAGTAAAGTCTGTTGATGCAACCCATAGGCGTAAAATATCAGCACCTAGTTTGTTCATCACATTTTGTGGTGAAATAACGTTACCCAGTGACTTAGACATCTTACGGCCGTTTTCATCAACGGTGAAGCCGTGCGTTAACACTTGCTTGTAAGGTGCATGGCCATTAATTGCAACCGATGTCATCATTGACGACATAAACCAACCACGATGTTGGTCAGACCCTTCAAGGTAAAGATCTGCTGGGCCCGTCAAGTCTTCACGCGCATCAACAACACACGCGTGAGTCACACCTGAATCAAACCAAACATCTAAAGTATCTTGCACTTTCATGTACTGATCAGCGTCATCACCAAGTAATGTTGCAGGGTCTAAATCGTACCACGCTTGAATACCTGATTTTTCAACTAGCTTAGCCGCTTCTTCGATTAATGCTTGCGTATTCGGGTGTAACGCCCCTGTGTCTTTATCAACGAACAATGCAATAGGTACACCCCATGTACGCTGACGTGAAATACACCAATCAGGTCGGCCTTCAACCATGTTCGCAATGCGGCTTTCACCCCACTCAGGTAACCACTCTGTCTTTTTGATTTCATTCAATGAATCTTGACGAAGGTTCGCTTGATCCATGCTTACAAACCATTGTGGTGTAGCACGGAAGATGATTGGCGTTTTATGACGCCAGCAATGTGGGTAACTATGATTGAGTGCATGATGATGCAACAGCGCGTTATTTTCTGTTAATACATCAATAACACTCGCGTTGGCTTTAAATACATGTTGACCTGCAAACAGTGGCGTATCAGGTAAATAAACACCATTTGCACCCACCGGGTTTGCTACTTCTAAACCATATGCAAGACCAGCCGCGAAATCTTCTTGACCATGACCAGGTGCAGTGTGAACAACCCCCGTACCCGAATCTGTCGTTACGTGTTCAGCAACAATCACAGGCACTGTGAAGTCATAAAAAGGGTGAGCAACGTGTAAGTTTTCTAAGGCAGCACCTTTAACATAACCCAGTACATGGTAATGATTGAAACCGTAACGATCCATCGCATCTTTAACGAGTTCAGAGCCTAAGATCAAACGCTGTTGCGCGCCCTCGTCATCAACTTGAACTAATGCATACTCAAGCTTTTCATGAACAGCCACTGCGCGGTTGGCAGGAAGTGTCCACGGTGTGGTTGTCCAGATAACAGTGCTTACAGCGCCTGTACCTTGATGACCATCGGCAAGTTCAAATGCGTTAATAACGGCATCTTGATCTGCAAACTCAAAGCGTACGTCGATAGCAGGTGATTGTTTGTCTTGGTACTCAACTTCTGCTTCAGCAAGCGCTGAACCACAATCTGTACACCAATGAACCGGTTTAGCACCTTTGTGTAAATGACCATTTTTAATAATACGGCCTAATACACGGATTGCATTCGCTTCAAAGTCAAAGTTCATGGTCAGGTAAGGCTTGTCCCAATCACCAAATACCCCTAAGCGTTTAAAGTCTGTTTTTTGACCTTCAACTTGCTTTTTAGCATATTCGCGACATTTTTCACGAAACTCAGCCGCTGACACTTTAACGCCAGGCTTGCCAACTTTCTTTTCAACCATTAATTCAATAGGTAGACCATGGCAGTCCCAACCAGGCACATAAGGCGCATCAAAGTCAGACAAGGTTTTTGACTTAACAATAATGTCTTTAAGAATTTTGTTTACAGAGTGGCCTAAATGGATGTCACCGTTTGCATACGGAGGGCCGTCATGCAAAATGAAGGTTTTTTTACCTTTTTTAGCGCTGCGAATTTGACCATATAGATCGTCTTCATACCATGTTTTAAGCATAGTTGGTTCACGTTGTGCCAAATTGCCGCGCATTGGAAACGCTGTTTCCGGTAAATTCAAAGTATGTTTGTAGTCGCTCATTAATCCTACTTTCCGTATCGGCTACCTAATTTAAACCAAAACACTGCTTAGCGGCGGTTACATCATCTGCAATCTGCGCCGTCAGTTGTGTTAATGTCTCGAATTTTTTCTCATCGCGAAGCTTTTTTACAAGCTCCACATGCATAAATTGTCCGTAAATGTCCTGCGCAAAGTTAAAAAGGTGAACTTCTAATAATGCGCGTGTCCCGTTAAATGTGGGTTTGTTGCCAATATTTGCAACCCCAAACAGCTGTTCATTGCCAACGGTCGCTTTCACCGCAAATACGCCATTTACTGGGCATACTTGACGTTTCAAGGCAATATTTGCCGTTCTAAAACCAAGCTCACGGCCTTTTGCCCAACCGTGAATAACACGTCCAGAAATCGCATACCCATGACCCAGCATCGTTTTAGCCTCTTCTAATTGCCCTGCTGCTAGCGCATGGCGGATTAGTGTGCTACTTACTCTGTCATTAAGACGACGAAAGCTGGCCGTACTTTTAACATCTATATTCAGCGCTGCACCCATATTTTTTAGCAACGCAAAGTCACCACTGCGACGTTTTCCAAAACAAAAATCATCACCGACAGTGAGCGCTTTCACGCCGAGCTTATCAACCAAGACTTCGTTAACAAACTGCTCTGCTTCCATGTTAGCAAACTGCTGATTAAAACTAATACAAATTACGCGTTCAACACCCAGCTCTGCTAACAATCGAAGCTTATCACGCAAACGTGTCAATCGAGCGGGTGCGTTATCTTTAGCAAAAAACTCTTGTGGCTGAGGCTCAAATAACATAACAGTGCTGGGTAACTGATGTTTTTGCGCATCAAGTAGCAAGCCTTTAATCACTTCAGCATGGCCTAAATGCACACCATCAAAGTTCCCAATCGTTAACACGCAACCATAGTGTTGTGCGCGAATATTATGAATACCTCTAATTAACTCCATGCCACCTATTTGCCTTTGTCAGCACGCCCAAAACATGTTCATCGGGCTTGAAGCGCCGATTATAATCTTTTTTTTAGTTAGATTCAGTAGTTGCAACACTTTTTATCGTATTTAGTCGTATTCCTAAAATAAAGAGCACAACAAAGTATACCAATACAGCCAACACAAGCAGCCCTGCCAACAACATAACTTGTTCACTAAAGTGCCAGCTTCGCCATGCAAAGTGCTGACCTGCATACCATACCGCAGTCGCCATCAAAATACTCGAAAACAAACACTTAAATGTAAAACCGACGCTCATTGAAGAAAACTGATAAACCCCTTCTTTGCGTAACTGCCGATAAAGTAAAAACGCGTTACAGCTGGCCGACATAGACGTGGCTAAAGCTAACCCTAAATAACCAATAAAAGGCGCTAACATGATGTTAAATACCATGTTTAGAACCAAGGTTTTTATGCCTATTTTCACGGGGGTTTTAGTGTCTTGTCGCGAGTAAAAACCAGGCGCTAACACCTTGATTAACATAAAACTGACTAACCCTACCGAGTACGCCATCACGCCATAACTAACCGCTTGAACGTGATCAATTTCACCGTCTTGAAACGCACCATGGTCAAAAAGCACCGTGATGATCAACGGGCTTATCACCATTAAACCAAACATGGCTGGTAAACCTAAGAAAATAACAAATCGCACTCCCCAATCAAGCGTATGCTGAAAATCAAGTGTGCTTTTCGTACTATGTAATTTAGACAGTGCCGGTAAAATCACTGTTGCAATACCAATACCGAATAACCCAAGGGGGAACTCTATCAATCTGTCTGAATAGTAAAGCCAGGCAATGGAGCCTGTCATAAGCATTGAGGCAATCATGGTATCGAGCAATAAATTAATTTGACTAATCGATACACCAAACAAGGCCGGTAACATCAACTTTCGTACTTTCACGACATTTTCGTCTTGCCACCCCCACTTAGGTCGGCTCAACATGCCCGCTCGATACAAAAATGGCAGCTGAAAAATCAGTTGCACCAAGCCACCAATGAACACCCCTATTGCTAATGCATAAGCACCTACTGCAAATTTATCATGCAGAAAAATAGCACAGGCAATAATTGAAATATTCAATAAAACAGGGGTAAATGCGGCCACGGCAAAGCGGTTATACACATTCATTACTGCGCCACTAAGAGCAACAAGACTCACAAAAAACAAGTACGGAAACGTGAGCTTTAATAACGCACTCGCTAATTCGAACTTAGCGGCATCCTCTCCCCCTTGCCACCAATCAATAAACCAGCCAGTACCAAATAAAGCAGCAATCACTGGCGAGGCAATCACACCAAATAAAGTGACGATCAGCAAAATTGTGCCCAAAGTGCCCGCAGCCTGCGCGACAAAGAGTCTAACCTTGTCGTCACCTTGCTGCTCTTTTATTTCAGACAATACGGGCACAAATGCCTGTGCAAATGCGCCTTCGGCAAATAGACGTCGTAAAAAGTTAGGGATTCTATTAGCAAATAAAAACACATCAGCTGCCGCACTTGCACCCAGCAAGTTAGCAACAACCGCATCGCGAACTAACCCTAAAATACGCGAAATCATCGTCATCGCACTGACAATCATCCCGGAACGAAATAATCCTTTTGCCACCTTAAACCTATTATCAAAAAACCTTTAAGATGGGCGATTATGCCTAAAATATCTCTAAAGCACTAGGCTCGGACACGACGCTTTGTTACAATAGCGATATTAACTGCTAAAGCGGCAAATTGATGTTCGTTATAAGGAGCAGTTTTTCTTGAGCTGTCAAAAATTCATTGACATTCATGATAAAAACAGGCATATTCCACGGCCTTTAAATTAAGCTTATTTTAAGATTGTTAGGAGCAAACCTTGGCTAACATCAAGTCTGCAAAAAAACGCGCTATCACGAGCGAAAAAAATCGTCAACATAACGCAAGCCGTCGTTCAATGATGCGCACTTACTTCAAAAAAGTAGTTGCTGCAATTGAAGCGGGCGACAAAGAAGCTGCACAAGCAGCATTTGCTGTTGCAACACCTATCCTAGACCGTTACGCAACTAAAGGTCTAATCCACAAAAACAAAGCAGCTCGTCATAAGAGCCGTTTAGCAGCTAAAATCAAAGCGCTATAATTTGTTTTTGAAAGATATAAAAAAACCGGCTTTTGCCGGTTTTTTTTTGCCTGAAATTTGACGTTACACAATTTCCAGCTCTGGGTAGAACTTTTTCAACATTGCCGCAATTTTCTTCGGTGTAAACGGCTTAACAACAAACCCTTTAGCGCCTTTATCAATTGCATCTTTCACATTTTCAACTGTTGAATGGGCTGACACCATCACCACATTCGCCTCTGGTGAAATGTCGTTAATATGAGAAATAATTTCTTTACCATCGCCATCTGGCAATTCAATATCTAAAAAAATGATATTAAACTCTTTCTCTTTACATTCACTTAAACATTGCGCAGCCGTTGAAGCCTCACGCACGTCATCAATCCCCAAGTGCATGAGCGTTTGATTTAAAAAACTACGAACTGTTCCCACATCGTCAACGATAAGAATTGAAAGCTGCGTATCCATACTATTCCTCTTAAGCAATAAAGGTTCACACTAATTGAATGTAACTCTGTGACGCAATAAGACAATCAGTGTTATATGATCTGAATTTGACTATTATATCAAAAACTTCGTTATAATCTCATTATAGAGAGCTATGTATAAAAGGCCAGATAAGCTTTATGTCTAATAAAATAAAAAAACAATCGCTGTTAGGTAAAACACCAGCACGAAAAAAACCAACATCGACAACAAAACGACGACCTGCAAACCCGCAACGTGTCTCCCCCCAAACGGTGCAGCAGGCTGGCGCCTCCGAACCGGTTAAAAAAAGTGCAAGCCGTTGGTATGCAATTGCCGCTGTTGTATTAATTATGCTAATTACGCCCAAGCCCGTTCTCATTACATATGAAAAACTAGGGATGGTATCTCAAAGCGTGTATTGGCCAGGTGTTTTTGGCTTCGGGGCAAACCTCTTTGACTCAACCCTTATACCCCGCGCAGACCTTAGCCGTAATGTGATTTACTTATGCCAAGATAAACGCGACCCTGCGAGTTGCCAAAAATACCGTGTAACAGAGCAAAGCGGTTTTTTTGCGGCAATGAAAAAGCTAATAATGGATTAAAAAATCTAATCTGAAAATAAAAAATTACTTGGTTGAAAGCTGTGTAAAAGATCACCATAATGGCGCTCCTTTTTCAACACAGACACTATTAGATACGACCATGCTAAACGAGCTAGATTGGCTTTTAAACTTTACGTTACTTGCACTAGGATTAGGTGCTTTTTTTATTAATCAGTTAACCTTATTGCGTTTTGCTGCTATTAGCGCGTGTAGTTTATTATTTTTATCGTTTAGTTTAGATCTGATGTCATCAAGTGTGATCTCAAATATGAGCTTAGTGTTGATCAACACATTTTATTTATTCAAGGTCTACACTTTTGGCCAATTGAATATTAATCAAGGTTAATCTTCTCCCAAGATTATTTGATAGAACATTTAACGCTTCTATCATCCTTTACGCCCAAACATCGCTATGTTTGGGCTTTTTTTTTACTTACAATATGACTGAACTGAGATACCATATATTCCGTATAAAGATATTTTAGAGGTGCCTTATGTCATTAAACGACTTCGACTTATTTCTCTCTTCTATGGAAGATGTAAAGCCTCTCAAGCACGATACTGTAAAACTCGATACCACCAAGCAAGGCCCTTCTCTGTCACAACAAGAAAAACGTAAAGCCGCTGAGTCTGATCTCGCAATCGATGAAAACTACCTTCGCAGTGAGTTCGTTGAATTACTTGATCCACACGCTGTTTTAGCGTTCAAGAAAGATGGCGTTCAAGCCCAAGTTTATAAAAATCTTCGCTTAGCGAAATATCAGCTTGATGCAACCCTAGATTTGCATGGACAGGCACTCCAACATGCCCGTAGCACCTTATTCAATTTTATTAATGATTGTCACCTGCGCAATATTCGCGTGGTGTTAATTCGCCATGGAATTGGTATTAAAAATAAATCGAAACCGGGTATCTTAAAAAGCTACACCAATAAGTGGCTACAAGAAATACCCGCTGTACTTGCGTTTCACAGCGCACTTAAGCAGCATGGTGGCAACGGTGCTACCTATGTAATGATCAAAAAGTCAGATGAGAAAAAGCACGAGAATAGAGAGCGCCATTCTAAGAGAAGTTAATAACATAATTTAGATGTAATCAGGTGCAACGCTCACTTTGCGAAGCACCTCTTAAAACGTTATGATTGACTTTGTACAATTTCTGGTACGTCAACACCTGCAGCATTGGCTTGATTAAACCATGCAGATATACCTAATACGATTACAGACACCACCACTAAGCTAAGTTTTGCCCCACCTTGATTAGATTTCATAACACCTCTTATTATTATTGTTGTTGGTTTATTGTCCACCAACAGCATAGCAAAGTTACAGATGTTAACAAGCTGTTTAATAAAATAATTTATTAGATGTCAATAACCTTTTGTTCTATCAACCAGATTTACTAACCTTTCCCCATTTAGCAATCTTTTTACATTACCTGCAATTTGTTCAGTTACCGTGTTTATATCCGATAAAGCAGCACAATGAGGAGTGAGTGTAATTTTATCATGAGACCAAAATGGGTGCCCTTCAGGTAAAGGCTCTTCAGCGAACACATCAAGCGTTGCGCCACGTAAGGAATTGTTATCTAAAGCCGCCAGCAAGTCGGCGTCAACGACATGCTTACCACGGGCAACATTAATGAGCACCGCATGATTTTGCAGCTTACTTAATAATGCAGCATCAATAATGCCTGTAGTATGTTGATTAAGAGGCAACAAACACACCAAGTAGTCAACCTGTTTTAGCATTGTATTCAAGCCATTTTCTGTATGGTAACAAGTAACCTGTTGTTCTTGTTTTTCGCTATTTGACCATGCACTTACCGTAAAACCATTCGCCACCAAACGTTTGGCACATGCCTTTCCAAGCTCACCATAGCCTAAAATACCCACATGCTGATGTGCATAGGCTCGTTTGGGTTTCCATGCTCCTTGTGATTGTTTTAAAAAATATTCTTTCAATCTTAATTTTTGCGCTAATACATGGGTCAACACATATTCAGCCATATCGCTGGCAAGGGTCTCGTCGACAATACGTACCACAGGAACAGAGGGTGCAATCGCCGTTAAGTCAATGCTGTCTACGCCTGCACCAAACGACGACACAGCTTTTAAATTAGGGAGTTTAGCCCATAAGTCTGCAGGCGCATTCCACGCCAATACAAATTCAACGGCGCTATAATCTGTACATTCTGACCACAACTGTACTTCCACTTCGGGTAATAAAGTACGTAATCGTTCAATTAATTGACTGCAATCTCGGCCAGTGATTGCCACAAGTAAAATCATTTTGTTCTCCGCTTATCGTTAGCGCTCTTTAAAAAGTCACACAACTGCAACTTAACTGTCACAGCGAGCTTTTACCCTACTTATATCGCTAGATGCGTTTAAGATTGAGGTGTGTATGATCAGTGTTGATAAAGTAATAGAAGCAAATTTACCACAGTTAGAAAATTCACCAAAAGTAAAAGGGTTGGTAAAAAAGGGGTTAGGCTATTTATTACATGAACAAGAGTTTGTTGCCTTTGGCGATGCCTACCCTCACTTACAGGGACTCGAGTTTGTTGAGCAAGTACTCGATGAACTTGACTTTGATACACGTTACAAACCAAAACAAATGGAACACATCCCCAGTGAGGGCCATGTTGTTATTGTTGCGAACCACCCAATTGGCTCGCTCGATGCATTAGCATTAATCAAAGTGCTATCCAGCATTAGACCCGACCTTAAAGTCGTTGCTAACCGCATGCTGATGTCAATCACGCCAATGCACTCATTGTTATTACCCGTCGACAACTTATCGGGGACAAGTAAAAAGAAAGAGCTGGCCAATATTCAACAGCATTTAAAATCAGAAGGCGCATTATTAATATTTCCGGCTGGTGAAGTGTCACGACTAAGCCCTACAGGTATCAAAGATTGTAAGTGGAACAGCGGCTTTTTACGCATGGCAAAAAAAGCCAACGCGCCGATCTTGCCAATTTATATTAAAGCCAAAAACAGCCCACTATTTTATGGCACTTCGATGATCTACAAACCATTAGCAAGCTTGTTATTGGTCAAAGAAATGTTTAAACAACGACAAAAATCGTTAGAGTTTGAAATTGGTGCATCAATACCGCCTGAGTCATATTTAATTGAGAATTTAAAAGATAAAGAAATTGCGCAATTGATCAGAAAGCAGCTTTATCGCCTGGTCACTAAAAAGCCATTACCTTTAAAAACACAAACGCCAATCGCAAGCCCAGAGGCCACTAAGGATTTAAAGAAAGCCATTGAACAGTGCGAACTGCTCGGTGAAACATCAGACGGAATGAAAATTTATCTTTATCAATATAGCGGTAGCTCTCCGATTTTTCGTGAACTCGGTCGTTTACGCGAAATAGCCTTTCGTGCTGTCGGTGAAGGCAGTGGTAAGCGACGTGATATTGATAAATACGATATGGATTATCAGCACCTCGTACTGTGGGATGCAAAACAACTGGAACTAGTCGGTGCATATCGTCTTGCGTGTGCAAAAGAAATTATAGAAAAACATGGCCAAAAGGGACTGTATACCGATAGCTTATTTAGTTACAGCGACGAAATGGCGCCATATTTCGAACAAGGTATTGAGCTGGGTCGCAGTTTTGTACAACCCAAATATTGGGGCAGAAAAAGCCTCGATTACTTATGGTTTGGTATTGGTGCATTTGTAAATCGGTATCCGCAATATCGCTATTTATTTGGTGCTGTTAGTGTATCAAATGCCTTACCCGAACAAGCAAAATCTTTACTCGTTCATTACTATCAGCATTACTACGGTGCGCAGCAAACATTAGCGATACCCAACAATGAATTTCGTCATACTGAACAACAGCGTGAACAATGTACTCAGTTATTTTCAGGGAGTGATATTAAAGAAGATTTTGTAGAGCTGAAGCATATTCTGGCTAATATTGGCGCCCAAGTCCCCACTTTGTTTAAACAATATACCGAATTATGCGAACCCGGCGGCGTACAATTTCTCAGCTTTAGTATCGATCCTGAGTTTAATAATTGTATCGATGGTCTTGTACTGGTTGATCTTAATAAAGTAAAGGCCAGTAAAGCTAAACGCTATTTGGGCGAGTCTCGCTAAAACACACAGTGGATATCGGCCAATCGGCCGATTATCTATGCTTTTTAGGTGTTAACATTGCTAAAGATATTAACCAACAGCTCGCTGTAAATTTTTTCAATGAGTAGTAAGTCAGCCACAGGAACATGTTCATTCACCTGATGAATAGTGTGGTTTCGCACACCACATTCAATTACTTGCGTATGCTCACTCGCAAAAAAACGGCCATCTGATGTACCACCGTGAGTACTTAAGACTGGAAATGTGCCTGTTACTTGATGTATCGCCTGCTCAACCTGTTTGAGCAAACAGCCGCCTGATTTATGGGGTGTGTAATAAGACTCACATGGGCGCTCCCACTGTACCTGTAAGTGCTGCGAAAGATCAGCCAAGGCAGCCTGAATTTCATTTTTTATATCGGTACTTTTATAGCCATGGCTGTAACGTACATTAAACGTTAATTCACACTGTGCAGGCACAAGATTATCGACCACATTGGCAATATTAATACCGGTTACTTGTAATGTCGTTTCTGAGCTTGGTTCATCTTTAAACCAGTTAATGGCGATGAGTCGCTTTACGACCTCTGCGCTAATATGTGCCGCATTCACGGTGTTCTCTGGATAAGCAACATGCCCCGCTTTCCCTTTTATAAATAAACGTGCAGAGAGCGCTCCGCGGCGACCATTTTTAATCGTATCACCAACATGCAAATGACTGGTTGGCTCACCCACGAGGCACCCATCTAGTATGATGCCTTGTTGAGCCAGTTTCTGTGCAATTAAAAGAGAACCATACTCGGCTTCGCCTTCTTCATCTGAGGTGATCAACCAATAAAAGGTTCCTCGCACATTTTTGCGTTGCTGCAGCAGCGCCTGTGTTGCACATAACATGGCAGCTACACCGCCTTTCATATCTGCGGCGCCGCGTCCATACACAGCGCCATCAACAATGTCACCCGAAAACGCATCAACTTTCCAATCCCCCTGTGCAGCAGGAACAACATCAATATGCCCTGAGAAAGCCACTACGGGTCCATCACCAAATGAGACTTTAGCGATTAGATTCGTTACTTGATTATCGCTAAACACATCACACTCAAAACCAACCGTGGTTAATTTTTTTGCTAACCAATCAATCGCTCCTGCTTGTGCGGGTGTGACAGATTTAAATCGAATTAAGGTTTGTAAAACATCAACCACCTCATCATAGGCAGATAAATGTTGCTCAACGTGTGAATTTAGTACGCAGTTCATAATAACCCTAGCCACTGAGATAAGTAAGGGTATTACAGCGCGCTTTTATTACCGCAATGTGAAAGTGAAAGTAATGACTGTTCGCCATGCATTATCGTCATTTGCATTCATTAATAAGCCTGCTTTGCACAGCACGTTACTGTTGCGAAAACCATGATGAATAATGCCCCTCTCTGCCAAGGAAGGGCACAATTGCAGGCCTTTTTTAGTAATGATTAAGATGTACTAAATACAAATAAACAATAAAAAAGATCGACTCTAGAGGTTCAAAAAACCGATAAGAGTCAATTACTTTTTTTCTGTTCTTGGTTAAAAACTTAATCTAAATCAAAAAAAAGCTTCACTTCGTTCAAACATTTTTGAAACTTTGATCTAGAACAGGTTTTAGCTGTGTCGACTCGGTAATAATAGCCTCAACTAAACAAGACAAGTAGTTCGTGGAGAACAGCATGAAAACTAAATTAAGCATTGCATTACTGACTTCATTATTAGCACTCTCTCCTGTTGCAAACGCTAACTTAAGCGTCAACGTCGGTGCGATTAATGTTAACCCTGATAACGACAGTTCAAAAATCAACGAAGCACCTACTTTAGGTTTACGTGGTGATGACAATACACAAGTGGGTATCACTATCGATTACGCATTTAATGATAATTGGGTACTTGAGTTAGTTGCAGCAACCCCATTTAGTCATGATGTTCAAGGCACGGGTGGCTTAGCTGGCAACAAGATTGCTGACATTAAACAATTACCACCGTCGTTGATCGCGCAATATCACTTTTTAGATTCTACTTACAAATTCCGTCCATTTGTGGGTGTCGGTATCAACTATACAACGTTCTTTGATGAGCAGGCTTCAGCAGCGTTAAAAGCAACGCTGGGTACGAACGATGTAGAAGTAAAATTAGATGATTCATTTGGTTTTGCAGCACAAGCTGGTTTCAACTACATGATGAATGAAAACTGGGGTCTACACGGTATGGTTGCATTAATCGATATCGATACTGATGCAACCGTGTATGCAGATGGCGCAAAAGCACTCACATCAACGGTAGAAATCGATCCAGTTGTTACTATGCTAGGTGTTAAATACAAATTCTAACTTTCATTTTGTGAAAGCCCATACGCACAAAAAGGCCGCAAAGGCCTTTTTTATTGTCTTTTTATTCCTCTCTTCACAGCGCTAGTTGTATAAAATTAAAGGTAAAATTCTGCGAAGTATTAAATCTAAACTACACTTAACACTCGGTGCACAAACAAAGCACTAAAATTACAATTTTGGTTATAAAAGTAGATGGCATGTTGCATTTATGAGGACAATATCTGAATTTTCAGAGCCAATATTTGGTTGTTCCAATCTGTTAACGTCGATAGAATGCGTCCGCAGTAAATATTGCCCTAAAGAAATGTAAATAAAGTAAAAACGAGGATCGTTTGTTTAAAGTAGTCGTGAATTTTTTGCTTTTATTTGTTTGTCTTGGTTTAGCGGCATGCAAAGTAAAAGATCCAAGTGAGGATAAACCTCAACAACAAAAGCAAGATGTGATCGACGCACGTGAATCACTTTTAACAGGCCATGCTAGTTTTTCGCTGACTGTCGTTAATGACGACTTAACTCCCTTAAGTAACATTCCTCTGACTATTGCAGAGCAACAATATACGACTGACAATGATGGTCAGGTATTCATTGATAAGCTGGGTTACGGTAATCATGCCATTACAATTCAACAGAATGGTTACTTTACCAAAGTAGGTATTCTTGTAAATCACCCAAACTCGACAACCACACAAATCAAACTCCACGCCAAACCTGCAACGAGTAAAAGCCTGGTATTTGGGGGTGATTCAATGTTTGGACGTCGTTACTTAGACCCGAGTCTCGCAACAATGGGCACCACAATCCCCAATGTGAGTGACGCACTCATTCGTCCAGCGACAGCCGCAGCAGATAGCATCGCAATTACTAAAGATGTTGCTCCCCTGTTTAAATACGCAGATTTTGCTTCAGTCAATTTAGAGTCACCGATTACCAGTAACCCTGCTGTCGTTCATCCGACCAAAGAATTTAGCTTTTTTTCGTTACCTGATTCGTTACAAGGCTTAACAGAAATTGGGATTGATTACGTAGGACTTGGTAATAATCATATCTACGATTATTTACAAACAGGTTTAGAAGACACACTACTTGAAATATCAAACACAGGGCTGCTGTATAGTGGTGCAGGTCTTGATGAATTTGCTGCATTCAGCCCTATTACAGCTCAGCTCGACACATTCAACTTAGTACTCTTTGCCGCTACAACAGTTACCGGAAAAGAACACGAACTTACTTACGTCACCGATGCAATGAAAGGCGGTGCCGCAGATTTAACAAATGCAGAGTACGTGCAAGAAACGCTTGAAAAAATACACCCAAGTAATTTTGTTATTGCGCAAATACATGGTGGCGACGAATACACTTATTCTCCTTCGCGTTTTATTGCAAGTCACTTAATTGATTTATCAACGCAAAATACCGACTTACTCATTGCTCACCACCCTCATGTAGCACAAGGTTTTGCGGTATATAATAATGTGCCTGCCATTTTAGGGTTAGGTAACCTCGTGGTTGATCAAGCTCGCCTCGATACCTTATTAGGGGTAACGGTGATGGTCGAACTAGACTCACAAACTCAAACCGTTCAGCGTGCATTTGCCTACCCTATCTTTATTGAAGATTACAAACCACGTTTTACAACGGGCTTTTTAAGTCACTATTTATTAAGGCGCCTAGCCGAATTTTCAGACGATAATATTACGCTTATCCCCCGCGATAATTATGCTGAGGTGTACTTTAAAAAAGCACACGCAACCAAACGCAATCACAAAGTCAGCGTTGAAGTAAATTCACAGACTCCTATCCTTGATTTACGTGAGTATGCTCCCTCTTCTGCCGCCTATCTATCGGCAATAGAAGTCACCAATGGCACTTTAAATGAGCTTACTTTTGGGCGAGATTTAATGGTCTTTGGGGACTTTGAAGATTGGGATAACGACAGCGATGCATTTGAAATTAGCCGCTGGGATCATAGCAGTAATAGCGTTTTACCCTGCACTGAAAACCCGCACAATGGCATTCAAGCTTTATGCTCAACACGCGATGAATTTAATAATACCCCCTCAATTATTCCCTTTAGACACACAATGCGTGTGATGGAGCTAACTGATGAAAATTTTCAACCAATGCTTAGCAAGCAGTTTTCTTTATTTGGTTACATTCAATCTGAAAACGGCGGCAAGGTAGAAAGCTTACTCACCTATACCACAGGGGTAGATGATCTGGCTTTTTCACAAAATCAGGTCTTAATTAGTGAAGGTGGTGACAGAGCATGGCAATCCTTTAGTCACGATTTCACATTACCATCTGATGAATTTACATTAGGTCAAAAAAAACAACCACCTCGGGGTGTAAAACTACAATTTAGGCACTATGCTCCTAATAAGGGAGAGGCCATGACTCGCTTTGATGATATTGCGATGATTTCATGGCAAAAAAGCGTTGTACTGCAAAACAGTCAGTGGAACACAGATAAAATGCACGGATATGACTTTTTAAGGGTCTCTGTAAACGATACAGCAAGCTTAACACTCACTTTTACTTCACTTGATTAAGGAAGAGGCGTGGCTGTCGCTCAACGATTATTGTTATTAAAGAATCACCATATTTTTTGGCTTACGCTTGGCTTGTTTGCTTTAGTGGTGATTAATAATGTTTTGAATCTTTTTCAAGCTAGTAATGCTTATTTCTATCAAAAGTTAGCATCGTTTGGTGAAACGCAGCACACCAATATCGTACTTATAACAAGTAAAAACTTGGCTGAAAACCATTCAGAACTTATTGAAAAAATCACTGAATATAACCCCAAAGCCGTTATCGTTTTATCAAACCAAAATATAACACCTTCAATTACAAACCGTGTTTATTATCCTATAACACAAAGCGAATACTGTGTACCACGTGTTGAAATGTGGTCAAGTTACCACATGCGAATCCCAGCTAATGATAAAGAGTCTCTGTGTAATAGCATCTGGCAAACTGTTTTTGGCTATGAAGGTCAGCAACCTCGGCTAATTGATTTTAAATTAGCGGTCAGTGCTCTCCCTAAATTCAGTGCTGAGCGGGTTCTAAGCTCTGATGTTATGAGTGAACAATTAAAGAATAAAGTCATTATTGTTGGCCAAACAAGTTCTGCGTTTAATGTAAATATTCATGCTCCTAAGTTAACGGGATTGAACGATCCTCTCCTGCTTATGGCCTATGCCGCAGACAGTATCGAAAAAACAACCACGGTGATAGAGCTTAAACCTAGTTATAGCGCCCTCATTGAATTTGCTCTGGTAATTAGCCTGCTGTTTAGCTTTCAAAAACTGGCTGTTATTTACTCATTTGTCATTGCCTTGGCAAGTTGCCTTTTCTGGGTCGTGGTCAGTTACCTTGGTATCGAGTTTGCAGCTGTTTATATCCCTGTTGGCCAATACATTATTGTTATCTTTTCGACCCTTTTTTCGGCTTTGATTGTACGAAAACTATCTGAAGATAAAGCGCTAACGGGGGTTGTAAATAATATCCAACAGAAAATGATGGGCCGTTTTTTACCGCAAACCTTTATTGAGCAAGCCTCTCCATGGGATCCAATAATTCAACTAATAAGCCAGCAATTAGATCTCGAAAAATCAATTTTTTTGGCGAGAAAAGAAGATGATCATCGCATTGTTGAAATAAGAGCGATCAATTGCGAACTCGACAATATCCAAGAAATGCGCCGTGACTACAAACGATCCCCGTACAGTGACGCATTAAAAGCACTGGGTATTGTAAAGATTAGCCGACCTTTTTTTAAAAATGTGCTCAACACCGAAATAGAGTTTATGGTCCCCCTTGTTTACGCGGGTGATGTTCGGGGTTTTTGGGCTTTATCGGTTATTCCAAATGAGACTTTTGATCGACACGCCTTTGAGAAAAATGTGAACAAATTTGCAGCACAAGTCGCTGAACTGCTCTTTCATTATCATATTTATAAAACAACTCAGGCGAAAAATCAGAACTTACTCAATAGACTTGTCTCGTTCAAACTGCATGAGCCAATCGATCAGCAAGTTAAACGTTCGCTCAATGACATGGAGCAAAAGTTAACAACCTTAGAGTTGGTGTTTAATCATACACGCTGCGCAACGGTTCTCTTTAACCTGTTCGGTCAAGTCGTACAAACAAATGCAGCGTTAGAACACTTTGCTAAGCAACATCAGCTTACCATTTTTGAAATGACAGCCTTAGATTTGTTATGTCATAGCTGCGCCCTTGATAGCGAAGTAGCCAAAGGTAAATTGCGCTATGTCACATTAAATAAGGCGGATATTCATTTACCGGCAGTCCTTAATAATCAACATTATGTTTTAAATATAAAAGCGATTCATACCGATGGATCGCAAACCGCTTCGGGTGAACCATTTCAAGTATCGGGTATTTTATTTGAATTTCTCGATACCTTTGAGAATGAGCCACAACTCGACGACGGTTTTGATGAAACCCTGAGTGAGCAATAATGGACTTTGTCTTAGCTCTCTTTCCTGCAGGCAGTGGCCTTGGACAGTCAGTTATTACCACCGTGTGGGTGGGTACGGCCGTTGTTTGTCTATTGAACTTACGTTTTGGTTTCCCATTAACGGGGCTTGTGGTGCCAGGTTATATCGTGCCTTTGCTCATCATCAGTCCCACATCTGCCGTCGTTATCATTATTGAAGCAATCGTTGTTTATGGCTTAATGCGATTTAGCGCACATTACATAATGGAAAAATGTGGTTATGGCGAGATGTTTGGTCGTGACCGGTTTTTTGCCATTATATTGCTGAGTATTTTAGTACGTGTTTGTATGGACACGTTAGTGTGGCCTCCCGTTGCCAATCAATTAAGTCAGTGGGATATTACCCTAGACTACGCGTCACAACTGTACTCTTTGGGTCTTGTGATTATTGCTTTAACAGCGAATGTAATGTGGAATGGCGGCTTCAAATACGGTCTAAAAGTCACCTTTATTCAACTTGTGATCACCTTCGTGCTCGTTCGCTTCGTACTGATGCCGTTTACTAATTTCAGTATTGCTAATTTAGGTATTATGTACGAAGCCGTTGCGGCATCCATTATTGCCGCTCCCAAGGCCTATATTATTTTAGTGATCACAGCCTTTATTGCCTCAAGAGCAAACATAAAATACGGCTGGGAATTTAACGGAATAATGCTACCCGCCTTATTAGCACTTCAGTTAACTCAACCCAGTAAACTGTTGACCTCTTTCGCTGAAACAGCGGTCATTTTAGTGTTAGGCGGCTCGTTAATTCACTTTACTCGCCTTAAGCACGCCAATATTGAAGGCGCTCGATTACTGCTATTCTTCTTCACTATTGGCTTCGTGTATAAACTAATTCTCAACTACATTGTGGTGTGGTATTTCCCCGCTATAAAGGTCACAGATACGTTTGCATTTGGTTATATGCTTGCCACCTTACTTGCACTCAAAATTTACCAAAAAAACGCATTAGGGCTGGTGATCAGGGCAACGTTTCAAACTTCAGTCGTTGGGGGGGCATTTGCTATTTTGGTTGGTTTTATTGTGATGCTTGTACCGTCAATGCTGTCAAAACACACTGAAACTTCAGAAATTCAAAGTCACCACGTATTCACCCTTGACCAGCAAATCAGCCGTTACAAAAGTTATTTATATACCGCACAGTCAAACAAAGTCACCGTGAGTAGCTATAAAGCAAATCAAGCTGTCACTGATTTTAAATATGGGGTTTACCAAGTTAATCAGGCGATTAAAGATAATCAATCGATAGCCAGTCTTAACGCGCTGTTTAACCCGATAGGATTCAGACTTGAAAGTGATGAAGACTATATTTATATAATAGACACGTTTGAAGATCAGCAGCACGGTCTTTTCGTATTAAATAAAAATCCGCAATCAGCGCCTTTATTGATCACCGTACCATTTCCTATCACCGAAAGTTTAGCAAGTGATTCAGCAGGGCTTATATTTCAGCACCTCAAAAGCAAAGCGCTGGTTTATGGTACCGCAAAGACACCACAACAAACGTTAGCGCAAGAGAATCAACAAAGTCCTTTCTATCAAGCATTTATTACAGCACTTAACACTGATGAAGTATTGCAGGTACGTGAGTCTAACCACTTTACTAAAGTCTCTTTAACTGATTCTCCAGCAAAATCACAGAGCCAATATTGGATTTATAATCAACTTCCTGCATCAATAAGCCAACGAGAAATTCACCAATTTATGGGGTCTGAAGAAACGTTCTTTGGTAGCGCAACAGTAAATAGTCTACCCACCTCACAATTTTCGGGCTCCTTGCTTGAGGTGTTTTTAGATAGCGACAACTACGCGAGTATATTAGCCAATGCTTATCGCGATAATAAACGCTACAGCACACTTCAGTTTAATAAATTAGAACGAGACATTAACCAAATAATTGATGATTTTTCTGTGCATATCAGTGAAAAAGGCAGTTTTAAATATCAACCACTGTCTAAAAACCAAGTGGCCCTTTGGGAGTTCGAAATACTCAAACCACTGTATAAATTAATTGCACAGATAGGAAATAATCCTCTCAATGAGAATAACCTAAATCAGTTAAAACAAATTAATGGCACTGCTGAGTTACTTAACTACCAATTACAACAGGTCCAGACAATGAGCGGCCGCTATTTACTATTGAGCCCTCAGGACAAAAACCAAGCGTATCAGCAAGGTCAGGGCTTATATATCTTTAAGTTAAGTGAACATGAGTCTATCACTCTTAGTGTTCCCCGCCCTTTATTTGAAAGTAATACATTGGCTGTTGCCAGCGAGTTGTTCAGCCGCACCAATGCAGCTTACTTAGCAATTGCGGGTGCTCATCCGTATGCACATCCAAAAGCGAATGTATTAGCCGTCGATAATGTAGGGTCGTTATTTAATATCGTTCATCAAAGCTACTTACGCTTTAATGAAATGACACCCAGTTTAAACATTCAGATAAGAAGCCACAGCGCGCCTTCTTGGGTGCGCCCGAATGCTATCGCGTTCTCGACGACACAGATTAATGAGCTTGCCACACCACTGATGAATCAACTGAGTAATCAGTTAACAGCTTTGGGAATTAAGTATCAAGTTGTTGAAGGACAAGCAGCAACCAGAGGGCTTGAAATTGGTAACTCTCCTCAAGCGGGCTATCAACAATTTAATGCGAATAGCGAGCTGGCAACCTTGTGGTTAGCGTCTGATTTCAAAACACAATTTTCAGTAAGCCAAACCAGTTTGTTACAGCGTTTACTGGCTATTTCGAACACCCCAACACTAACAGTGATCAATCTCGCTACTTTGTCGCCATCGAACTGGCAAGCGTTAAGCGACCTTGATAAGCAAAATATGAAGAGCATTATTGATAGCTACGCCGCGAACCAACGTCTCACGTCTTTAGCACGATTATGCAACGAAATGAATAAATGTTCACTGCACACAATTGAGTTAGAGCATGTCAATAAATATGCTTTAATGTTCAAACACAACAGCAAAATCACAGCCATATATTACCCCACTAAAAATCAGCTATTTGACCTAGATGGGTTTAATCTTATGATGAGCGGAGGCGACAGTGTATTTAATTAAACGCTTGCTTGCGCTACTTGTTATTGTCAGTGTGGTATTCTTCCTACTGTTCTTAGGTCGACACTTTTTTGTTTGGCTCGATTCAGCTGAGCCTATTGGTGCCAGCACAGGCGAAGAAACACGCTCTAATGTGCAATGGTTGAGTAGCGATAAGCCGCTGCGATTCAATTTTTCGAATCAGCGGACCCACTCGTTGCGCATTCTTTCTAATGCCGTATTTGATAACTCGATTTCTTTTGATCAACCGGTTAACTACGCTATTAAGTATGTTCTGTATGACCAACAAGAGCGTGTGATTTTAGACGATGTTTATCATCATGCGTCTAAGCTGTACACCGACTTAGACGGCCAAAAAGTTAAGCAAATTATTGAAAACAAACAATCCTTGAGTGTTGCCTCGGGACAATCTTTTTACTTACCCATAGCTCATTACCCACATGCGACCAGCTTAGAGCTGACTATGATCCCCGAACAGGCTAATCTTCAAGGAGTGGTCGTTCGTGTGCATGCTAAAACCCCTGAACAAAGTATTGATCCTCTTAACACATGGCTTAAAAGACCATTAGATCGCCGTCAACGGGCAACAAACTATTTAACGTTAGGTGAAAATGCCTTAACCAGTAACGAAATCAGTAATGCGATGGCTTATTGGTGGCAGAAAATCGCCCCGCAAGGTATTCCAGATATCGACTTTAAATCTGATATTCTCTACGAAAGCCTCCCCTATAACGTGTTGACCTATGACTTTAGTGCTGAGCAGCACGATTTAGGTGCTTACTTTACCGAAGAGGGTTTATGCGCCAGCGTTCGCTTAGATGAACCCGACAGCCTTATTTTCACCGTCAAAGAAGGCGCAAAACTGCCACATTTAATGTGGTATGACAAACTGCAATTCTCGGCGCCGACGCCTGTCAGCTTTGCTCCTACCGATATTGAAAACCGCTATCAAACACAGCTCATTGCAGCTGGATTAGTGAGTATTTGTAGTGATGAAGCGATACTTACTCAATGGCAAACTCTCTCAGACACCCCAATTTTAACGAGTTATGCTGGCAGTTATTTAATAAATGAGCTAGGCAATGTCGAGTTTGATATTGACCCCAAAAGTGACTTAAAGCTAGACGTACGTGCTTTAGAAACAAGTCAGTTAGAGGTCGTTTTATTTGATCAAACACACACAGAAATCGAACGCTACTCTTTAGCGCATAAAGGCGACGTCTCACACTACGATCGCCTTATCGACGATACAACGCAAAGGCAGCGTGTTGGTTTACTCACCTCGTATTATTTGCGCACGCCAGCTAATGCGTATCGAGTACAAATAAACGCGAATAAAGACGCTTATGTCCTGTTGCGCGCTCGTTACGCACAATTTCATTATCAGCGTGTAGTTGCTCATCAAAATATCACAACGCCGATTGATCAATTTTATGATATTGCAGCGTGGTACGAACTACGCGCGAATAATCACTTTGAATTAACGCAGCAGGCACGTTTTGCCAATATTCGAACCTTTACGCCCCCTGCTGAAGTTGAGCCAATGACGACCTTTTATCAGCCAAGAGAGCTTTACACTCTACTGCCTATTTCAAATGTGGCCCTCGCACTTAGCCCTGACCGTTACTTTATACCTAAACAACCGGCACAAATTTTTAACTTTGGACTTTACACACCTAAGACCCCAGCCAGTTATTCTGATACGGGTGATAACAAACTGATTTTTAGGTTGTCTAATACCCGTGCTCAAGAACGTAATGCATCAGATGTGTCAGCGACTGAGTTAAAACAATTACAAAATAAAGCAACGGCAACCTATCAAAACTGGCATGGTGAGAGACCGTGGATTAAACAACGCCTCTATCAACTCAATAAAAATACGCCTTTAACACTCAACTTTGATGCGCAAGAACAACCAATGAGTGTGGTCTTTAAGCTGTTTCGTTCGCGCAGTGCACAGCCTATTGAGTTTAACATTCTTGAAAAAGCTAATTACAAATCAGGATTAACCAGCGAGTACAGTATCGCTAAACAGCGTGTTCAATTGCATAGCTCAGAATTACTTAACGCGTTTCTAATTCATCCAAAAAATAGCCAATTAAATAGCTACCCTAGCGTCACGCATACGGTATCAAGTGACATAAATAAACTGCACTCACTGACAATTAGCGCATCTGAGACAGCCTGGTTATCGATACTTCAGGAGTACCCGCTGGGGGAGCAAAAAGTAAGGTGGTGGAACAATGAATATTAAGTTTATCATCATTATCATGGGGTTATTGGTCTCGGCATGCCAAGCTGAATCAAACATCTCTGAACTTCATACCGACTTTCAACAGTGGTTAAAAAATAGCGAGGCCGTCCCTTCCCATTTCACGTTAAAGGATGGGGGGTTATACGCAAAGGAATCATTAGATTCTGGCGGTGAAATACATTTTAAAGAAACCGGATATGCCTGTATTGCGTATGCCCCACACCGCTTCTATGACCTGCATACTTTAGATATTGCACGCTCCCTATTTAATGACTGCCAGGTACTCCTTACCAATACCAAGCACCGCACAAGTCGCGACGCAAATGGCGTGCTGATTGACTTTGGTAAATATAAAGAAAGTGCTGCAAATGCATTTATTTTAGCCTATGCGGATACCGTTGAGTCTTTTACCATTTTCCAATTACATGGATTCGCCAAAGAAAAACGTAAAACTAATCAAGGCAGAAAAGCCGACATTATTGTCAGTCAAGGTCGTGAAAATGCATCGTTATTTACCCGTAATATCACCGACTGCTTAAATGAAAAACTAAACGTTGCTGTGATGCTCTATGGCCGAGATATTTATGAGCTTGGAGGAACAAAAAATATACTCACAACCCTTGCGCCAAGCAATAGTCAATTTATCCATATTGAATTAAGCCGCGAAATTCGCGAAAAATTAATCACTGATAACCACTTATTAAAGCTGTTTAAACAATGCCTTACTTCGTAATTGCTCTCGTTAGTATAACGCTGCTGCTATGTCAGCCAGCCAAAGCCTCACAGCCAAAACACGCCGTGCTGATGCCCCCTACTTGGTTAAACACATCACCACACTTATCGCCTTTGGCGACAACGCAGCACCTAACTTTTGATGCCAAACAGCACCGTTATTTGTGGCTACCAGAAGGTCATTGGCTTGAAATAGCCCCCGCACTTTTAAATCAGTTTATTCTAAGTGCAGGGAACACGCAGTATTTACAACAACGCTTACGCGTTCACAGCGACTTACTTTGTAATACCAAACGCTGTCAGCTGCCAGCCACTGGGCATAACCGCATTATTGCCATACAAAATCATCTCGACGAGCGTGCTGAATTTACTGCCATGATAGGCCATTACCAAGGCGCAAGAGACAGCTTTAGGCGCGCCATAAAAATAGCCGCTCCTTCCATACAACTAAGCTCAGCCCAAGGAAATGAACGGTATTATGCGCTCAAAAAAAATGAAGAAGTGAAGCTGTTTTTTCCTGCCGCAAAAAAACTAACGATCTCTGTACGTCAAAATATGCAGCAGCCCGATCCTAATGGTGTGGTGTACGCATCTATTGATAACGAACTGGTTGCCAGAGTAAATACCATAAATAGCCAAGCATTTGAATTTAGCAAATACGATGTTGGACTTGTAAACAGTGACTACCTTGCCATTGCGGCTGGGCAGTATTTAACTCTTAAAAGTCACACCAATGCGTATATTAAAATAGAGCAAAGCCACCGCGCTATTTATGATGACCGCGCAGCCGAAAAAGAACAAGAAAAACTGTTACTCCCCTATTGGCTAACAACCGCAAATGAAGCGATTGAATCGGTTTATAACACACACTCTTTTAGTGTGTTTAGCGATGATGTGTACACACAAAACAACCCGCTTTCTATAAAACGTCATTACAACTTATTATCGATGATGACAGTGCAATCAAAACTCACAGGCAGCACAGAGCATTCATCACTACAAATGCATAGCAAAACCATTAGCGAATTAGTGGAGCAACGCCTCGTTGATGAGCGGTTTTACCCACGTATTAATCAACAAGTGCGCGAATTAACCTACCTTGGACACCAACCCATTGAGTTCGATTTAAGCATTCAACAACGTGCAACGCCGTGGTTAACCCTTATTGCAAAAACACAACAAGACACCCAATTTCAGTTAACCGCGGGTGAGCGTAATTGGCTTATAAACCTAAAAGCGACCGAACATTATCAAACACTTATGATTTCGGTGCCTATTTCAACCTCATCGGTAACGATTAAAAGGCTAACCAACACCTCGAAGCCTATCGATTTTGCCCTGTATGCGAGAACACTCGCCTCCTTACCGAGTGACGAATTACTGTATCAGCAACAGGGAGACCTCAGTGAAACAAGCCCTATTATCGCTAATTTATTGAGTCGTTATTTAAACAAACAACATGACGACTATGTGGCTTCAATCGAACCCTATACACCGGCTTTGCAAAATAACCCCGATATAGACTGGCAAGCGTCACTCACAAAAGCACAACATATTGCTACATCAGCGCCTCTAGAAGCACTGGCTTTGTTAAAACCGTTGAGCACAAGCCCAGACCCTGATATTGCAATTCAAGCATGGCAGCTAAGAGTAGCCATACTGCGTGAACAACATCAGTTTCACCTTGCCAACAGTTACCTTGAAGGCTTGTATAAAAGCGCGCAGCACGCTCAGTTAAAACACTATGCCGCACAAGCCCTTGTTCGTGCCTATCAAGCAGAACAAATCGAGCATAAACTTTTTGCATTATGTGCGGGGAACGTGAGGACAATAGAGCAATGTGAAGCTCAACTTATAAACCTCGCAGTAAAACAGCAAAAGAACCGTTTAGCAGTATGGCTTGCACATCACACCCAGGCGCAAACACAGGTTGAACACAGTTTTAGTGCGCTCAATTATCAGAGTTTAACGGAACTTGAAAAACCTGAAGAGGCACTTTACCAGCGCTTTATTGGCTCGCAATACGCGTTTATTAACCCAGAAGGAAAGCAACAAAGCACCCTCGTTAATAACGATATACCTTGGGTATTTACCGCTAACCACGCAATGCATTTAAGCATAAAGGCGCGGACTAAAGCCGATCAAAGTGGTGAATATCATACCGCGTGGTTAAAAGCTGATAGTCAGTATCAGCATAAGTTAATGCCCATTTTTAGTGATATAGCGGCCACATCCCAATTCGTCAGTAATCAGCAAGCAGTCTCTATTGCCGCTAATTTGGTTATTAGCTTGCAAGCCGGTGAAACGCTCACTGTGACCACCAATCAAGCTGCTTACCTTGATATAAGTGTTATTCCAAAGCAGTTATTTGCACTTTTTGATTATTATTCTGATGCCACCACTCAAGCAACCAGCGATGATATTAGCTCGCTTATTCATGCGTACGATACAACGCCAAACAAACTCCTTATCAATGGGTTGTATCTACTATCTGAAAAACGTCTCAGCAATAATCAGTACACACAACTGCTGCAACGAATCGACACGCTTCCCCCCTCTGCCCATTCGGTTTTCTTACAAAATAGAATTGAACGCTTTGGTCAGTGGCAGCCCATTGAAAACATGCTCGATTACGCTGGTACACGCCTGTTTAATATGCAAGAGACTGAACAACGTAGTTTTGCCGACAGGTTTGCTCAACACACGACTCAATCCGCACCTGAGCAAGGGATTTTATTACGCCCTTTTCATACTTTATACGTTGATTTAACGAAGACTGAAGGCACACAAATTCGCTTTAAATTTAACTTTTCTAGCGCAGAATTAGCGCGTGCAAATAGAGCAAATATCTCTTTTCAGTTAGCAAATCAACAAAAGGTGTGGTCTGTTTCTGAGCAGCAAAGCATTCCATTCACTTTTAATAAGCGAGAGTTAAACAACAATACAATTGCCGTACGTTGGCTCAACCCATACCTTTCGCAACAGCTTGCTATTGAAGCAGAGCAATATATTGCGGGGCAATGGAGAGCGTTGCCGCTACCAACAAATTTAGCGTTTTATACTGTATCAGCTGATACGCCACTTATTGCTAACTTACCTGCCGATACATTAGTAAAACTAGAAGAGATGAATGAAAACAAACGCAGCGAGCGTCGTTTTTTCCATCCAGCAGGTAAAATTGAAGTGCGCACGGATCAATTAAAGTATGTACGCCTCTATCGTTGGCATTTAAGTGAAAGAAACAACAAGATTACGAGTTTTTCTGACATCAATACGCCACTGCCAGAATTAGTCACTTATCAGGCCCCATCAATACCTAAAATAGTGAATAAGCAAGCCACTTTGCATAGCGATGAGACCAACCTGCAAGGCTTTATTCGCTATGATCGACAACATATATTTCAAAGTGCAGAAGACATTCCTGCACAACAAGAAACCGACATAGGTGTGAGGCTTCGCTTTAATGATCAACAACATTGGTATCAATTAGAAGGCTATTATGCGTTTGACGAAAAGCAGCATGACTTCATTGCCTTAAATGGTTACCACTCTTGGCTTGATGACACGAGCCATTGGTTTATCGATTCACAGATCACAAGTCGATGGCAGCTTAGTCGTGATAACTCTGATAGCCAATACGCGTTAAATGGCGCGATTAGTATTGGACAAGTATGGCGCCAAGATACAGTGCATCGGCATCAATGGTCTGTTGCCCCTTTTATCCACATCAGTAGCGCAGACTTAAACGACTACCTTAATGACGAGAAACTAAACTCTAACATTTTTAATTTTTATCGTGAAAATCATGCTTCTGGCTGGCAAGGCTCTTACCAATATCGCTACCAACCTTGGGTAGATAACTACCTCAACTTTGGTGTTGCATCTGGCTCAAATGATGATTGGCTAAGTCTTGATTATTTGCGGTTTAACAGCAGTTGGAACCAATATTACCATGGTCACATTTTGCAAGTTGGTCTTGATAGCTACTACCGTTTTGCCGATGATCATCGTGCAACAGCCACGTGGCAGTACATCAGTCGGGTAGCTTGGCAAAAGCAAATTGATATAGGCTCCTTCTCACAGGGTTGGCTAAAAATCAGTTGGCAGCAAGACTGGGGATGGAATAACCATAATATCAGTCTGGAATTTTCATCGGGCAATAATCAGCATACTGGCTTTGCTCCCTATGCCCATGATGAAATTATTTTTCCGACACTTCAACTTAACCATTTGCTAGAGCGAAGAGATTATGAGCAGTAAAGAACTTAAAAAACGCTTAGAAACCTTACTTTTTGCAGATATCGCAAGCTTTTGGTTAGATCTCTACAGGCAAAAATACCGTCAATTAGTCAACGAGCTAAGTCAATGGGAATTGATCAAGAACCAACCAGACGGACACGACGAAGATGACTGGCTATTACTGCAAGCAATTGCCTTTTTAACTCATAAAATAGATACCCTACAACATCAACTTACAAAGTTAGATGCAGATCACAGCCGTTTTATAGAAAAGCTAAGTCATGCCGAACTCAAAGCAGAAAGACAGTTCCATATACTGGATTATGCGGCCACGTTAGGGGCTGATAAACAACAGTTACAACAAGATCAAGAAGCCTTCACACGTTGGTTTGATGAAGGGGCCATGATCAACCGTTATCAAGATAAAGTGTCTGAACTTGAGCAATCATTAAAGTTTTTAATTGGTAAACTGGGCGACTTAACGCACCGTTATTTATGCCTTCATTTACATGAAATAGAGCAGTCATGGCAAACCGTAAATTTAGAAAGCTTTTTTTTAGATTTACTCGAACACACTGATAATGATGCAATAAAAAACTCTCTTTTTAGAGCCTTGGCAAACCAAGTTACTTTATTAAGCGAGCATGTGGACGATCCGGAATTTAGCGCGGATCTGGTTGAAATGCTGTTACTCTCACTTGAGAAATCAACCACACCACATGCAGCCAAAGTGGATATATTAGAAATATTGATCAACCTTCGCCCCACCTTTACCCGTTATTTCATGCGTTCGCACATTGACTTAGAGGTCCCAAAGACGGGTAAAGCTGACCGCCAGCAATTATTTTTATTAAGCGCTTTTTCAGCCATCATCAGTAAACAACAAACGCTCAATGAGGCAAATCAAAACCTGTTACAGTTGCTGGCAGCTCACCCCTACCCGCGCGTGCGTCAAAGTGTGATAGAACAATGTTTTATTTTGCCGTGCTCATTCGCACTTGCACTAATAACCGAGCGTTTAGAAAAAGAAACCCACCTCGCAATTAGGCTCACATTAATTAAACAATTAACCGCAACCCGATTTAGCGATGGGCAACACAGCTTGATTATTTGGCAACAGCAACTTATGCAAGCTCAACATTTTGCAGAGCAACGTTTATTGCTCGAACTTGCACCACGTATTATGTTTAATTTACAGGTTGAGTGTGAAGAGCAACAAGCCAATACGATTTTCAAGCGCTTCATCGACACCTTAAATAAACACCTTGAAGCACAACAAAACCTTGCCATAAAGCGGATTATTAGCCGTGTCCGTGAACAGCTTGTCAGTTTTATGCACCAACAACACGTTGCTGAACTCGAGGCAAACTTAAACACCCATTCGTCAATCAATAACCAAAACATTGACGAGGCACTACTAGGCCGGCTTTTAAGTCAACAGGCGCAAAAATATGAAGCCTACAATGTGAGTCAAAAGAAACAAGGTTGGCACATAAATCAAGGTTATAAACGCGGCTTCCGCTTTTGGCGCTTTTGGCATGAATTTAAAAACCCCAGTACAGGTAAGCGCCAAAGCTATAACCATTTACAAGCAAGAAAACCCAGTGCATACATGCATGTTCCTAGCTGCACTGTCGCAGAAATTAGCCAAACAGATGTCCCCGGCGAACCGCGATTTGATGACCTACAATTTAGTTCGCGTCCTCATTTGCCATTGCTCGACTTTCTTTTAAGTACTTTATCGCAAGATAACTTAAAAGCCCCAGCGAAAACCTATACCCCTGATGGCATATTAGTCGTAACACCACCCAAAACAGTATTTAAACGCATTCAAGCATACTGCTGGATTTCACTTAACTTTGAAGAACTTAATAATTTACGAAACGGCTCTGACATAGAGCAAAATAATTTTTTAAATGCTTTAAGAGCGAAAGGATTTACATTTGATTTCCAACAATATGGTGCGGTACTCGATAGCGACTTCCCGGTAGAATCAAGTATTGCGACTCTGTATAAAAAACTCGCCGTTACCCCTTTTATGTTTAATATTTGGGTGAGTTTTAAAGAATATGCCTATTCAATTTATCAAAACAGTATTGGTCAGCTGGTGTTTTTCGTGCTGGCTTTCATAGGTTACTTTTGGACACGCCACATAAAAGTGAGCCGCCAAATTCGCGCCGACAGAGCGCAAATTCCTGTATCTATTGGTGGTTGGGGTACTCGCGGAAAATCAGGTACAGAGCGATTAAAATCAGCACTGTTTAGTAGCTTGAGTTTAAAGCTAATCAGTAAAACAACAGGCTGTGAAGCCACATTAATTTATGCAAGAGCCAGTGGTGAGCAATTCGAAATCCCCTTGTTCAGACCATTCGATAAAGCCAGTATTTGGGAGCAAGGTGATGTGCTTCATTTTGCAAAAAATGTTAAGGCCGATGTGTTTTTGTGGGAATGCATGGGGTTAACACCTCGTTATGTCCGTATTCTGAGAAACTGGATGCAAGATAACTTTTCAACAATAACCAATGCATACCCAGATCATGAAGATATATTAGGCCCCACAGGCATTGATGTTGCAAACGAAACAAGTCATTTCATTGGTGAGAATAGTCTTGTTTTTACCAGTGAACAAAATATGGCGCCGATTTTAGAACTCAATGCCAAACGAAAAAATGCCAGTTTAATTCAAGTGCATTGGGCAGATGGTATGCAAGTTACTGACGATATTCGTGCTTTATACCCATATCAAGAACACCCCGCTAATATTGCCCTTGTGTGTAAAATGGCGCAACACATCGGCCTTAGTAAAGACTATGTGTTTAAAGAAACCTCTGCACGCATTATTCCTGATATCGGCGTATTGCAACACTATCCACAGGCACGCATAGGCGCAATATCTCAGTCGTTTGTTAATAGCATGTCAGCCAATGAGCGCCTAGCAACACTAGAAAATTGGCAGCGATTGAGCCTTTATGATTTAAATAATAAAGCAGATACGCAAGTGATCGCCTTAATCAATAACCGTAATGATCGTGTGGCACGCTCCAAGGTGTTTGCCGGCATTTTAAGCCATGATTTGCGATTTGACCGCATCGTTGTCATTGGTACTAACGTCGATGGCTTTTATAGTTATTACCTGCAAGCACTCACAGAGCGCATCGATAAAATTATCAGCAATAATGACACCAAGGCCCTTGAGATTTTACTCACTCAGCTTAATTTAATGTCATCTTGTCAACTAAAGGCACGTTTAGTTATCGCCTATGATGAAGATATTGCTGAGAAATTACTCTTGTTAGCGCACCGCACTTCTGTAAATAAAACCGATATCAGCGAAGTACTCACGGATGCGAGTAAAAAGGAAATTTCGACAATCCTATTAAACCTAAAACATTATCAAGCCCGAACAACCTTAGACTCTTTAAAACAAGACATATCTAAGCACAGTGAAGAAATCAAGCAGCAACTACTCAGTATTGCAAAATCAAAAGTGACCTTGCTTGATGATAGTAGTTTATCTGCGGATGCACTCACCGACACAATCTCTGACTTAGCATTAGCAAATACTCATCAAGTCATTGTTGGGATGCAAAATATTAAAGGTGTCGGCCTCAATTATGTTTATGCATGGCAACAGTGGCAAAAGATTTCACACTCGGTAGAACACCTTTTTGATGAGCAATGCACGGCCAAAGAGTTTAGAAGTACACTGTCTAATTTAAATATGATTGTGTCTTTCAATCGTTTAGATATTGATTATCTTCAAGAAAAACTAGCGCTTTTAAAGAAAAGTGCATTGGCGCAAAATGAGTTTTGCCAAGCTGAGATCACAAGCCTATTCAACAAACTAGATAAAACAGATAACAAGCAACAACACACACAACAACATCAACATGCTTTTACACGTTACTTTAACCAAGTCGTTGAATCTTTTTTAGATGCAGGAGCTGCTGTTAAACGTAAAAAGCGCGCGAATCAAATTTACCAAGACATTGCTGATCAACGCATCACATTAGAAAAAGCCATAAAAGTATTGGGTAAGTTAAATCGAAATCAAAAAGCGGGGTGGTTTGCGAACAAGTCAGAACAAGATTAACTAAATAATGACAAAGTAAAATAAAAACCATACTAAAGGAGGTTTAGCATTTTAAACCTCCAAAGCAATTGAAAAATCAGAATTTTCCCAAAGATAAAACAACTGTTTTATCGTCAATAAGTTACCTAATTATTAGGGTATTTCGCATATAAACAGGACCGTTCCTCGTTTGAATACACTTACTCTAAAGCAGTAAAATGATACCTGTTCAGAATAGATCATTGCAGAGACAGTATTCGTTATAAAACGACTTAACGTTTGTTAGCCACACGGTGTGTACAGCGAAATAAATTGTGTTCAAAGCCTCAAAAATGCCAGCAAATCGCTGGCATTTTTTTTACTTTGAGCATTATACCTGTACGCGCTAATAGTGAGTGTATTGGCAGTGTATTAACATCATTGATTAGTGATCTTTTTTTGCTCAAGCATTTCTTTCCAATGCATTATCTCTGTCGGTAAAATAGGCGCAACACCTTTAAACCCAGCAACTTCAAGCATTTCTTCAACACTAACCACTCCTTTCTTACGCTTGAATACACCGCGTACATAAGCAATGGCATGTAAGCCACGCTCTGAATGAAACTTTTGCTCAATATAAAAATACTTATGATCCCATCCAACTAAACGCGTGCTTACTGTGTATTTTTGCATCGGTTTAATGTCTCGAATGTAGGTGATTGCCGTCGCGTTAACGATTGGAAACCAACGACGCTTCATAATATGCTGCAACAATCCAACCCGCTCAGTCATCCAAGTACGTGCTAAATCCATGATGCCTAAATACCGAGAGTTAGTCAGATGAAAATTTATATCACAATCAGTGGGTAATGCTTTAAATTCAATATCAATCGTATCAAGTAAGTCTTGGTAATCACGATTACGTTTAATTTTAAAAAACAATAAAATGAGTCGGAAATAGAGGTTCACGATAAAGGTCTAACCAGTTGTTAATGAGCAAAGTGTATCACAGCATATTGCTATGGCGAATATTCTGCTCTAATCTGTGCATATATTAGTATAAAAAAAGAATAATCTAATGAAATTTATTAATTTAGCGGCCTTGTTGACTGCAAGCTTATATACTCAATCTGCCTTTGCTGATTTTAATTACCCGGGCGAAGGGACTTTAAGTTACCCTACCGGGGTTGAGAAACCCTTTAAGTTTGGTTTTGGCTGGCAACAAGACACAGAGAAATTCACCATTGGTAATAAAACCTATGATATGTCGTTGCCTGAGTCTTACTCTGTCGCCATTACATTAAGTAAAGATGAGCAACAAATATGGGTACAGGAATTTAATAATGGGTTCTTCGAAGGGTTTCGTTGGCAAATTGGCGAGCACACTCTGGCATTAGAAAAACGTCAGTTTTCTGAAGCAGTCAAGGGCGATTATGTGATAAGCCTAGATAACCGAGACTACTTTTTTGCGCGCAACAATATCAGTATTGTTATTAAATTTGATAACGAGGGTATAAAAAACATCGCCATTGATGGCGTCACAAAAGACATGGGCACTAAACAATAGTGCCCATAGGGTAATTACACTTTCACCGTTTTACGATTAATGCCGTAATCTCTAAGCTTATTAGCCACCGCGGTATGGCTTAACCCTAAACGCTTCGCTAGCTGACGAGAACTTGGATACGCCGGATACAACTTACGAAGTAACGTGGCTTCAAAGCGTTTTACGGCTTGGTCAAGTGTGCCCTCAAAGTCTGACTCCAAATAGCCTAAATCATGTGTAAATGTTGGTAATTGTAAATGCTCAATTCTAAGCTCATTATCATCTAACAATGAAACAGCGCGATAAATCGCGTTTTCTAATTGTCGCACATTACCCGGCCACGGATAATCCTGTAAAAACCGTAAACATTCTTCCGATAAAACAGGCACCGAATGACCGTTTTGCTGAGCGTATTTTTGAATAAAATGCTCAGCAAGTGGACCCACATCCGCTTTTCTATCACGAAGTGGCGCTATTTCAAGAGTCAAAACGTTGATACGATAGTAAAGATCTTCTCTGAAGGTGCCTTCTTGAACCATGGCTGGCAAATCTTTTTGAGTCGCCGCAATAATACGAACATTCACTTTAACTTCGTTTTCATCGCCTACTTTTCTAAAAGTTCCATCCTGCAAAAAGCGTAATAACTTAGTCTGCAACTGAGTCGACATTTCACCCACTTCATCTAAGAATACGGTGCCGCCATCAGCCTGCTCTAACACGCCTCGTTTTGGGGCTGCATTTTCCTCGTAACCTGCATAGCCAAACAGTTCAGATTCAGCAACATCATCTGGTAACGAGGCGCACGATAAAGCAATAAAAGGTTTTACAGAACGATTAGACGCATAGTGGCAAGCACGCGCTAAAAGCTCTTTACCCGTACCTGTTTCACCGGTTATTAAAATAGGTGCTTCGAGTTGCGCCATTTTCCGTGCTTCTCTGACAACACGACGCATAGCAGTACTAAAGTTATGAATAGTGGCAAAACTTTCTTGCCCATAACGACGAAAAGCACTGACCTGCTGACCAAGACGGCTTTGCGATTTAATATTAATAACAGCACCTGCAAGCACATCCCCTTCAACGCCTTGGGGAACTGAAATAGGCAGAATATCGGCAATAAAGTCTTCACCTGCCACTTCAACACGCGTGGTTTGTCCTAATACTTCTTTACCCTCAAGCCAGCGGGTGAAGTTAAAGCCTTTCAATAAATTATTTATATTAGCGCCAATGACTTCTTTTTCTGATAACTGTAAATCACGGCATGCTGCATCATTACATAAACGCACCCATCCTTTTGCGTCTATAGAAATAACGCCGTCGGGCAAGGCTCTCAGCAGTGTATTTAGCTCATTATGTTCTCGCTCAGAAGGTAAGAATGCAGTTGTTCGCACATCTTTTACGCCATCAATTAAACGAATTGATGGCATAATTTTTTGAAACTGCTCAAACTCTATCGGTGGAAAACTCACATACATTCGGCAATTAACCGAATCAACTTCGATACCTTTTAAATCGACCTGGTAACTTACCAAAATATTGAGAATTTCTTGTGCGATACCAATTCGGTCGGCACAGTGAATATCTAAACGCATTACATCCTCAAAGAACGGGAACCTATAGTATGAGAATAATACGCTAACTCCCCATTTCTGGGTAGTCTATTGTAAAGATTTTTGGACAAACGTGTGCAAAAAACTCAATTGCTTGGGTACTTGGTCCACTCTTGGCCATCTAATTGGATATAAGGCTGTCCTTTAATGTACATCATAACGGTATCTTGGTTTTCAGCGACTACCGGAGCACTTGGTAAATTATCAAGCACACGCTTAACAGGCACCGTACCCGCAAATACATCCAGTTTCATGGTGTTATTGATAAGTTCAGACAACGAAAAATAGCTCATCGTCTGTTGTACATCATTCAAACCGCTGTGTTTAACATCAGGACCAATAAACTTCACGGCAGTGGGTACAGACACAATTGACGGGCTTGGGATTTCACGAAGACCTGCAAATTGTAGTTTATCACCCTCTAATGCTGCGCCATGTTCAGGCACAACCATTAACAGTACATTGCGCCCTTCTCTTTCAAGCTGACTAATAAAGTCATCAATATCACTAAATAAATGCTGCTGGCGAATTGGATAACTCTTTAGGCTATTCATGCGAGAGCGGCCCGCTAGCTGATTACCATCATGCAAGCTAATCGTGTTGTAATAAAGCGCACGTGGCTGCTTGGTATTTTTATGGCTCTCCAACCAATTACTTAAGATAGCGGCATCTGAATAAATAGGCTTTCCATCGAAACCATATTGCGCAGCTTGAAATTGACTAAAATCCAAATTAGGCACTGACACGCCACCGTATTGTTTGATCAAGCCAATAAAGTCATCAAAATGACCATCATGATTTAATGCCACGCTCGTGTTGTAACCTAGCTGCGATAAGTTACTAAATAATTGACACTCTTTAGCTACAGGTTTAAACAATTGGTCTTGAGGAGTTTGCCCACAACTCGCACGCAGTAACCTTATTGCTGCAGGACCACTGTATGAGGTTGCTGAATTAAAATTACTAAACAAAATATCAAAGTTATCAAATAAATCACGCGGTCTCACACCAATGGCGTCCAGGTCCGCAGTGGCCAAAGAGCAAATATTAAGCACAACCACGTCAAAGGGTTGTCCATTGAAATTAGTCGGAAATTGGCTTTTTAGTTGAGTTTGTTGCTGATAAAAATCATCGAGTTGTTGATCAAACGTTTTTTGTGGTGACGAACTCGACACTGCGACAGGTACCTGTTTTTTCGTTGATTGATTATTCACAACCACAGGGGTTGAGAGTGTATCTGTTACTGTCGTCGCACTCAGCCAATAAACGTAAATAAACCCGACCACTGAAATACTGGTGTAGCGTATCCATTTTACTGAATACCAATACACCACGACTAAAACAAACAGCCCCAGTAATATATCAACACTGATCACTCGCGTCGCAATCTCCGCAAAGTAAGCAAAGCTGAAGTCTTGTACATTTTCAGCTTGTTTAGTTAAACGTGAAATGGGGGGGAGCCACGAATCGTGATACAAAAGTGCAGCCCCAACTACGACACTGATACTCTGTTTTAAATACGTTAACCATTTGATTTGAAATGACACGGCTAAAAAAGCAAAAAACGCTAAATTTGCGACGAGATCAAATGAAATATCACCACGACTATAAAGAAAAAACTTTACTAAAAAGTATAAGTTCCAAACACCTAATCCTGAAAGCCTCACTGAGAATCCTTTTTCTGTTTTTTGGGAGTATAGGGCGTTAATAACACATGCCTAAAAGTCAATGTACGGTAAATGCTTACTATTTTTTTAAACAAGATTTTACCTGTATTACTAATCAAAACCCCCAATAATAAAGCGATAATAAAAGTAATAAAGAACTGATTTAAACTCATATTTGCTCACCTTTTAAAGTTACTTTTACGGGTTTAGAGATAGGCCTAATCACCTTTTTAAATTCAGGAGTCTCCTTATTCAATGAAGAAATATCAGCTGTTTTAGCATCAAAAACATAACTGACATTTTCTTTTAATTGCTCGGTGTAATCAGGCACGTCAACATTGGTATACCTGCGCTGCAGATGACGGCATTCTTGCTGAATGTAGAAATGATCTGCAATCACATTTTTCGACATAAAAAAGTCGCTAATTTCAAGCTTAAATAAATGCTTAATCGCACTTTCTACGTCATGCTCACGACACGCATGTAAATACAGGTAAATATAATCGTCAGCAAAGCTAAAAATATCCCCTTCACGTTTTACATGAAACAAATGCAGCGGGTGTATTGCATCTATACGGGGTAAAAGTTGTAACATAACAAGCACCCCGCTAACACCTAAATTTGCAGCTGAGTCACTATGCTTAGCAACTTGTTCAACAAATTTATTTATCGGCAGATACCCTTTAGTCAGTACGTTTTCACTGTATTTCAATACCTCATCAATTGAGTTAGGAAGTGGTCTTGAAAACTGGAATCCTTGGATTGATTGAATTTGTGATTGTAACCGCGAAGGCTCAGAGAAACTGTATAAAATAAGGTTCACGCCTAACGTTAAAAAGAGGCACTCATCTTGATGGCGAATAATGCCATCTACATTTTGAATGACTAGCTTTAACTTTCGACCACATTGTTTGCGAAGCGAAAAGCACTCACCAGCCAATGCAGACAAATCAGTGTAGCGCGTTACCGAAAACACTAATGTAGCAGCTTTTTTTGTAAGGCCTAGTTTATACAGTGCATTATTATCTTCGACTATTTTATAAGACAGCGGTAACTTCGTCCCTTGCGGCAACGCATGTTTAACAAGCCATACCTCATCTTCATCTAATCCTTGTTGCGATGATGTTTGCTCATTCGACTCTTCTAAATGAGCATCAAAAACGCTCAATTGCCCCTGCAAAAGCTCACAATTTATAGAATGACCCGCAATTACGCCATCTTTATGGCTCCAATAGTCATATTCTAAGGTACGAATTGAGGCTTCTTGAGTAATAAAAATTTGGCCATCAAAAAGCGTATTTAAAGCCAGAAACTGGCGCCTTACATCACTAATACGCGAGCCCGAAATCAAGAATATAACTGTTACGTTTTTAGCAATAGATAAATCACGGTAAAACCCGAGCTTTTTAGTTAATTGCGCTTCAGTAAGAGGTACTAGCAGCTCTGAATCCAAGTGTAAAATCAGTGTACTATTTCGAAGCTCTTTATATTGTTTTAATTCCTGAATCACGCCGCGAGAGAAATGTAAGTTTTTTGCTAAATTTGCATCGTGATGTAAATGAAAAGGATGCAGCAAACCTTGCTCAAAAAGGCTAAATAATAGCGTGTTATTTTCACTCTCAAAAAACACCTCAACGTGCTCAGAGAGCAGGAAAACAGGGTCTTTATTACTAGCTAATAGGTGTCTTACTAACTCTAATAACTGATTGTCTAAAGATGCCAACAGTGCATAATTTGCACAGCGCTTGAGCGCTGAGTAAGCGTTTTGTAATCCTGTAATTTGTAAATGGGGCACCAGAAAATCCTTTTAAAAGATACTTTAGCGCTAGTTTTAAGCGCTATTCTATATATAATGCGGCTTATGTCCATGTATCGTAGACAAATTAAATTCAGTTTTTGCCGTTATAGGTCTATTAGATGAATGACTTTGCATTTAAAAAATCAACTGTTTTAACAAAAAATGACATTGACAATTTATTACGCCAATTTGGCGGAAAAAATCAAGGTTATATTGAAATAGTCGACGTTGAAAAAAACCGTCAAACGATCGATAAATATCCTTTAATTAAAGATATCGCTTTATCTATTAAAGATACACAACAAGATAAATTATTTAACAAAAGCACATACTAAAGAATGAAAAAGATTTTCGTGAAAGGGATAAAAGGAGGTACTGGAACCACATCGGTAGTGGCAAACCTTGCGTGTGCTTTAAGAAAATCACATGAAACAGTCTATGTAATAGATCTCGATCCTAAAAGCGACATAGGCTTACACCTAGGGCTTGCATGGGACCATTTACTAGGATGGAGTGATTACGCCGATTTTGCATCTGCCAGTGAGCAGTTCCATCAAGATAATGACGGCGTCACGTTCTTACCGTACGGAAGTGGCTCAAACACAAAAAGCAGCTTTAAAGATATAATAAATCATTGCCAGCAACTTCATGACAGCGATGACGCGTGGTTCTTATTTGATTGCCCTGCACATATTAATGCACTTGAATACCCGCTTGACTCTGAAGATATTTTTCTTGAAGTCATCAATTGTGACGCCATATGCCATAGTTTGATGTATAAGCAACTGAATTTTTTAAAGCAGTCTGGTTCATCGTGGCAGCACTACTTCTTGACTAATCGTTTTAATTCAGCGTCTGAATTAGAGTCTGACTTATTACAGCTATGGCAATCTGAATTACCTCTTTTTGCGCCTTTATACATCAACAAAGACGAAGCTATCATGGAAGCAACCGCATTTCGTAATGTGGCGATTAATTGTGCTCCATACAGTGTTGCCAACGATGACTTTGAAACCTTAGCCGGTTGGCTCGTTAGTCGTGCAAACAATAATGAATCATAAGCCAACAGCAATGAAATTACCTGAACGTATCATCAAAACCTGCTTAGGCTTCTTATTTACAAAGAAGATAACTCGTTTTGTGTTTTTTAAATTTCATGGCTACTTTAATCAGCATAAAATAAGCCTACTTGGGGCATTTATTCTGCCTTTTTTGGTGTTATTTTTATCCTTGTTTATAAAACTGGACAAAAACAGAAAAAACCAAATAAAACAAAAGTTAAAGTACTTTTATCCGCATGTAACGCGCCCCGTTGTCACACCCAGTAACTGTGTACGCATTTTATTGCAAAGTATTTATTTAGCCTTGTTCAACACCACAACAACATCACAGGCACAGATAAGCTATGAGCAGCGTAAAACATGGCGAAAAATAAAGCATTCACTCAGAATACTGCGCCTTGTCGACAAAAAATTAGTGCGTGCATTTAAGCGACTTTGGCTGTTTGCTAAAACAAACCCATCAGCAGAATCTTACCAGCGTATTAGTAAAGCTGAAATTTGGAACAATCGCATACTGAAAATCGCGTTTTTCACCATACTCATTTTTGCTGTGGCAGTTTTTGTCACGGTGCCTTTCAGTATCGAAGCACAAGCGGTGTTCATTAGTTTACTGCTTATCGTTGCCTACTCGCTAAGGCGCGTTGAAGGACAGATGGCCACCATCACCATGATCACGCTGGCAGTCACAACATCAACACGTTATTTATGGTGGCGCTACACCGACACGCTTAACTGGGATGACCCCGTCGCATTAGCGTTAGGTATTGGCTTATTATTAGCTGAAAGCTATGCGTGGCTGGTGCTTATTTTAGGCTTTTTTCAAACCATTAACCCACTAAAACGTAAGCCTTTACCACTTAATGAAGACACGTCAACGTGGCCAACCGTCGACATTTATATTCCGACTTACAATGAGCCATTAAGTGTCGTTAAACCTACCACTATTGCTGCCCAAAGCATCGACTGGCCTGCTGATAAGTTAAACATCTACATTTTAGATGATGGTAAGCGTCCTGAATTCGCTGAATTTGCAAGACAAATTGGGGTTGGCTACCTAACTCGCTCAGACAATAATCACGCTAAAGCGGGTAATATGAATCAGGCTATGAAAGTGACACAGGGCGAATATATCGCTATTTTTGACTGCGATCACATCCCTGCCCGCTCTTTCTTACAAATGACTATGGGGCAATTTCTTAACGACAGCAAAGTGTGTCTAGTGCAGACTCCACATCACTTTTTCTCTGCGGATCCATTTGAACGAAATTTAAAAAACCATCGAAAAATCCCGAATGAAAACATGCTGTTTTATGGCTTAATTCAAGACGGAAATGACATGTGGGACGCTACATTTTTCTGTGGTTCGTGTGCTGTACTCAGGCGAAGTGCGCTTGAAGAAATAGGCGGTTTTGCCGTTGAAACCGTCACCGAAGATGCTCACACTGCATTAAGAATGCAGCGTGCAGGCTACAAAACCACCTATATCAATATTCCACAAGCTGCAGGGTTGGCTACTGACAGTTTATCGGCACATGTGGGTCAAAGAATTCGCTGGGCACGAGGGATGGCGCAAATTTTCCGCTTAGATAACCCGTTGTTTGGTAAAGGCCTGAATATTGCTCAACGACTCTGTTATCTCAATGCAATGTTACACTTTTTATCTGGTATCCCTCGCATTGTCTTTTTAACGGCCCCGCTTGCACTAATTTACTTCAATGCACAAATTATCTATGCGCCTTTTGTGGCTATTTTCTTATATATAGTGCCAACATTATTGCAGGTAAAAATTACTAACTCTCGTATTCAAGGTAAGTATCGTTACTCTTTTTGGGGGGAGGTCTATGAGTCTGTTCTTGCGTGGTATATTTTAAAACCCACCACAGTTGCGTTAATTAACCCTAATAAAGGAAAGTTTAATGTGACTGAAAAAGGGGGATTAAACGACACCGATCATTACGACTGGACTATTTCAAGGCCTTACATCATCCTTTTACTTATCAATGTTATCGGCATGACTTATGGCGTATTCAGACTCTTTTTTGGTGATACATCACAGATAGGTGTGTTAATTATCAGTATGTTATGGGCAAGCTACAACGTTATAATTCTGGGTGCTGCGGTTGCCGTTGCAGCTGAAGCAAAACAAGTACGTAGCTCACACCGAATTAAAGCTAACTTCCCTGCTGCAATTAGATTAGCCAACGGACACACGATAAAGGTCAAAATCACCGATTACTCTGATAACGGCGTCGGGCTTGAAACAGAACATAGCCACCTGTGCCGTGTAAACGATAAAGTTGAACTACTAATGAGCCGAGGCTTTAAGCAGTATTCATTTGCCACCTACATTTGCAACACACGCGACAAACAATTGGGCTTAACGCTTCGTGATCTAGATTTAGAAAAACAAAAAGCGTTTATTCAATGCACCTTCTCTCGTGCAGATGCCTGGCTTGATTGGCAAGAAAACTTTAAACACGATAAACCGTCATACAGTTTTTCAAATGTATTTTACACCAGCCTTCGAGGCTTTAAGAACTTGATTTTCCACGCTCCAAATGAATTAAGACCCGTCATTGTATTTGTATCGCAGGTCTTATATTTTGTGGCCTCGTTATTACCTAAAAAACCAACAAAAGCGTTTAAACCATCATGATGAAATCACTATTAACCTTGTTATTAGCAGTTGGCACTCTCAGTTTATCTGGCTGGGCTATGAGCGCAGAGCCACTCCCTGATAAATCTATTTTTGATGATGGTTACCCTGAAAGTGCCCCTGTCGAAAGTTTAACGCTCAGTTTTGAACAGTTAGGGCTTAGTAAGTTTAAACTCGATGGCGTGAGTAGTAATACACGTGTTGAGTTTACCAATCGTTTAGACAGGCTCGGGAAAAAGTTAACGCTTAACTTTTCATATACTTACTCACCTTCTTTAATAGGCCGAGTCTCGCATCTAAAAATATTTTTCAATGAAAACTTAGTCACTGTATTACCTATTGACGATAAAAATACGGTACTCGGCAGTGTAACCGAGCACAGTGTTGCGCTTAATCCCAAGCTAATTAAAGATTTTAACCAAGTGCGTTTTGAACTCATCGGTTACTACGATTTAGTGTGCCAAGACGATTACAGTAAAACAATTTGGGCAGAAATTGGCAAAAGTAGTCATATCAGCATTGAGAGCCAATCACTTGCACTTGAAAGTTTACTTGAGTATTTCCCGGCGCCGTTTTTTGACTCGCGTGATTACACCAAGCTGACATTGCCATTTATTTTTTCTTCGCAACCCGATGAGCCAACACTGGAAGCTGCCGCTGCACTATCAAGTTTTTTTGGTGCGCAAGCGAAATGGCGTAAAGCGCAGTTTCCTGTCCATATCAATAGTACGCCCACTGAACATAGCGTGGTGTTTGCAACCAATGATAATAAGCCTGACTTTTTACTAAATTATCCCGATGTCGATAAGCCAACAATCGAAATCATCAGCAGCCCGACACATCGCTATGCAAAAGTTTTATTAGTGTTAGGCAAAAACACAGAGCAATTAAAAGAGGCAGTTGTTGGATTAGTGTTTGGCTATAAAGTCATGACAGGTCGAAGCGCCACCGTTGACGCAATTGCCAGCCTGCCTTTAAGAAAAGCTTACGATGCGCCGCTGTGGGTTCGTTCAGACCGTGCTGTGAGTTTTGATGAATTTATCGAATACCCGACCCAATTACAATCACAAGGCTTTCGTGGACAACCTGTCCGTTTAGACTTACGCTTTGCGCCCGACTTATTTACATGGCGCGAAAATGGCATTCCCATTACGCTAAACTACCGCAATACCCCTGTTGAGCATGGCATGTTGTCGCGCTTAAATATGCTTATAAATGGCAAATTTGTAGATGGTTTTATTCTTGAGAACGACCATGGTAAAACCATTACTACGCAAACCTTACTGCCGCTATTATCAGACATAAACCCGAGCCAATCACGCCAAGATTTTGAGCTAACAGGGCTTGATTTAACCACTAACAATCAACTCACTTATGACTTTAACTTTGCCGTTGTAAAAACAGGCGAATGCAGTGCGATTCCTGCCGGTGGCGAATTTGGTGCAATCGATGGCAGCTCTACAATTGATGTGAGTAACTTCCATCACTATATTGCTTTACCCAATTTACGAGCATTTGCGAGTGGCGGTTTCCCCTTTACGAAATATGCCGATTTACATCAAAGCACTTTAGTGATGGAGGCTAATAGCTCTACAAATGCGATTAGCTTACTGCTGAATTTTACAGGCCATTTAGGGGCGATTACCGGTTATCCTGCTCATCGTTTGAGTATTCAATTTCCAAGTAGTCAGCTAGATTTTGCTGACAAAGATATTGTCATTATTGGTAAACCAGATTCATTTTTAAGCTCGGTCGCCGAAAACAGCTCTCTCAGTGTATTGATTGATAATAATCAACGTATTGTCGATCAAGCTATTTATAATGGTGCTTATGACAGTACCGATGCCGAAAAAATTAAAGTCAATATACGGAGTTTGGGCCGTTTAGCCATTATATCTGGTTTCCAATCGCCTTTTGATTCTGACCGCTCAGTAGTGTCTTTAATTGCCACTAACGACAATGCTTACTCATTGCTTACAGATGCACTATTAGATAACGCGAAAACATCACAAATAATGGGTAGCTCTGCAATTATTAATAACCAAGGCATTAAAACCATAAAAACCGATGACCAGTATTTTGTTGGCCACGTGCCAATCCACACGCTAATTTGGTTCCATTTTTCAGACCAACCTTTGTTGTTGGCTATTTTATCAATTCTTACCCTACTGCTCATTTCATTTATGTTATGGCGACTATTAATGTTGTTAACAAAGAAACGTTTATCTGAAGGAGATAAAGCATAATGAAAACTCTTGCTTCTTTGCTATTCGTTTTAGCATTTTCAACACCCGCTTTTGCACAATTAACCTGTGCAGCGTGGCCACAGTGGAATACGTTTAAAACGCATTTTATTTCGCCTAAAGGACGTGTTATCGATTTAGGCAGCGAATATGATATAACGACATCGGAGGGTCAATCATATTCACTTTTCTTCGCCTTAGTTGCCAACGATCAAGCCAGCTTTGATACATTATTAGAGTGGACGGAAGTTAATCTTTCTGAAGGCGATTTAAGTACGCGCCTGCCTGCATGGAAATGGGGTATAAAGGAAGGTGAAGGTAAAATTTTAGATTCAAACCCAGCCTCTGACTCTGATTTATGGATAGCATATGCCCTTTCTCAAGCAGCCAAGCTATGGCAAGACAGGCGCTATGCAGTGCTAAGCAGTGTGCTTGCAGAACGTATTATTCGTGAAGAAACCGCACAGCTTCCTAAACTGGGGATTACATTACTGCCTGGACCTAATGGCTTTAAGGACGAAAACACTTGGAAGCTTAATCCAAGCTATGCCCCACTGTTTATCCTTAAGCAATTTGCTGAACTTTATCCGCACTCTCCTTGGCAGCAATTGCATGACAACTCTGCCAATATGCTTATTAGCACGGCCGCTAAAGGGTTTAGCCCTGACTGGGTTAATTACAATGCAAAGCAAGGCTTTTTTCATGATAAACACGCACCCGCTCTTGGAAGTTATAATGCAATACGGGTCTATTTATGGGCCAGTTTGATGGCTGAAGATGCGCCTTACAAATCAGCATTAATGAAACAATTAACCCCCATGGTTGAGCACATTGTTTCTTCAGGCAAAGTGCCCCTAGAAACACAGACTGTCACGGGGAAAGTATCAGGTACGGGACCTATCGGCTTTGGGGCTGCACTGTTGCCATTTTTAGCGGCAGAGAATGCATCGCAATCAATCACCGCATTACAACAGCAAATGATGATGGACACCGGTTTTATTAGTAGCCGCTACTATGACAGTGTGTTGTATTTATTTGGCACGAGCGCATTAAACAAACGCTTCAGCATTGATAAAAATGGCGAACTCATTACGAACTGGAGTGCTGAATGCCAATAAAATGGTTACTTGCTGCAATTATAGCAAGTCCGAGTGCAATCGCCTCTTCGACACAAAACAGCCTTGATACCCAATCTATTGATTGGTTAATAAGCCAAGTGCAACTCGGTGAGATAGAGCTAGACACTGAACTTATGACCAATAGTTTAGATAAGCTGTTGAGTATCGCGCCTAAAGACACGCAAGTGCAGTGTGCAGAGATACGCGTGCTGTATGCGCTGAAAGAAACAGAGCAAGCCAACAACTTGCTTGCAGGCATTGCTCAACAGCCCCACCCCTGTGTTGACAGCCTTGCACTTTTAGCCAGAGTAAATAACGAAGATAAAGCCACGATTCAACAGGCTCGCCTGCGTGCGCGTGCGGGTCAATATGCTGCGGCTGTTAAAATTTACAATACGTTATTTAAATCGACTTATCCGAATATCGAGTTCGAGCTTGAGCATATTAATTGGCTAGCCCAAGACAGCAGCCAATATCAACACGCCCTAAGGGGGTATCGCTCTTTAATGAAACGCTACCCAAATAGTGGCCGTTTTGAGTTAGCTTATGCCCGTCATCTTATTAAGAAAAATCCTGAAAATGCACAGGCGATTGACCTGCTAAGTCACTACGCACACAGTAATCAATATGGTGTAGAAGCCGAATTTGCTTGGCTTTCAGCACTCGAAGACATGCCGCTTAACCAACAAACCATGCGTGCCTATGCACGTTATTTTGAAGCGTACCCAAAAAGCAGTAAGGGGCAGTTACAATTTAGTGATTTTGAAAAAAAATACCAAGCAGAGCAAAGAAAGCTTGCAGATCCTGCCTACAAAGCGTGGGTTAGAGGCAACCAAGCACTTGAAAAGAAAGATTTTTCAAAAGCACAGAGGTATTTTAATTCTGCGTTATCAGGGCGTCCAACAGACCCAGAAATCTATAATAGTTTGGGTTTGCTTAATCTTCGGCAAGGCAATAATGAGCAGGCTTACAACTTTTTTAAAAAAGCACAACAATTCAGCACAGATGTAAATCGTATTACCGTATTAAAAGGCTTAGCAAACACAGCACGATTTTGGCAGTACATCGATGAGGCAAAATCGGCACTCAGTGCATCACAGTTTAAACGTGCTGAACTTAAGCTAAATTTAGCCGACACTCTCGATGAAGACCCAGACACCGTGCTGTTTTACCGCGCACAACTTGCTGAACAAAGTGGTCAATATCAAACGGCTATGAATTTGTATAAGCAAGTATTAAAAAACGATCCACTGGCAGAGTCGACCCTAAGCGCAATGCTTCGCCTCAGTGCGTCAGATGGTAATTATACGAGAAGCCATCAGTTTTATAATGGCTTAAGCACTCAGCAGCAAGCGCTTATAGCCCAAGATTATACACTTTTACAAACTCAGCAATTACGTGAACAAGCCGATGCATTAACCGCTAAAGGTGACCTCGATGGAGCAGTACAACGCTTATTAGTCGCCATAAAACAAAGCCCGCGCCAAAGTTGGTTGTACTATGATCTAGCAAACTTATACCAACAACAGGGGTTGGTTGATCATGCCAAAGCTCTTTACAAAAAAACCTTATGGCAGTTCCCTCTTGATGCTGAACTTCGCTACAGCCATGCTTTGTTTTTACGCTCATTGAATGACTACGAGGGGGCATTAGCAACCCTTGATTATATTCCAAATAACGCACGCACTGAGCAAATTAATGTATTAACAGAGCAACTGAGTATTAATGCCAAACTTGAAAAGCTTGCGACAAATAATACGGCAACGAATAAAGCCACAATTATTTATAAACTCACGGAATTAGAAGCGCAACCACTCACCCCGCTTATGCAGGCAGAGCTGGCAACTCAGTGGCGACAAATTAATGAAAATAACTATGCTATTCGACAGTTAAAGAAGGCGCTTACGCGCGATCCAAGTCTCAACCCTTACTGGCATATGCTCTATGGTGGCTGGCTTATCGAAAGCGCTAATCAAGCAGACACCGACACATGGCTTGCGCATTACCAATTACCCACTAAGGCAACTGAGGCCGAGCAAGCGCAGTGGTTAGCTTTGCAAATTGACTACATTAACACCTTCGAGCAAGGACAACGTCGTATTGCAAAACTGAGCTCACTCGATCAGCAACACAATAATAATCCCCAATTAGCTGAAGCCCTTATCACTGCGTATATTGAACAAAGTGAAGGCGACGCTGCAATTAACCGATACCAACAACACACTGCGGCCGGATTCAGTGTTTCGATTGATACCGCATTGGCAGTTGCTAAATTAAGTCGAGAGCAAGGTGAGCACCTTTTAGCGGATCACATCATTACAGAACAGGTCCATGCTGTTAATGCACAAGAAGCATACCGCCAACAACAGCTAATGGCTGCCCTCGGTAATGTTGAAAACCAGTCAACAGCCCTCAAGCTCGCTCAACAATTGCTCGCCAAGTCAAACAATAATGCCGAGCTTTATTATCAAGCCGCATCCGTTGCCGATTCGCTTGAACAAACTACCCGTGCAGAGAATTGGTATCGTACTGCAATCGCCCCGCAAACACACAACCAGACCACTCTCAGTGATGAACAAAATTATGCGCTTTACGCGCTGAACGACGATGCACCTTGGTACGTCAATAATGCGAAACGCCAGTTGCAACGTATTGAGCGCGATGAGCAGGCGTATATTACTGCGGCCATCAACCTTAGCAGCCAAACCAGCACTCAAAATGAGTCATCATTAGGGGCCGGTGCCACTCCCATAGAGGCTGGTTTCCCGCTTTTTGGCGGCACCGGTATTGTTAAACTCGATCCGATGACGATTTCAAGTCAAGAAACACGTTTTGATGAAACCTTCGCGGGTAGCCGCTACGGACAAGGTGCGTTGTGTATTTTCGATTGCCCATTGACCAGTATTAAGCCGAAGCAACAAGGTATCGATATTGGCCTTGCGTGGCAAAACGAACAGTGGCGCTTTGATATTGGCACGACCCCACTGGGCTTTTTAGTTGAGGACATTGTTTGGGGCATTGATTACAACGGCGATATTGGTGATTTTGGCTATGGTGTTACAGTGAATAAACGCCCTGTCACCAGCTCAGTTTTATCGTATGCTGGTCTAGAAGATGTATTCACTAACCAAGTGTGGGGTGGCGTACGCGCTACACAACTTCAGCTCAGCCTTTCTCACGATCTAGGACTCGACTGGGGATTTTGGGGCAGCACAAACTATCAATTGCTCAAAGGTAAAAACGTTAAAGACAATCAAAGTTACAGTCTTATGGGGGGCAGTTACTACCGAGCCATCCGACAGCGGGATCAAGAGTTAAGCTTGGGCATTAACCTATTACACTGGTCTTATAAATATAATTTAAGTGAAGAAACGTGGGGTCATGGTGGCTATTACAGCCCGCAAAACTACTTAGGGGCTTCTTTTCCTGTGGTTTATGATCACCGAATTGGTCACAATTTTATTTATCGTCTTCGTGGGGGTGTATCGTGGTCAACAACAACGACTGACGAAATTGAATTTTTCCCGAACGATGCTCTTTTGCAGGCTCAAGCACACGCGCAAACAGATGTAACCGGAGTGACACCTATTTTTGAAGATGATAAAAGTAATGGGCTTTCTTATAACTTAGGAGCCAGTTTTGAATACCGTTTTACACCCCATTGGTTTTTTGGCGGGTATTTAAATTTAGATCGTGCAGATTTTTACGAACCAAACTATGCACAGTTCTATTTTAGGTACTACTTTAAGCCGGTTTATAGTGAACTGACCTTCCCTGGAAAGCCCGTTGTACCTTACCAAAGCTACTAAACACTGGCCTATAACCCTTCCCCTGAACTGAAGGTCTATGTATACTGTAGCGCGCATGTAGCTAGGATAAGGGTGTGTCTCTTACCCTCAAGTTCATAACTTGAACAACAAACCATTATCTTAGCTGCATCACACACATGGCCGCCCGTTCAACAATAAAATACACAGAACGACCAATGCAAAAATAACAAGGCCTCAACAAAAACTTAAAGTTAGGAAGTAAATATGAGTTCATTACCTAAAGCAGGTGACTTTTTAGGGCATCCTAAGGGGTTATTCCTGTTGTTCGGCACAGAAATGTGGGAACGATTTGGTTATTACGGCATGCGTGCCATTTTAGTGCTGTACTTAGTTGCACTTGTTCAAGAAGGTGGTTTTGGTTGGTCAAATGCTGATGCATTGAGCCTTTACGGTACCTTCACTATGGCTGTTTATATTACGCCATTACTTGGTGGTTGGTTAGCTGATAACGTGCTAGGTCAGCGTAAAGCAATTATCCTAGGTGGTTTATTAATGGCTGCTGGCCATTTTACCATGGGTATTCCTCACAGCTATTTAGCAGGCCAAGAAGAAAACGTTTTCTATCTTGGTTTAACACTACTGTGTTTAGGTAATGGTTTATTTAAGCCAAACATCTCAACAATGGTAGGTGACCTATATAAAGAAGGTGATCAACGTCGTGATGGCGCGTTCACTATTTTCTACATGGGTATCAACTTAGGGGGTGCACTTGGTCCACTTATCGCTGGCTATGCTGCTGCATCAATGGGCTGGCAATGGGGCTTTGTAGTGGCAGGTATCGGTATGGTGATCTCTGTACTAATGCAACTTGCACTGAGCAACAAATACCTAGGCGATATCGGTGTAGTTCCTTCTGCTAAGCTTTCACAAGCACAATCAGAATCAAACACGAAAGAGCCACTGACTAAAGTGGAAACTGACCGTATTAAAGTTATCTTCACAATGAGTGTATTCAGTATCATCTTCTGGATGGGGTTTGAGCAAGCAGGTGGTCTTATGAACCTATTTGCCAACGACTACACTAACCGTATGCTATTTGACTTTGAAGTACCTGCATCTTGGTTCCAATCGTTAAACTCTATTTTCATCATTGTATTTGCACCGCTCGTTGCCATTATTTGGTTAAAACTTGATAAGCGTGAGCCTAACTCACCAGTTAAGTTTGCTATTGCACTTATCTTCTTAGCACTTGGCTTTATCACCATGATTTTGGCACTAATGACGCAAGGTCAAGGCGATAACCTGCAAATCAGCATGATGTGGCTCGTGTTATTTTACTTATTCCATACACTTGGTGAGCTATGTTTATCACCAATTGGTTTATCAATGGTAAGTAAACTAGCACCACTGCGTTTAGCGTCAATGCTTATGGGTATTTGGTTCCTGTGTACAGCTGTTGCAAACAAGATTGCAGGTTTCGTAGGTTCTTTCCTAGGCGAAGGCGAAGCGGCTGTTGAAAATGCAATGGGTATCTTTATTGGTTTAGGTGCGACAGCAATCATCTCTGCTGTCATCATGTACTTATTAAGCGATAAACTTGTTAAGTGGATGCACGGTGCTGAAGGTCAGCATGTGCCTCACACACAAGAACACATTCTTGCAGAAGAGCTAGAAGTGACTGCTGAAAAGCAATAATACGTTTCCCCACAGCGCCTGCTGTGGGGATTTTCTTTCTAAAGGCTACTTCCCCGTCCTCAATACTGATACTATAATCCAACGTTAATCGGTATATCGGCAAGGACGTTACATTGCGCTTTTTAATTCAACTGTCAGTTTTTTTAACTATTTCATTACTCGCAGCCTGCGGGGGTGACAAAACAACAAAAGAAACAGCAGTCCCCCCTACTCAAACCGGGTTAATTATTTCTGCCGATAATGGCTTAACTGAGCAGTTTGATAATGGCAAAGTCATTCTCACAGCCCCAAAGAATACCGTCACAACAGACACAACGTTCACGTATACATCAACAGCTGCGACACCTACCGATACTGACCAAGGCATTGTCTCTGCGCGCTATACATTCAGACCGAATAATGTGGTTTTTTCAGACCCACTAACCTTAGCGATTAAGCTACCAGAGCAACAAACTGATGTTGCTTTTAGCATCGTAATTTTAAAAAATGAGCAATGGCAGCCCCTTACTACAATAAAAAATGACGATGACTTTGCAGTCAGTCAAATCACTGACTTTGGCACATTTGCTTTAAAGTCGCGCAGTGTGCCTGCGGTCAGTAAAACGATTGGTGAACAATGTGATGATAACGCAACGTCACAAACCGTCCGCTTTATCCATGTAGCTGACTTACATGCTCGCTTTGGGTTTAAAGAGCAGCTTTTTAGTCGTATCCGCAGTTATTACGACAATGCAAAGCAAGCGAACCCAAACACCCTCTTTACGAATGGTGGGGATGACTATGAAAAAGGCACGGTTGCTGAACAAACATCGCAAGGCTTAGCTACGGTTGAAGCCATTAAAGCAATGGCATTTGATGTGAGGGTTATTGGTAACCACGATTACGCCTGGGGTCCTGAGCAATTACTTGATTTTGCCGATGACGATAATGCCATTGTGCTTGCCAGCAACACGGAATACGACGGTAATGCCGACATTGAATTTGCAGCAGTTGATTTTTCAGTGGTAAAGGTAGGCTGTCTGCGTATTGGTTTTTTTGGCATGACTTCAGTGCCATGGAATGAGCTTGATAATCCGATTGAAGATGATCCAATTCCAGATTTTATTGCTAACTTCAAAATGAATTGGCAATGGCAGGAAGTGGCAGAGCAAATCGTTAATCAATATCGACAAGACGTAGACTACATGGTGATGGTAAGCCACCTTGGGGAAGGCACTGATACGCGTATTGCTACCACTGTATCTGGCATTGACTTAGTGCTCGGTGGGCACACCCATGGCGGCGAAAATTATCAAACTCTCGAAAACGGCAGTCTTGTAATTCAGCCAAACTTTTTTGCCCAAGGTCTAACCGATTTAACCTTAACCTTCGACCTTAAAGATAAAAGTATCATCGATGTTGATTACAATACGGTATCGACCAGCGACATAATGACAGTTAGCACAGACACAAAAACAGCAATAGACGAAATTATGGGCCGCTATGCCCCCGACGCCAATACCGAAATTGCTGTGTCTGAAAACTACCCAAGCGCTGAGGAAGTAGCCCTGCTCACAGCGAAAGCAACAAAACAACAATTTGCAGCTATTGATGCAGCTCTTTTTGATGCAAGCCAAGTACAAGATCGCTGGTTGCCCGGCACACTCACACAAGAAGATTTTCATGCCGCGTTTAAAGTTGAGCGCCAACCCTCAAATACATCAGGCTTCAATGCAATTTACCAAGTCAATGTCACAGGCGCTGAGCTTAAAGCCATGGTACAAAGCCAACCTGAGTGGGTTTACTTAGCCCCCGCGAGTATTGACGATGCTGCACAGTATCAAGTGGCACTTTTTAAAGGCCCTGCCCTCAATAGCACCTTATTCTTCCCGACTGTGCCAGCATTAGAGGCAAATTTATTGGCCGAAAGTTGGTGGATACTGGATAACTATGCCCGTTTTCGTACCAGCCAGTGTTTATATTTAGACACAGAGAATACACTGAGTGCCTGCGAAAATGAGGATGTAGTCACTGTCTGGAATTTTAATGATCCGAGCCAAGGGTTTAAAAGTGACTTAGGTCCCGCAGCTCTTAACTTCTTCGACCCAGAACAACGTAATTGGGGAGAAGAAAACAGCCAATTTTCGACGACCAGCGCATTACAAATTGCTGATTTAAAAGACGGTATATCAGGGGTATTAGCGTTTTCTCGGCACAGTCCAAGTCAAGGCTTACTACTAACTGCAAATAGTGCTGCCAATGGCGACTTTACCAATGACGGATTGATTGCCGATTACACACTCGTCATGGATTTACTGTGGCCTGAACAAAGCAGTCAACAATGGCGCGCTCTGTTACAAACCGATATCACCAATATAAGCGATGCCGACTTATATACGAATAAAGCTAACGCGATAGGTATTGCTACAACTAAGAGTGGTTACTTTGGTAACCTAAACGCTGGTGAGTGGCATCGCCTTGCTTTTGTATTCTATGCAGCGCCGACTAACGGAGCACTAAAAATTTACCTAGATGGTAAGCTTATCGGTGTGAAAGACGAAGGCGAAATAAACCAGCGCTGGGCGATTGATAAAGCAACCTTACTGCTGACCGATAATGACTATGAAACGGAGCCTGGGTATTTAAATGCGCTGCTGTTTGCAGGCCGAGCCATGACAGACAATGAAATAGCCACCTTAGGCGCAGCAAAACAACAATTGAATTATGTCCGCTCAACACGCATCTTAAATAACGTTGTTGAACGTCATTACCAAACGGCACCACAAATAATGAATAATCCGTGGTTACAACAACGCAGTAAGTTTTTTAACAAACAACGCCAAAGTGTAAACTAATTAATACACACAAGCTAAATAAAAAGGCCAATATTGGCCTTTTTAACTCCTTTAAAAAAAGCATTTAAAGCATTTAAATTCAAAAGCTTAATAACGAAAAACAATGTGCATCATGCGTCCTATTAAGCCTTTCTATTTGCTTAAGCCTAGGGTGATTGTTGAAATTAAAATCATTGTCCCATTTAATTTACAAAACACACCGTCGCTAAATAAGCCTCAGATCTTCCCCTTATCGGTTTTCTGGTTAATCATCCGCTCATTACACAACAATAACTTTTTTAGCGCAGTGCTTATAATTGCGGGAGTAATGACAATGAGCGAAGTAAATAATCCGTTAGGTTTAGTGGGCATTGAATTCACTGAATACGCAACACCTGATGCAGATTACATGGACAAAGTATTTACTGATTTTGGTTTCTCGAAACTAAAAAAATTCAAAGGTAAAGACATTGTTTACTATAACCAGCACGACATTCATTTCTTACTAAACAATGAGCGTGAAGGTTTCTCGGCCGAATTTGCTAAAAGCCACGGCCCAGCAATCTGTTCAATGGGTTGGCGTGTAGAGAATGCTCAAAAAGCATTTGAAGTAGCGGTTGAACGTGGCGCAAAACCTGCCACTGATTCAGCACACAAAGACTTACCTTACCCTGCAATTTACGGTATTGGTGACAGCTTAATCTACTTCATCGAACAATTTGGTGACAAAGGTTCAATCTATGAGTCTGATTTCGAAGACTTAGAAGAGCAAAACGTTGTTGAAGACAAGGGCTTCCTTCGTATCGACCATTTAACAAATAACGTCTACAAAGGCACCATGGAAACATGGGCTAACTTCTATAAAAATGTATTTGGTTTTACTGAAGTTCGCTATTTCGACATTAAAGGTCAAAAAACAGCGTTATTATCTTATGCACTTAAATCACCGTGCGGAACCTTCTCTATTCCAATCAACGAAGGTAAAGATAACAACAACAACCAAATCGATGAGTATCTAAATGAGTACAATGGTCCGGGTGTACAACACTTAGCATTCCTAACGAATGACCTAGTAGGTTCACTTGATAAGCTAGACCAATCAACAATTGCAACGCTAGATATCATCCCTGAGTACTACGACACCATTTTTGACCGTGTACCTTGGGTTAAAGAAGACAAAGAAAAAATCCGTGAGCACCAAATTCTTGTCGATAGCCAGAGCGAAAACTGCTACTTGCTACAAATCTTCTCGAAGAACCTTTTTGGTCCTATCTTTATTGAGATGATCCAACGTGTAGACGACGGTGGTTTTGGTGAAGGTAATTTCCAAGCATTGTTTGAGTCTATTGAACGTGATCAAGAGCGTCGTGGTGTAATCTAAACCACACGTAACCAAAAAAGCAGCGTGTTTAACACGCTGCTTTTTGTCGTTTTGATTTCTGTTTTCAACGTAACTGTTTAAATTGCGCAGATTGCCTCCATATCACTATCTAACACATCAGCGCGAACTAATAAGGAAAGAGTATGAGCCTAATTAACGAAACCCATGATATTAATTTAAAAAGCTGGGTGAGTTCAGCAAACGAAGCGAACTGTGACTTCCCGATTCAAAACTTACCATTCGCAGAAGTTCGTCGTAAAAACTCAGACGAAGCGTTTCGTGGTGCCGTTGCTATTGGCGATCAAGTAATTGATTTAGCGAAAGTGAATGAACTTGGTATCTTCTCAGGTGATGCACAGGTTGCTGTTGCAGCGGCTAGCAAAGCAACGCTTAATGAGTTTATGGGTTTAGGTCAGCAATACTGGTCTGCACTGCGTCTTGCATTATCAAACGCACTTCGCGAAGGCGCCAAAGAGCAAGCTCAGCTTACTGACGCCCTCATTGCACAGGCTGATATAGAATTTGCACTGCCATGTCGCATTGGTGATTACACAGACTTTTATACCTCTATCTACCATGCAACGGCTGTCGGCAGCTTATTCCGTCCTGATAATCCTTTACTGCCTAACTATAAATGGGTACCCATTGGCTATCATGGTCGTTCTTCATCGATTGATGTATCAGGTCAAACATTCCACCGTCCAAATGGTCAAACAAAAGCACCTGACGCTGAAGTACCTTCATTTGGCCCGTGTAAACGCCTAGATTACGAATTAGAGCTCGGTATTTACTTAGGTAATGGTAACGAGCTGGGCGATGCAATTGCCATCGAAAACGCTGAAAACCATGTATTTGGTTTCTGTGTATTCAATGACTGGTCAGCACGTGACTTGCAAGCATGGGAATACCAACCTTTAGGTCCATTCCTTGCGAAAAACTTTGCATCAACTGTCTCACCATGGATTGTAACAACAGAAGCACTTGCACCGTATAGAACACAGTGGACGCGCGATGAAAATGATCCGCAACCAATGGACTACTTAGAATCGACGCACAACCGTGAATTTGGCGCGTTCGATATTAAGATGGATGTGCAAATTGAAACTGAAAAAATGCGTAAAGAAGGTCACGCTCCAACGCTAGTTTCTAAATCAAGCTTCAAGCACTCATACTGGACAGTGGCACAAATGGTCACACACCACACGGTAAACGGCTGTAACTTCCAACCTGGTGACATGCTAGGTTCGGGTACGCAATCTGGCCCAGAGCACGAAGAAGCGGGTTCTTTATTAGAGCTTTCACGTGGTGGTAAAGAAAAAATCACACTTGAGAACGGTGAACAACGTACTTTCTTAGAAGATGGTGACAACGTTATTATGCGTGGCTGGTGTGAAAAAGAAGGTTTTGCACGTATTGGCTTCGGCAGAGTTGAAGGCACCGTATTACCTGCTAAATAGAAATACTTATCTATTTTCATAAACTAAGGGCATTTTTTGCCCTTTTTTTTGTACTTTTTTTAACTGAGTTACAATTTTTTGCTAGCTTTTTTAGTTCAGATTGCTATCTTAGCTCGGTTATTAGCCGATTTATGTACGCCATGTTAGTTAAACTTAAGTCTTTTTATCGCACGTTTTTTCCAGCTCGACAGCTGCTGATCCGTCAAAACGGCGAAGTAAAACACCTTATATTAGCACCTTGGGTACAATTAACGACTTTACTCGTCGTTTTAACCGCTCTTGTTTGGTTGAGCGTGTCAACATTACAAATCATTTCGCAAGCTGACAAAATGTCTCAAATAGAGCAAACCCAGCTTAGCAAACAACAAGAATGGCAAAAGCAATACCAACAACAGCAAGCCATTTACACAAAACAACTTGAACAATTGGCGGTGTTAGAGCAAAAACAAGCTTTACTGCAAAGCATGATTGAGTCTTTACCTGAGTCAATGAACAAACCAGCATTAAATAATGAGGCTGAACCTATCCTACTGCCGATTCAAGAGAACGCAGACGAGTTTCATGCCCCATTAGAAGACGAGCAACTACCTGCACAGGCAAAACAATACGAAAGCGCCTCAATGCGCATTACACGCCTTAATAAGAGCTATGACTACACCTTCAATTTTTTAGATCAGCAAATTAAGCAACGCCACGAAGAGATTATCGCAATGCTTGAAGGGGCAGGATTAGACAGCGCACTTGCTCGCAGTTCTGTAGCTGAAGATACCGACACTGCACAAGGGGGTCCGTTAGACTTATTTGATGAGTCTAAAATACCCAGTCAATTTTTGGCCATTGCAGACAAACTCTTGGCATTAAACAATTTAGAAAATTTATTAAGTGAACTACCGCAAACACTGCCTGCAGCCGATTACTATATTTCAAGCAGTTACGGTTTACGTAAAGATCCAATGAATGGCCGTCGCGCTTTTCACAAAGGAGTAGACCTGGCAGGTTGGCACAAAACAGAAATTTTTGCGCCTGCTGATGGCACCGTACTTCGCGCAGGTCGCAATGGCGGCTATGGTAATTTTATCGAGCTACAACATAAAAATGGCTTCGTAACACGCTTTGGTCACTTAAATAAAATTAAGGTGAAAAAAGGCCAAACAGTCACTAAAGACGATGTAATTGGTTTAATGGGTAGCACTGGTCGAAGCACCAGCACGCACCTACATTACGAAGTTTTAGTGAATGGTAAACATGTCAATCCAGTTAAAATAACAAAGGCGCTTTCTCGTGTTCGGTAAGAAAAAAAAAGCAGCAACCAGCAGTAGCTCATCTTTAAAAAGAACCAACCACACTCCCTCTATCATTGCAGAAGATATGCGTTTGACGGGCTCACTCACCAGCCAAGGTGAAGTTCAACTTGATGGTCGCATTGAAGGTGATTTGCGTGTAAAGCATTTAGTGATTGGCCTAACCGGTATGATTGAAGGCATGATCGAAGCTGATAGCGTGGTCGTTAAAGGTAAAATTATTGGTTCGTTGATTGCAAACAAAGTGATGATTGAAAGTAGTGCCGAAGTGCATGGTGATGTCTTTCACGACACTTTAAGCATTGAAGCAGGCGCAATGATAGAAGGCAGCCTAAAACATCGACACGAAGAAGACAACGTTGCCCCTATTAAACCTGAAGCAGGCGAAGAAAGTACATCCTCGCTGCTAGTCGATGATGACAACGACTTGTCATTTGTTAATAAACAAGCCGCTGACAAGTCTTAACGCTTTTTAGCCGTTATATACATTGTAATGTCTGCGGTGAATACCAATTCATCGCGGCTGTTATACACCTTAACGGGTACAACTAAATCTTCTTTATCTAGCCATTGCCTAGGGAAATCTATCTCAGCCACTGCGCGCATATCACTATCCACTTTTGCTAAATAATTAACCGTCATACTTTTTGGGATCCAACGGTGCGTTTTAGCAGGTACGGTGGCATCAACCATTAGCCCTGCACATAATTCAGCAATATTACACTGAGCAATGGCATGTATCGTACCAATATGATTATGTATCGCACGGCGATTTTTAACCGTTGCACTGCAATAGCCCAATTTCAATTCATTGACGACAGGCTTTATTGAAGCAAAGTAAGGCGCTTTAAAACACACGGCTTTACTAAAAAGCCATTTTCCTTTTGGCAAAGACTGGCACTTCGACCAAATTTTTAACAGATTCGATTGTGAGCTCACGACATCTATCCAATTTTTTTATTAGAAATAAAAACTAACACATCAGACCAGATAGCGAAATGAAAATTTAAAGTAACCATTACTCGCGCAAACGAATGACAACGTATGTATCACACAATAACCCGCATCAACGCTTTTCTTTTCTTTAAGGGGCACATAAAATACCGTTTTAAGGAGAGCGAATGCAGTCACGCCAGCACAAAAACCCCAGTTTACTATTCATCTTAGGCCTTCTGGTTATCTTTAGCCCGTTAGCTATTGATATTTATTTACCGGCTTTTCCAACTATTGCAGACCAGTTTCATGCATCGGAGAAACAAGTACAACAAACCGTCGCAATTTTTATGCTGACCGTAGGACTTGGGCAGTTAATTGCAGGTCCTTTAGCAGATAAGTTTGGCCGTAAACCTGTCGCCATTGCAGGAGTAACTTTATATGGTTTGGCTGCGTATGGCGCTTACCTATCTCCTGACTTTACCAGCCTTATGTTTGCAAGAGCACTGCAAGGCTTGGGCGCCTGTGCAACCTTTGTCGTAGCATTTGCCATAGTTAGAGACAGATTTGGCAGTGAGCGCAGCGGTCAGATAATTACTTACCTCAATGGTATCGTGTGTTTTATCCCTGCCCTCGCCCCTATTTTAGGTGCGTGGTTAACGGTGCAATTTGGCTGGCGTATGAACTTTTTATTTATGGCTGCCTTTGCCCTCGCAGGCTTACTTATTACGCTAATACTTTATAAAGAAACACGCCCTGCCGACAGTGTATACAGCGGTCACATTCTTGATTTACGGCGCTTTATTCCCATAATCAGCACCCCTCTGTTTTTATTTCATAGCTTAATTTGTTTAGTGACTATGTCAGCAATTTTGGTGTTTGTGACCTTAGCACCCGGCTGGCTTATTACTGAATTAGGCGGTAGCGTCAGCGATTTTACTTTTTGGTTTACCTGTAACGCCGTGCTTAGCATTCTAGCTAGTTTCATAATGCCTCTGTATATAAAGCGACAACCTAAACGCGCATTAAAAATTGGCCTTATGTTATTAGTGCTCTCTGGCGGTTTAATGCTCATTTTAAGCCAGCAGCGTAGCGCTATTGCCCTCATGTTCCCCATGTTTATAGCTGCATTTGGCTTTGCATTAACTTTAGGGTCATCAGCCGGTAGAGCGTTAAGCTTATACCCAAAACAAGCGGGGACTGCATCTGCACTTATTGGTTTAATGCAAATGAGTGGCGCAAGTTTACTGGTGTTTATAACACAGTATTTAAACTTAGTTACGCCCGTTTTAATTGGTGTGCACTTCTTAATGCTTATACCTTTTGCTTATTTACTCTTAAAACACAAACACTTGTCATAGAGTTTAGTTCACATTCGTTACCAAATACGGGTAAATGAGAATAGTTATATTCTATTTACCCGTTTAGACTTCTCAATATAACATTAGATTATAAAAGACCTGTTTCTAGAATTTTTTGTTCCGTTTTTATGGATAATTTTACTTGTACCCACGGTTTTATTAAATTATTGTTTAATTAAGTTAACATTTAGTTAACTCAATAACACGTTTGGGATACGAAATATGAAAAAGAATAAATTAGCTTTAGCGTTAATCATCAGTGGTCTGTGCGCAGCAGGAACTGCACACGCAGCAAACGACCGTTATATCATCCAAGTAGACAACAATAAAAAAGGCGTGGTGAAAGCCCTTGCTAAAAAACTGGGTGGTGATATCAAAGTTGATGGTAATGGCTTTATTGCAGCACAATTTACTGGTCACGATTTAGCAAGCGTTAAAGGCTTACTTAATAACCCACATATTAAACTCATTGAAGAAGATCATAAACGTGTACCCATGGCGGTATACAATGATGATGCTGGCAATGCAATGCAGCAACAGTTAACTCCCTATGCAGTTTATCAGTCACAAGCTGATCAAGTAACATTTGATGCCAATGCCGGTATGAAAGTGTGTGTCATTGACTCAGGCCTTGATGCATCAAACCCTGATTTTGTGTGGGGTAATATCACAGGTGATAACGATAGTGGCACAGGCAACTGGTTTGACAACGGCGGTCCTCACGGTACTCACGTAGCAGGCACTATTGGTGCTGCTGACAACAACCTAGGTGTTGTTGGTATGGCTCCGGGTGTTGCTATGCACATCATCAAAGTATTTAACGCTGAGGGATGGGGTTACTCGTCTGATCTAGCTCATGCAGCTGATTTATGTTCTCAAGCAGGCGCTAATATTATCAGTATGAGCCTTGGCGGTGGTGGCTCAAACAGCACAGAATCAAATGCATTCGCAAACTTCACAAACGCTGGCGGCCTTGTTGTAGCAGCAGCGGGTAATGATGGAAACAGTGTTCGTTCATACCCTGCTGGTTACCCATCAGTAATGATGGTAGGTGCAAACGATGCAAACAATCAAATTGCTGATTTCTCACAATTCCCAAGCTGTACGTCGGGCCGTGGTAAAAATGTAACGACTGACGAAACAATCTGTGTAGAAGTCACTGCGGGTGGTGTTGATACCTTATCTACATACCCTGCTGGCATGGCAACGGCTGCAAGCTTAACCGCGGATAATACCGGCTATGCTACATCTGCAATGGAAAACTCAGGAAATGCTGCGGGTACAGCTTATTATATGGGTACAGCAGAAAGCGTTGATACAGCGGCATCAGGCAAAGTATGTATGATTGACCGTGGTGTCATTTCGTTCTACGACAAAGTGGCAAACTGTGAAAACTCTGGCGGTATTGGTGCAGTTATCATCAATAACGAAGCGGGTATGTTATACGGTACGTTAGGCGATACAAACAACACAAGCATTCCAGCCGTAGGCGCAGCACTTGAAGACCGTGCAGCTTTACTTGCAAGCACGAACATTAGCATTAACATTGGTACTAGCGATTACGGCTACATGAGCGGCACTTCAATGGCAACCCCTGCAGTTTCAGGTGTGGCAGCGCTGGTTTGGTCAAATCATCCACAATGTACTGGTACTGAAATCCGTGCTGCACTTAAAGCAACAGCCGAAGACCAAGGCGCTGCGGGTCACGACGTTTACTTCGGCCACGGTATTGTTAAAGCGGCTGCGGCTGATGCTTACCTAACAGCTAATGGCTGTGCGGGTGGTAATAACGGTGGCGGTACGACACCGGGTGGTGATGAAATTAGCTTATCAACATCAGGTTATAAATCAAAAGGTGTTGCGTATGTTGATCTTAGCTGGAATGGCGCAGCAACCAGTAATGTAGATATTTACCGTAACGGCAGCAAAGTAACGTCTGTAGCAAATAACAACAGTTACACAGACACAATTACAGCGAAAGGCGGCGGTTCTTACACTTATCAAGTATGTGAAGCACAAAGCACAACTGTTTGCTCAAACAATAGCACAGTCGCGTTCTAATACTTTCCCCAACCTCGATGAGCGGGCAACATTGCCCGCTTTTTCTTTTCTTGAAAACTTGTTAACATCAAGCACCTAGCTTTATTCACCTGTGCCAATGATCAATCCTGAGTTTTTACTGTCGTTTTTAGGCGCCAGTTTTTTAATCGCTATTGCCCCCGGTCCTTCTAACGCTTTTTTAATGGCACAAACCTTTGCAAATGGAAGAGCGGCAGGCTTGCAAAGCGCATTTGGTTTTGCGTTAGGCGGGGTTGTGCATACCTTTTTTGCTGTTATAGGTTTAACCGCTATTTTAAAAGCCTCTACAGTTGCTTATACCACGGTTCAATATTTAGGTGCTGCCTACCTGTGTTATTTAGGATTAACGACGTTAAAAGCAACGGTTAGTCAGCCTAATCCACAATGCGAAGATAAGCCCCATGTAAGCACCAGTAAAAAACAGAATGTCATGTTTCAAGCCATGATGACCGAAGTGCTTAACCCAAAAGTTGCGTTGTTTTTTATTGCTTTTATACCGCAGTTTGTCGACCCAAGCTTATCGTCAACCACATTTCAGTTAGCATTTTTTGGATTACTCTATCCTCTTTTTGCTTTTCCTATCGACTGCACGTATATTTATTTCGGCGATAAGATAGCCAGTTACTTTCGTGATCACCCGCAAACCCAACTTTGGATTGATAGAATCACAGGACTGGTCTTTATTGCACTGGCAATTAACCTTCTAATATAAGAGCACTTATGGAACAAAAACAACAAGCCTTACCCGCCAAAAAAAATATTGCCCTTGTTGCCCATGATGGTAAAAAAGCAGCACTGAAAGCATGGTGTGAAAAACACAAAGCGATATTAAGTAAACACACTTTATATGGCACAGGCACAACAGGCCATTTAATAGAGCGTACAACAGGTCTTGAGGTTATTAAGCTGTTAAGTGGCCCAATGGGTGGAGATCAGCAACTAGGGGCTAAAATCGCTGAACACGAAGTGCATATGCTGGTATTTTTCTGGGATCCACTGGCTTCTCAACCTCACGACCCCGATGTAAAGGCGTTACTGCGTTTAGCTGCAGTGTGGAACATACCTGTAGCGTGTAATGAAGTCAGTGCAGATATGCTCTTAAGCTCACCAATGATGGAAAGTGAGCTTAATCGTACGCTACCTGATTACGAGAAGTACTTAGCTACGCGCCAAGTAGCATTGTAATTTTTATCAATGAGCACATTTAGCGATAAAGCGTATGTGCCCATTTAGTTAATCCGGCTGTTACGCTGCCAAAATGGTCACCATTGAGCATATCAATATTTCCCAGATGTGTTTTTAACGCTGCTTTAATTAATGGCGACTGGGCACTGCCTCCCGTTAAATAAATTACGTCGGGTGAAGTGCCGGCCTCTTGTATCGCCTGTTTAGCCAGTGCCACAATTTGGTTTATTGAATCTTCTACCGCTAAAGCTAAATCATTGAGCGTTAAACATTGACTCAACTCTGAATCTAAAAAGCTTAAATCAGTATTGAATGTGTCTGTTGATGAAAGTGCTATTTTTGCAGCCTCACCTTGCTGGACCAACTGGTGACCTTGCTTATTTTGCTGTAAATGAATTAAGCGCTTAAATAAATCAGGTTGCTGCACTTCGCGCAATTGCGTAACAAGTTCTCGATGATGAGCGTCACTATAAAATTGGCTTTGCAGGTTCACATCATTAATTTTGCACGCTTGCCAAAATGGCTGATTTGGTAAAGGTAAGCCTGACTTAAACTCAGTGCCTAAGCCTAATAATGGCATTAAGCCATGAAAGCTCAGGGCGATGTCTAAGTCATTGCCCCCTACTCGTTTACCACTGTGTGCTAAAAAGTCATTGTCGCGACATTGATTTTGACGAAAGCCTGGACCCATCTGCACAAATGAGCAATCACTGGTGCCCCCACCAATATCAACTACCAGTACTTTTTTATCAGCCTGTAGCGACGTTTCATAATCAATCCCCGCAGCCAGTGGCTCATATAAAAATGATACCTCTTTAAAACCCGCACGTTTTGCTGCTCGTTCTAAAATTCCCAGTGCCTGTTGGTTTGACTCTTCTCCGCCCACTGACTGAAAGTTTACAGGCCGACCAATCACTGTTTCAGTTAAGTTTTGCTGTAAAGACTGCTCTGCACGTTGCTTAATTTTTAAGATCATCGCTGTGGCTATGTCTTCAAAAAAGTTAATTTGACCTTGCTTTAAGCCGACTGCGCCAAAAAATGACTTGGGTGATTTAACGAAATAACCTTCTTCTGGAAATTGAACATACTCGCTAATCGCTTCACGACCAATAAATAAGGTTTCATCGCCTGTTTGAATATCTAAATCAGACTTCACTCGGGGTATGGTATTGAGTAGCGCTTGGCGCTGTGCCCTAAATTCAGCTTCTTGATCGCTCCCTGTCAAATGTTTCGCAACAAAATCAACAACAAGTGCACTATGGTGGGTATATAACGTTGATGGTAAATAGTGTTTGCCCTGCTCAAGCGGCACCAATGATACTTGCTGCTCATTATTCATCACACCTATTGCACAATTAGAGCTTCCGTAATCAAAGCCTGCAAACATTCTATCACCTATACATCAACAAAAAGGCCGCGAAATTTACCATAGTCGCGGCCATTTTTGAATGCTTAAACGTTACAGCGGTACTCGCTCATGTAAAAAGCTCGCGAAACGTGGCAAACCATTTTTAGTAAATCCATGATATTTATAAGTAATGGTGCTACCTATCGCAGGAGGAAATTGCCGTTGCTTATCAGAAAACCCCGAACCTATTTTAAATTCAACACCCTCGGCATTGCGCACCTTAAGTGCACCTAACATATTTTTATACTTACCTTTGCCAGGAAAGTGAGCAATCACGACCGCTTCTGCATCAAGATAAGGCTTAAGCTTTAACAAAGCATCACTGCGACCCGCTTTATGTGTAGCTAAAGCAAGGTGCAACATTACGCCTTCAGCGCCCTTCGCAACAAGCTCATCCATAAATAAGCTTAGCTGATGGTTATCGGTAAACCGTCTTTGTTTGACTGCTCTGATATGCTCTGCGTTAATTTGCGTTACTAAGCCTGCGTAATTCTCATACCGCTGACTAAATGGCAACGTAGCATCAGGCATATCAAATACCTGATAACTTACTGTGTGCCACTCGCTATCGTTCGGTTGATGTGTGCGAACAATCCCGCTAAGGTTGGCAAAATCTTGGCGTTTCGTCCACAACTCACCATCGAGCCAAACATCAGGCAATGGGGCTGTAAACCAAACGGGTGCATGGATGAGGTGACCATTACGAGTGACAAGTTTATTTCCTGTCCAAATGGCTCTTATACCGTCATACTTTTCGCTCACTAAGTAATCATTAATATTTACCTTGTCTGCATCATAAACATTAGCAAGGAGAACATCTGGGGTGACTGCTGCGGTGGATGAAAAACTGATAACGAGTAAAAACACGGACAGGTGTTTTTTAATAAAGGTAATCATAATTGCTTCCTTGCAGTAATTAATAACAACGTGACCATAATCGAGTAGTCACGTTTTCCTTTACTATAGTTTAGTTTGTACCCATTTGAAAACTTCTTGAAGATTTGCCATGACCGCGGCTGCTTTTGAAAAATCGTGTTCAACGGTAAAGTGATTAGGCACTGCAAACACACTAACATTAGCGTTATTTGCTGCTGTAACACCGGTAAATGTATCTTCAACAGCGATAGCCTCATCGGCATTAATATTCAGGCTTTTAAGGGCGAGTTGATAGGGTTCACCTGCAGGTTTAGGGTTTTTGACATCGTCTTTCGTGACAATACAATCAAACCAATCAAATATGCCATATCCCTTTAAAATCGGATACGCTTCATCTTTAGCACTTCCTGTTACTAAGGCCATTTTTAAACCACTTTCTTTAACTTGCTCAAGCACGTCTTTTGCGTGTGGCATTAAAGCCGGTAAGTTTGCACTCACAAAATGACCAAATGCAGTGTATTTCGCGTCTGTAAGCGCCTGAGGCGAAATAGTTAATTGATAGTTTTCAACCACTTCTTTCGCTGCCTCAAGGGTTGGCCTGCCCGAAAATCGCTGGCAAAAAGTGGCTTCATCATAGTGAACGCCAAACGGCGCTAAAATGTCATTCCAGATATTAAAATGCACACTTTCAGAGTCGACAAGTGTGCCATCCATATCAAACAATACTGCTTTTAAAGTCATCCTCATTCCTTTTACAGTCTAAAAGATAAAAGGTGCCATTTGGCACCTTCGATAAATATAATATGTTACTCAGTTAAACCCGCAGGTGGCTCTGCAAAAGCCTCTTCACCCGTTTCAACATCAACCAACTCATAGCCACGCTGCTTTCTAACCACTTTCAATATAGGTTTTGAAAAAGCGGTTTTTAAACGATCTGCATCGGCTTCTAGTTCTTCAACAGTATGACCAAACGGTGCGGCACCTGTTTCAGACCAATTGGTCACTTTGCCATTGAGATTATATTCAACTTCGTGAATTTGATATTGTGCAGCCTCATCTTTAGTCGCTTCACAAAAAATGACACGGTAATTCCAAAATCCAGCCATGATAGTTCTCTTATAAATTAAGTTATAACCCGTACTTTATCAGTAACAAGAAGGTTTATAAACGAAAAAACCCGCTATAAAGCGGGTTTTAAAAACGTAACGTTTAAGGTTAGAAGAACTTAACCTTAAACTCTACACCAACAAAGCGGCCTTCATTAACCATTGCTGTGTTGTTGTTGAAGTCGATTGCACCAATTGCTTGTTGCTCGTCAAATAAGTTACGTGCAAATACAGCAGCTTCATACTCATAGTCACCTTCTGACCATGCATAACCACTACGTAAACCCACTTCTGTTAATGACTTGCCTTCAAACTCAACTGACTCATATAAGAAGTAGTTGATTTCGCTACGGTAAGACACGTCAGCATAGGTGAAGAATTCACCGCCAGCGAGTTCTTTACTGTAACGTAGTGTAAGGTTTGAAATCCACTCAGGTGCATGTGGTAAGCTGTTTCCATCAATAAACGCTTTGCCATCAACAACCGGGTCGGTAATTGTTAAACTTGGACGCTGTGGAACCGCAATAGATACGTTTTTGTCTTTAAGTTCAGTGTTATTATAACTTAAGTTAAATGTTGCGTTTAACTCATCAGTTAACATCCACTCTGTGTCTAGCTCAAAACCATAACCAGTTGTTTTATCAGCATTAAGTAAGCGAGTTGTGTTCGCTGTACCACCAACAGCAGTTAACTGCTGGTCGTCCATATTAAAATAGAACACGGTCGCATTAACACGGCCACGGCCGTCTAATACATCTGATTTAACACCCATTTCATAAGATGTCACGGTTTCTGAATCCGCTTTGGTTACTTCGTCTGCAAAAGTAATACGGCCCTGAATACTAGGTGCACGGAATGTATTAGCAACACGCGCATATAGATTTACATCATCATTTAACTTGTAAGAAGCTGAAATATCCCAACTGATATGATCATCACTCGCATCTTCTGTACGCGTTATATCAGTTTGGCACTGCATTAAGTCGTTGTTACATTCGTTTAAATCAGCTGGTACAATTTTACGGACCGCAACAAAGTCTTTATCGTCATCTGAGTAGCGAAGGCCCGCTGTTAGCTTTAAATCGTCGGTTAAAGTGTAATCGACCGTACCAAATACAGCCCAAGCTTTAGTATCTTGCTGCTGATTAACATAGCCATTCAATGCACCACCAGCCAAAGTATTATAACCAAAGTTATCAATGCTTACTGACTCGTCGAAGTAGAATAAGCCCGTTTGATAGTTAAAATCACCGACAAAATTACTCGAGATACGAAGTTCTTGTGTGTATTGGTCATGCTTTGGTAAACCACTTTCACTTTCTGAAGGGAAAGGAATAATACCAGGACCTTGGTAGTCGCCTAAGAATGCTGCGCCATAGCCACCATCAATATCACCACGAGAGTTAACTTTTGCACTTTCCCAGCCTGTGATTGAAGTAATCGTATGGGCTTCAAGATCATACTCAAGTTTTAAGCTTACACCTTCAGCATCTACTCTTTGGAATTCACGTGCAGCGGCATCATGATAGACCACATCGTCTTTAAAGCCATCGACTAAGTCGTTTGAACCCGCTTTGATGGCATTCGCACGGAATGGAATTGGAGTACCTTCCATGTTACGAACGTGGTAATTAAGTAATGCTGAAAAATCGTCTTTTTCATACAAGAACTGTATACGAGCAGCTCTATCGGTATAGCCACCTAGTATGTCATCTTGTTCAAAACCTGGGGCGCGATTATCAATATAATCATCTTTATCTTGCCATAAAACAGAAACACGAGCTGATAAATTATCTGTCAGGCCACCACCAACAGCACCTCTAAAGTCAATCGCATTATTAGTACCGTAAGAAACTGAGCTAAACCCGTCAAACTCTTGACTTGGTTTTACTGTGTCAAACTTGACAAGACCGGCTGGCGTGTTGCGACCGAACAACGTACCTTGTGGACCACGAAGTACTTCTACACGTGCCACGTCAAATACAGGAAAGCCTTTTAAGATTGCGTTTTCTTGAACGACATCATCAACAACAAGCGATACCGGTTGTGAAGCATTTAAATCGAAGTCAGTGTTACCTAGACCACGAACATAAAAGCGAGGGAATGTACGACCATACGAAGATTCAATTGATAAGCTTGGAATTTTCGCATTCATAAAACGAATATCCATACCAGCTGAACTATAAGCATCAAGCTTATCACCCTGTAGAGCCGAAACAGCAACAGGTACTTCCTGTGCGTTCTCTACACGCTTACGCGCGGTGATTTGAATGACTTCTAATTGGTTGGTTTTTTCAGCAGTGGCTTCTTCTGCAATAGAAGAAAATGAAGTACCTGCTACTGCAGAGAACAACGTTGCATTAATTAGGGTTGCTAACGTAGATCTTTTCATTGCTTTCATGTCGGGTTTTAACCTTTTTAATGCACTCTTATTCAACGGTGATGATGTTGCGTCAATTCATTTGACGGGTTCGGCCAATTTTTCGCGCCTTGTAATAAGCTGCGCGGACCTCTTAATCGAGAGTGCAAAACGAGGTAAAGAGGCTGAACGAACGCTGACGATTATAACACTTCATAACGCTTTTACTGCATTAAAAATGATAAATAAACAAGTTTTTTACAACAGTTAGCGACAACATCGACACATTTAGAGGATTTTATGCAAATATTTTTTATTTTAGCGGACATATGTCCTGTTCAATTAAATACAAGAATGTGTATACATTATGCACAAATGATAACGACTGTCATTTAAGCGTTCATTGTCACTAATCGGTTACTCGCGCAAATTCTGGGTTAGCAAGCTCACAATGATGCTCGTTCAACAACCCCAAAATAGCCAAGTTCAACTCCTCAATTACTTCCATATAAAATGCAAAATCAACAGTCTCTACGTAGCTTAGTACATCAACTTGCAAAGCCCAAGGTGTAAAGCCTTTAAAGCGTACCCGACATGGCTCAAACGCTATGTGTTGATGTTTCTCTAATAACTCTCTCACTGCCTGCATGAAGCTTTCTAAGTTCTGCTTGGGTGTGTTTGCACTAAGCATCAGCTTTGGCCGATACGAAATACGCTCTCGCTCAGAAATATTTTCCAGTTGCATATCAACAAATTTAGCATTGGCCACATAGATAACAGAGCGGTCTAATGTACGAATACGCGTGGCTCTAAGCCCTATCTCTTCAATTGTTCCAAGGTGGCTGCCAAATTTACATAAGCTACCAATTTTGACCGGTGCCGAGATATATAAGGTGATTGCGCCTATAATATTTTCGACCGTTTTTTGTGCTGCAAGCGCAATTGCTAAGCCACCTATCCCTAAACCAGCCAATAACGTCGTCGCATTAAACCCCAAATTCTCAAACCACATAAACAGCACAATAATGACGATGCTGGTTTTAAGTACATTGCTTACAGGACGTAATAAAAACACTCCCTGTGGTTTATCTTGCATAATGAAGCGATTACTTAGCCTATGCTTGGCGATATCAACCGCTCTTAAGCATACCCATGCCCAAGCTATTAATAACACCGTTGCGCCATGAAATAGAGCCAGTACGGCAATGGTCACATTAGATTGATCACTTAACGATCGCGACATTAATACGGCCAGTAATAAACAAACAGGCCCGTTAATAAACCGTACGACATCTTTTTCGACTGGAACCTTTAAATGCGCAAGCACAAAGGTCACTATGCGCGTTAAAATGACTGCAACCACTAAAAATAACAAAAATGTGAATGCAAAATAAATCCACTGCCAGAGCATTACCCCTAAAAACTCGACATCAGGCAAGCGCTTATATAACCATTCACCCACTCGATTATATCCATACTCTTTCGTCAGTAAGGGAATTTGACTTACCGTTGCATTTGAAATTTTCCAAATACGGTTGCCTGTTTTTTCATCTGGCACGATTTGCAATAAAATTTGCACCTTGCCCTGTGATGTCGAGATCTCTCCCACTAAGTCACGATAACTCGGCACACTTTCATTTTGCTTTCCTTTTGGCTTATTACTTAAGCTATCAACATCAACCCATAAGGTTCGGTCGAGGACCACAGATAAGTTTTCGGCAAGTTGTGCCTTACCAATAGCTTCAACATCTTTCGGCAGGTTACGATAATCGAGGTAAAAACTGGCACGTTCAAAGTCACGGGCACGGGTTGCTTTTAAATAGCCTTGCATTGAACTTCGCGGGGTCATCCGAGAAAAGGCATCGAACGGTAATTCATCAGTCGGTTCAACTAACTTAGAATCAGGTTGTGAGGTAACGGCTTGTTGGGTTTGGTTCTCGGGTTTTGTTTCGGTGTGCTCTTCTTTATTGTCTTTATCGATAAGCGACTTAACGGTCACTTCGGGAGTTGTCGTTGCAGTCACAGGCTGCGAAAACAGTACCATGCAACACAGTAATAACCCAACTAGCTCTAGCGTAAACTTCTTAGCTATACTCTTCACACTTCTTTCCTTGTCCGAAAAACTTTAAACCATAGAAAAATTTATCTTTTTAAATTAGAGCATGCTTTCATTAACTGTACAAAAAATAATTAAATTTCTTTGCAAGCTGTATCTGAAATGTTAGTTATAGAGAGACTTAAGCAAAGGAAAATTATCATGCACATTTCAAATTCGCTGGTTCCACATTGGTCCTCCTTATTCATTCACGGTGTTATCGCTATTATTTTTGGTTTATGCGGCTGGCTTGCGCCTGAAGCATCCCTCGCCGTATTGATGTTTATTTTTGCTGCATACTTTTTTGTTGATGGCTCGATTAGAGCCTGGTTAGCGTTTGCTTCTAAAAAAGATAACCCGCTATGGTGGATGCTCCTCATAGGCGGTCTAATTTCTATTGCAGCAGCTTTAGTGACCTTATTTGCCCCCAATGTCACTGCGATTCTAATGCTTTATTTTATTGCAGCTTGGGCTATCGCTATTGGTGTCATTGAAATTGTCATTGCAAGTAAGCTACGTAAAGAAATAAGCAATGAATGGCTTTTGATTGGCAGTGGGGTTATCTCAATTGTTTTTGGTGGCTACCTTATGTTTAATCCGGGTGCCGGTATCATTACATTACTATGGCTCGTTGCTAGCTATGCGATTGTGTTTGGACTCATCATGGTGCTTCTGTCGTTTAAACTTAAAAAACTGCATGAGGCAACGTAAAAAAAGCGGCAAATGCCGCTTTTCTTATTGTTATTTTGAATGTGTTCTTTTCAAGGCTATCTGCCCATCAATATGAATATCGCGCTGTGGGAAAGCTATCGTTACATTATGCTCAGCAAAAATTTTATAAATGCTAAAGCGTAATTCACTGCGTACCTGACGAAGCGGGGCTTCAGACTCAGCACACACCCAAAATATTGCACTAAACGTGAGTGAACTGTCAGCAAAGTCATCGAACAATACTGACGAGGCTGGTTTTTTTAAAATAGCAGGATGCTCATCTAGCACTTGCTTAATCAGCCTTTCAACTAACACCACATCAGAGCCATATGCAACACCCACGTTTACCGATGAACGCGCATTACGGTCAATCAACGTCCAGTTAGTGACTGTGTTTTCGAGCAATTGACTATTTGGTACCAACATATGCACGCCATCATTGCGACGAATACGAGTTGAACGTGTATTAATTGTCTCAACCACGCCTTTTGCATCACCCACCTCTAAGAAGTCACCGATTCTAATCGGGCGTTCCCACATGAGTATCCAGCCACTAATAAAGTTGTTAATGATATTTTGTGCACCAAAACCGACGCCAATTGCTATCGCACCAGAGACAAATGCAAATGCCGTTAACGGAATATTCAGTACCTCAAGTGAAGTAAACACAAGCACTGCGATGGTAACAACAAGGTAAATACGCGTGAATAAATGAACTGTGTCTGGCCCTAGGTTTTTTGCCAACAGTGCTTTTTTAATTAATCGACCTATCCATGTGACCACAAACCACATTAAAAACAGCACCAAAGGTACTTGAATAACTTTTAGCACAGTGATTTGTACATCGTTATATGTAAACAAAACAAACGATAATGCAGATTGCAAATCAGCAAGGGTCATAAATGAACATTCCTAGTAAAAAGTCGTGTTTGATTCAGTTGTCACTAAGTTTAACACGGCATAATAGATGAAATCTTAGTAAATTCTAAGATCTTTATGCGCAAAAAGCGCTATTTATTAACTCTTTTAGACCATAAGTGCTATATACATAGTGAAAGCTTTTAATAGCATGAGGAGAGCACAATGTCACAAATGACACTTACACAAAAACTTGCAACATTACAGCCACTCGTTGACTTAAACCTTTTTGAATCAAGTCTAGAGTATCGCAACCGCATTTTGAACTTACTTGCCGAACAAGAACATTCATTAGCATTAATTAACAAAGAGTTCGGCAACGCCATGCCAGAAAATTTTGGTTCAGAGAAAAAGTTTGTCTTGGGTTACAACTAACTTATGGCACGCTTTAAAGCATCCATCAATATGGGACAGCGTATACCACTTTTTATCTAGCGAGCCATCACACTAATTGATGGCTTTTTTAGCGCCACCCACACCAAATCGACTAATTATTTCTAAAATACGAAAAATAAAAGATAAATATTATTATTTGGCATCAAAAATTTGATAGATTATAGAAAATTTATCCACATTATTGGAGCCATCATGCGTAAGACCCTAATAGCCACCACCGTTGCTAGTGTATTTTTATTATCAGCTTGTAGTCCAGAGCAAGCTAACACACAAAGTCAACCTATTGTTGAAACACAAAAAAAGAATACTGAGTCTATATTTTTCAAGCCGAGCCCTTTGCAATATATGGCTCCTGAGTTTGATAAAATATCAACAAACGACTACGAACCTGCATTTGAAGCAGGTATTGCCGAGCAAAAAACTGAAATCTTAAAGATTGCCAATAACCCAGAGCCTGCAACATTTGAAAATACACTCGTTGCAATGGAGTTATCAGGTGAGCTATTAGATCGCGTATCCGATGCCTTTTTTAACTTATCTGGATTAATTTCTGACAGCGAGTACCAACGCATTGACGCTAAAATGGCGCCAATTTTATCTGCTCATACCGACGATATTTATCTAAACCAAGCGCTCTTCAATCGTGTGCAAGCTATCTATGACAATGCAGAAAACCTCAGTGCTGAAGACAAACATTTAGTCGATTTTTATTTTAAAAAATTTATCAACGCGGGCGCTAAACTAAACGAAGCAGACAAAGTAAGAATGCGTGAAATCAACGCTGAACTTGCAAAACTTTCAACCGATTTTTCACAAAATCTCTTAAAATCGTTCAAAGAAGATGTAATTTTAGTCACAGATAAAACCGAACTTGCTGGTTTATCTGATGGTGAAATTGCAAGCCTTGCAGCCGCGGCTGACAAAGCGGGTAAAGAAGGTTATATGATCACACTGGTGAACACCACTCGCCAACCTATTTTACAAAGCCTTGAAAATCGTAAACTGCGTGAAAAAATTTGGACTACATCTGCAAATCGTGCGCAAGCAACAAACGGCCCTATCATTCTCAAGGAAACCAAATTGCGCGCTGAAAAAGCGGCATTACTTGGTTTCAAAGATTGGGCTTCTTATGTATTGACGATGCGAATGGCGAAAACGCCAGAAAATGTATACGGTATTTTAGATGACTTAGCACCAAAGGCAGTTGCTAAAGCCGAAGCGGAAGCGGAGCAAATTCAACAGGTAATCAATAAATCAGGTGAAACGTTTGCTCTACAACCTTGGGATTGGGCATTTTATGCAGAAAAAGTACGTCAAGAAAAGTACGACTTAGACCCAGCTTTAGTTAAGCCTTACTTTGAAATGCAATCAGTGATCCACGATGGCTTGTTCTTTGCCATGAATAAACTCTATGGTATCACCTTTAAAGAGCGTAAAGATTTGCCTGTATATCACGAAGACGTCATGGTGTTCGAAGTATTCAATGAAGATGGCAGTGCCATTGGCCTATTTTACATGGATCCATATGCACGTGAAGGCAAACGAGGGGGTGCATGGATGAGTGCCTATGTAGGTCAAAGTGGTTTAAAAGGCACCAAGCCTGTCATCTACAATGCGCAAAATATCCCCAAACCTGCAGAAGGCCAACCAACACTGATGACCTTCTCTGAGGTGACAACTTTATTTCATGAGTTTGGTCACGCTGCTCATGGTTTATTCTCTGACGTAAAATACCCAAGTTTAGCGGGGACAAAAACGTCTCGTGACTTTGTCGAATTCCCATCACAAGCAAACGAAGACTGGAATGTTGAGCCGACGGTACTTGCGAACTATGCCAAGCACTACAAAACAGGTGAGCCAATTCCAAAAGAGTTACTTGCAAAAGTACTTGAGTCACAAAAGTTCAACCAAGGCTTCGATACAACTGAGTATTTAGCTGCGGCACTCCTTGATATGGAATGGCACTCATTCGGTGTTGATGCCGATATCACAGACGTACAAAAGTTTGAACATGATGCGTTAGACAAACATGGTATTGCGTACTACCCCGTGCCGCCGCGCTATAAATCTTGCTACTTCAGCCACACTTTTGCCGGTGGTTACTCAGCAGGTTACTACGCTTATCTTTGGACTGAAGTATTCGCTGCAGATGCATTCACTCATATGACTGAAAAAGGCGGCTTAACCCGCAAAAACGGTGATCACTTCCGTAAAGAAATTTTATCTAAAGGTAATAGCCGCGACTTAATGCAAAGCTATATTGAGTTCCGTGGTCAAAAGCCAACAACCGACGCGTTATTAAAGCGTCGTGGCTTAGTTGAATAACCTCAATGTTGTTTAGAGTATGAGGGGCACCCCTCATACTTTTTAAGTATTAATTAATTTTTCACCCCGCTTTTACTCCTATTCACCTCAAAGCAATTGTCAGTTAACTCGTTTTTGCTAATCTCAAAGAAAAACATAAGTTCACACATGAAAAACGCTTTACTTTTAGGACTTTGCTCAGCTTTAGCTGCATGTTCATCAATCCCAGATGAGCACGCCGACATTGTTATCGATAACGCTCAGATCATTGATATGCACACTGGAGAAATCGCAGCAAACCAATCACTGGCTATTCGTGATGGCATTATCATACAACGCAGTAACCAGCCACTCAGTACCCAATATCAAAGTTCAACATTTATAGATGCAAAAGGTCAGTATGTCATGCCGGGTCTTTGGGATATGCATGTCCATTTTGGCGGTGGTGAAAAGCTCATAGAAGAAAACAAACAATTACTCCCCCTCTATTTAGCCCACGGCGTGACAACGGTGCGTGATGCTGCGGCTGATCTGAGTGAGTCAGTTCTCAGTTGGCGTGAACAAGTCAAACAAGGTCAGTTAGTCGGCCCAACTATTTTTACATCAGGCCCCAAACTTGAAGGAAAAGGCTCTATTTGGCCCGGCGACTTAGAAGTTGAGACGACTGAAGAAATGCACGCAGCAATGGATTTGCTAGACACCATGAATGTCGACTTTATCAAAATTACCGACAGTGCATTAACGCCTGAGCTTTATCTAAAGGCAGTAAAAGAGGTTAAAAAACGGGGTTACCAAATTTCAGGTCATATCCCGTTTTCGTTGTCTGTGACTGATGTCTCCAAGGCAGGTCTTGATGCCATCGAGCATATGACTTACATGCTAAAAGCAGCCGCCAAAAACGAAGCGAATATTTCAGCCAAAGTAGCCTCTAAAGAACTCACCTATCGCACCGCTCTGCCTATTATTACCGCTCAATTTGATGAATCTACAGCCAGAGAAAAGTTTACGGTACTCGCTAGCAACGACACAGCGGTTGTGCCTACTTTAATTGGTGGCAAGATCACCGCCTATCTCGATGAAGATAATCATCAGCAAGACGCTTTTTTAAATTACATTGGCAAGGGCTTAAAAGCGACCTACCAATGGCGTGTAGACAGAGCTAATAAAGATACCCCTGAACAAATCATTCAGCGAAAAGCTCGCTTCACAAAAACGGCACAATTGTTACCACTGGCACAACAAGCGGGTGTAAGCATTATTGCAGGCACCGATGCAGGCTTTTTAAATTCGTTTATCTATCCTGGGCTTTCTTTACATCAAGAGTTAGCAATCTTTACTGATTATGGTCTTACACCGTTGCAAACACTTCAATCAGCAACACTTGCAGGGCCTAAATTTTTAAATAAACAGAAACAGTATGGGGCACTTACCAAAGGTAAAGTGGCCGACATCATTTTGCTTTCACAAAATCCCCTAACAGATATTCGAAACACCAAAACGCTTAGCGGTGTGATCAGTCATAACACATTTTACGACCGTAATGCTTTGGATAGATTAAAACAGCAAGCAAAAGCGTTCGTGGCAAACCAACCCTAACCCCCCCATTGCCCATGGCTGCGTATTATTGTCATGGGCAATTTTAATTATTTGTTATCTCATATACACTGCCCCTTTTATAACAAAACTAAAACAACATGACTTACTTATTCGCTGTTACCCTTCTGTGGGCCTTTTCATTTAGTCTTATTGGCGTGTATTTAGCAGGGCAAGTAGATGCGTGGTTTAGTGTGTTAATGCGAATAGGCTTAGCAACGTGCGTGTTCTTACCCTTTTTACAATGGCGAAAAACCCCTAAAGCCTTAGCACTAAAGCTCATGGCAATAGGCGCGGTACAGCTTGGTGTCATGTACAGCTTTTATTACCATTCGTTTTTGTACCTTAGTGTGCCCGAGGTACTACTATTTACTGTTATGACGCCACTTTACATCACCCTGTTAAACGATTTGCTTGAAAAACGTTTTAATGCCAAATTTTTATTCGCCGCAATGCTGGCTATTTTGGGAGCCGTCGCTATACGTTACGAGGGCGTTGATGAGAACTACCTCATTGGTATGTTAATGGTTCAGGCTGCCAATATCTGTTTTGCTACCGGGCAAGTAACCTACAAACGTTTGATGCAAGATGAGCAGCTACCGCACTCTCGGGTATTTGCTTGGTTCTTTATTGGTGCCCTAATTGTTGCACTGATTTGTTACGGTTTGTTTGGCGATACCAGCAAGCTGCCCACCACAACGACACAATGGGGCGTACTCATTTACTTAGGCACGATTGCCTCTGGGCTTGGCTACTTTGCATGGAATAAAGGCGCAACTATTGTGAATGTTGGCGCGCTTGCAGTAATGAATAACCTACTGATCCCAGCAGGGATAATAGTTAACATTGTTATTTGGAATCGTGATGCCGATATCACCAAGCTTGCCATCGGCGCGGCGATTATCTTATTAGCACTTATTATAAATCAGAAACTTAATAAAACTGCCATGGAGTAATGATAAGCTAAACTCTATTCGATTAGAGGGATGCTGTTATGCGCGCATTTGTTTTATGTTGTTTAGTGTTCATTATTCAAGGCTGTAAGAATCTGCCTGTAGATCAGGTGGTACAAGTTGGCGCTAGGCCTTACTATTTAATCGACAATATGCCTGATGGGCCGTTAAAGCAGCAACTTGCTGCATGTGGCAATGGCCCTTTTTACAAAACTGATTTTGTCATTGGTCATCGCGGTGCCCCCATGCAGTTTCCTGAGCATAGTAAAGAGTCATATTTAGCCGCAGCAAGAATGGGGGCTGGCGTACTTGAATGTGACGTTGCCTTTACCAAAGATAAGCAACTCGTGTGTCGTCATTCACAATGTGATTTACACACCACTACCAACATTTTAGCTATTCCAGAACTCGCTGCAAAATGCAGCCAACCTTTTACCCCGGCCAAAGACGGCCAACCGGCTCAGGCTAAATGCTGCACTAGCGATATCACACAAACTGAGTTTTTAACGTTAAAAGCAAAAATGGATGGCGCCAATCCAAACGCAAAAACGGTTGCAGAGTATTTGCAAGGAACGCCAAACTGGCGCACTGATTTATATGCAAACAGTGGCACAGTAATGACCCACCAGCAAAGCATTGCGCTGTTTAAAGAACTCGGTGTGAAAATGACCCCTGAGCTAAAAAGCCCAGCAGTTAGCATGCCCTTTGATGGTTTTAGCCAGCAAGATTATGCGCAAAAAATGCTTGATGAATATCAGGCCTTAGGCGTGAATAGCCAAGATGTTTATCCGCAATCATTTAATCTTAACGATGTGAAGTATTGGCTAAACAATCACCCTGAATTTGCAAACAACAGTATTTACCTTGATGGCCGAGATGAGCAAGCACACTTTAATGCTATGGATGAAACAAGCTGGCAGCCATCAATGCAGGCTCTGTATGACGATGGAGTACGCATTATTGCACCGCCAATGTGGATGCTATTAAGTCTTGATCAGTCAGGTAAAATCGTGCCCTCGCTGTATGCTATTAAAGCTAAACAAGCCGGACTGAACATCATTACTTGGAGTTTAGAGCGCTCAGGCCCATTAAGTAATGGTGGTGGATATTATTACCAGTCGATTGCCCCTGTGATTAAACAAGATGGGCAAATGATGACTGTGATAGACGTCCTTGCTAAGCAAGTGGGAGTGATGGCTATTTTCTCTGATTGGCCTGCTACTCTTACCTATTACGCAAGCTGTATGCAGTACCCTGCCTCAAAGAATTAACTGAGCATCAATAAATTTCAAGGGCTTTTACTCGTCCAAAAGGTGGGGCTGAGGTATTATTGGTTAAACCGTTTTTAGAGGATTAACATGATTATTCAACACCATAGCCACGACATAGATACCCAAACAGGTCTGATGCGAACCAGCATTTACCGCCCAGCTGTCGAAGGCCAATTCCCATGTATTATTTTCTACTCTGAAATTTTTCAAGAAACAGCCCCCATTGCACGCTCTGCCGCTATGCTCGCAGGCCATGGTTTTATCGTGTTAGTGCCTGAGGTTTTTCATGAGTTAAACCCACTCGGCACGGTGCTTGCCTACGATGATGAAGGCAAAGATAAAGGCAATGCCGACAAATGGGCTAAACCACTTGAAAGCCAGGACACTGATACCACAGCCCTTATCGCATTTGCCCGCGCGCAAGCGTATTGCACAGGCTATGTGGGAGCGATGGGTGTATGTATTGGTGGTCACCTTGCTTATCGTGCCGCACTGAATCCTGATATCAAAGCCGCATTTTGTTTATATGCAACAGACATACACAGTGACACATTGCCCGCACAATCAGGCAATAACTCGTTTGAGCGCATGGCAGATATACAAGGAGAAATTCACTTTATTTGGGGCAAACAAGACCCACATGTACCAAAAGAAGGCCGCCTTAAAATTTACCAACAAGCCATTGCTACCGGAATTAATTACCAGTGGCAAGAAGTTAACGCACAACATGCATTTATGCGCGATGAGGGAGAGCGTTACGACCCAGCTCTCGCTTTAACTATGTACCAACAAGCTGTTGCATTGTTTAATCGTACTTTGCGTTAACCCTGTTTGCTTAAATACCCATCGTGGCAACTTGATTAGCAAAATAATCCTTTAAGTAATCAAGCAATACTCGCAATTTTTTGCTTCCCGCAGCCCCAGGCGGGAAGACACCATACAATTCAATATCAGCCGATTTATACTCATCCAGTACGGTACGTAAAAGCCCGGCTTTTACTTTTGGCCACGCGTCATAAACAGGGATTTTTGCAAGACCATGCCCCGCTTCAACAAATGCCGTGCGCGCTGCGGCATTATTAGTGCTAATCCCGCCTTTAAGGGGAACATCAAAGCGACGCTTATCTTTTTCTAGGCTCAGTGTGGCGCTACTTCGCTGATACACAACCCAAGTATGGTTCGCTAAATCATCTATGCTTTCGGGCACTGGGTGCTTGGCAAAATAACCAACAGAGCCACATATACACGTTTTCATTGTTGCCAGTTTAGTTGCTTGTAAACTTGAATCAGCAAGCGCAATACCTCGGATCGCTAAATCTATCCCCTCTTTAATAATGTCGACAACGTCATCGCTTAGTTGCAGATCAATATCGATTTTTGGATACAAGCGTTTAAATTGTGCAAGCGCAGGCACAATAAGCTGCAAACCAGCATTCACTGGGCAACTGAGCTTTATCACCCCGACAGGTTCATTTTTTAAGTTTTCTAGATGCAAATTAGCCGCTTGGGCATGTTCAGCAATTGCGTGACAACGCTCATAATAGACTTTACCCGCTTCTGTTAAGGTCATAGTACGCGTTGAGCGGTTTAATAAGGTAAGCTGTAATTGCTGCTCTAGTTTCTTTAAATGATAACTCACCACAGCGCGCGAAAGACCCAGTTGCTCGGCTGCCTTCGTTAAACTCCCCTGCTGCACAATATGTGCAAATACCACCATACTTTTTAACTGTTCAAACGATACATTCATGGCATTCTCCTAAAACCTCGCTCGATTGTATCAATAATTAAACCAATGAAGTCAATTTTATCTGCGTTGTTAAACTTAGCTTTAACCCCTATAGTGATATCAACGCTATTCATTAAACAATTAACGAGGATTAATTATGTCAGCGAAGAAAATCTTAATGGTACTTACTTCACACGATGAATTAGGTGACACGGGTCATAAAACAGGGTTTTGGGTAGAAGAATTTGCAGCCCCTTACTATGCCTTTATTGATGCAGGCGTCGACGTTACATTAGCATCTGTGAAAGGGGGGCAACCGCCTGTAGACCCAAATAGTGCCGCTCCTGATGCTGCAACAGAGGCAACTAAACGCTTTGAAGAAGACAGCGCCGCAAAAATCTTAATGGCAAACAGCAAACCGTTGAGCGAAATGAATGCCGATGAATTCGACGCTGTATTTTACCCAGGCGGCCATGGTCCGCTGTGGGATTTAGTTGATAACCAAGACTCTATTCGTTTAATTGAACAGTTTTTAAACTCTAATAAGCCTGTTGGTGCGGTATGCCATGCCAGTGCCGTCTTATTAAATGCCAAAAATGCCGAGGGTAAGTCGGTAGTGTTTGACAAAAAAGTGACGGGGTTCAGTAACTCTGAAGAAGAGGCTGTACAACTAACGAATGTTGTACCACTTCTTGTTGAAGATGAACTCATTAAACAAGGTGGTCAATACCAAAAAACCGATGACTGGGGCGTGCTGGCTATCGAAGATGGGTTATTGATCACCGGCCAAAACCCAGCAAGCTCAGAACTTGCAGCTAAAAAACTACTTACTAAACTTGGCTAAAAACACAGATAACAACCAGTAAACACCTTGCAAAACAAGGTGTTTACCTTCACTCTTAATACGTTATACTGATTCAGTCGAATTGATTTAAGAGCCTTCAACCATGACTGAAAAATCAGCTACTAAACTTCCCCCTATCAGCAGTAAACGGTTCGCTATTCTGGGCATAATGCTACTGTGTCTTGTACTACAAATTATCAATACACTGCCCGGTATAAACCTTAATGGCTTAGGTATCTTGCCTCGCCAACTATCGGGCCTTTCAGGCATATTTTTTGCCCCCTTTTTACACGGTGGCTGGGCACACCTTTTTAGTAATTTAGTGCCCTTTGCAATTCTCGCATGGTTAGTATGTCAATACAGTGTAAAACGCTTTTGGCTGGTATTTGTCAGTACTGCATTGCTTGGAGGATTGTTAGTGTGGATATTTGGCCGCAGCAATATACATGTGGGCTTAAGTGGCGTAATTTATGGCTTGTGGGGCTACTTAATTTGCTATGGTATTATGCATCGCTCATTCAAAGCGATTCTCATCAGTATTGCTGTCGTCATACTTTATAGTGGCTTAATTTGGGGTGTATTCCCCCAGCGTATTCATATCTCGTTCGAAAGCCACTTGTTCGGCGCTATTAGCGGTGCATTTATCGGTTATCTCTTTGCAAAGCGAGACAAACAGCATCTTCGATAATTTTAAGGAGTTATGAATTTAACTCCTTAATGCTAATGTAACCATTACCACACCATGGTCGGTGCTTTGATCATCGTAGGCAAATTGTGGATTGATTAAGTGCTGATCATAGGTGTGATAGTCGATGACTTCGTAGAAGCTACCTTGAAAGCCTGCATCAAATTCTCTGGAAAGCAAAATGTAATCAAACACCGAACTGCTGCTACCAAAGTAATGGGTTGCCTCTCTCTCATTGTCCGTTACAACATGGCGTTGATAAAGTTGCCAACTATCTTGCAGCGCATACTTGGCGGTAAACGCTTTGCTATGTCGACTAGCGGTGAATCGCAATGAGTCAGTGATTAAATGGTTAAGTACGCCATCATGCAGTTCATTATTAAAATCTCCCATCACAATAACAGGATTGTCTGTCTGTGATCTGCGATTGATAATTTCAATTAATAATAACGCCGCTTCACTGCCCCTTTGTATGCTTGATGCCCAGCGCCCTGCTACTTGGTCTTTTAGCTGCAAAAGCAGATTTTGCTCCTCGGTTTTGCTGTTATCTTCAACGCTATTAAGCAGGCTACGCTTTGATTTAAAATGCACAACATAACAATCGACATAACCAATATGTGGCACATCTATCGTGGCGCGAATAATCCGACGACTGTAACAAAACTCCCCGACAAGCCCCATTTGCTGTGCATAGTGAGGGTCGGGTTCAACCTCAGTTAAAGCCATAATTTTATAGCGAGAAGCAATTGCAACAACCGGGTCTCGATATATAAACTCATCGATAACGCTCGGCTCATCAACCACCGCAAAGTGCGCATAGCCTGCATCGTTCACTTGCTGTTTTAATGCATCAATACTAAACACTTCTTGAAAGCCAATAATATCCGGTTGCTGATTGTGAAGATAATCAGCCAACCAACGCTGCTTCTTAGCCCATTGCTCAGCACTATAAATACGCTGAAAATCATAAAACGCATCGGGGGGTGCTAAATAATTGTATAAATTAAATGTCGCTACCTTTAATTGATTAGTTGCTGTCACTGATTACCTTTTCGTGCAACCATTCGGTTGCAATTATTGCATCTTCAAAATACTTCACTTCACCCGTTGTGAACCAATTACCCACTTTGCTGGCTACTTTTTGCCACTTTTTATTACCCAGTACCGCAACACGACAAAATTCCTTGTTGTGTTTCAGCCCTAATTTAAAGTCATCCCAAGCCGCTTGTAATTCCCACCCTTCCAGTTCTGTAATATCTACATATGCTCTAATTTTTGCGCGAGGCACTGCTTTAAGTGCATTATCCACTAAAGGGGTGAGCGTTTCGTAATCAGCGTGGGTAAGCTTACCAACGACTTTAAAAGTTAGGTAAAAGGTACTACCAATGCGCTCTAAACCAATGGCCAAACCGTGTTTTTTCATCTCATGCTCCTTAACAGTCGTCGACTTCGGTATTAAATTACTTTAAATTTAATTACTTAGGTACTTATTACACTCAGTAATAATGCTATTTTCTAACTCTACTTCCCTTGACTAGGTTGATCAACTAGGATGGTAATCTCGTAACAACATTCATTAAAGCACAATTTAGGGAGTTTCAATGAGTAATACCGACAGTTATACGCCACCTAAAGTGTGGCAATGGGACGCTGAAAATGGGGGAGAATGGGCTAAAACAAACCGTCCTGTAGCGGGTGCAACCCATGAACAAGACTTACCTGTTGGTAAGCATGCTTTGCAGCTGTACTCACTTGCGACACCAAACGGTCAAAAAGTGACAATTATGCTCGAAGAGCTATTAGAGCTTGGTATCGACGACGCTGATTATGATGCGTTCTTAATTAAAATAGCGGATGGCGATCAATTCTCTTCTGGCTTTGTTAGTGTCAACCCGAATTCAAAAATTCCAGCCTTAATGGATCATAGCACCACGCCAGTTACCCGCGTATTTGAATCGGGCGCTATTTTACAGTATTTAGCAGAAAAGTTTGATGCGCTTATTCCCAGCGACCATACCAGTAAAACAGAGTGTCGTAATTGGTTATTTTGGCAAATGGGTTCAGCACCCTACTTAGGCGGTGGTTTTGGCCATTTTTACAGTTATGCACCGTTTAAAATGCAATACCCTATTGACCGTTTCACCATGGAAGTAAAGCGCCAGTTAGATGTATTAAATCGTCACTTAAGTGATCATGATTACATGGCTGGTAGCGAATACTCCATTGCCGATATTGCTATTTGGCCATGGTACGGCAGTTTGGTACTGGGTTATTTATACGATGCTGCTGAGTTTTTAGATGTTGAGTCATACAGCCATGTATTACGCTGGGCAAAACAAATTGAACGTCGCCCTGCAGTTAAACGAGGTCGCCGTGTAAATCGTACGTGGGGTGATGAAGCTGAGCAACTTGTAGAACGCCACAGTAAGAACGATTTTTAACAGTGGGGCTGCTATGCAGCCCTTTGCTACATAAATTCCTCTATCCGATTCAAAGATGAAAAAGCTCAGTAAAGAAGACATCTATCAAAGACTCAGCAATACCGAAGACGCTCGCGCCTGCAAGGCCATTGATGAGGCCGCGTGTAAGGTTGTGCCAGGTAACTTTATTACCCTTTTAGTGAGTCAACTTTTTAGTAAATTTGCCGATGCTCTGCTCAACCCAAAAGTAACCTTGCCTTGGTTATTACACAGCATTAATGTGCCCAGCAGCTTCATTGCGTGGCTAGTTCCTATTAGAGAGTCTGGCTCGATGTTGCCGCAACTTGCTATTGCCAACGTTATCCGCCAACTTAAAGTACGCAAGTGGGTGTGGGTTGTCGGCGCCATTGTGCAAGCATTATGCATTGTAGCAATGCTCATTACCGCATTAACCCTAACAGGAAGTAGTGCCGGGTATGCCATTCTCACTCTTTTAGTTGTGTTTAGCCTTGCTCGGGGCTTTAACTCTATCGCCGCTAAAGATGTACTTGGAAAAGTGATTCCCAAACAGCAACGTGGCAACATTAGTGGTCTTGCCGCCAGTTTTGCAGGCTTTGCGACACTTACGTTTGGTTTAGGCTTATGGTATTTACAAACGTTAGGCTACGAAAATGGTGTTTATGTTGCGTTGATGCTGGCAGCCCTCATGTGGATATTTGCTGCCCTGAGCTACAGTCGCATCAAAGAATATGAAGGGGCGACTGAAGGAGCTAAAAATGGTTTATTGCATGCGTTTAAGAAACTAAAGCTACTGTACGAAGATAAACAATTTGCCCACTTCATTGTTACGCGTGCTTTATTGCTTTGCTCTGCACTTAGCGCTCCTTTTTATATTGTTTTAGCCAGCGAACAAGCTTTTGATTTTTCTTTGCTTGCTACTTTTATGGCCCTTTCTGGGCTTGCAAGTCTCGTTTCAGCACCCATTTGGGGTAGGTTGAGTGACCTATCAAGTCGACGCGTTTTAATTTTTGCAGCCATGTTAGTCACTCTCAATGGCTTAGCCGTTTATTTAATCGCACACTTTAGCCCTGCAACCCTCCGTGAGTTTTGGCTTCTCCCGTTATGTTATTTTTTGCTCACTGTTGCTCATCAGGGAGTTCGTCTTGGTCGTAAAACGTACTTGGTAGATATGGCTGAAGGCAACAAACGAACCGATTATGTATCGGTAAGTAATACGGTGATCGGTCTTATATTATTGGCACTTGGGAGTGTTGGCTTATTAAATGCGTATTTAAGCACCGCAGAGCTGATTCTATTTTACAGTGTGCTGGGTATTGCTGGCGCTATCAGTGCTTGGTTTTTACCTGATGCCTAGACCCCGCCTCAAAAAAAACGCATAATCATGCCGTTTTTATTACATAAAAAGGATTTATCATGAAAAAGCTCTGCTTAGTACTTGCGGCTACACTTGTTTTATCAGCATGCAGTACAAGTGTACCTATTCGTAACTTCGACAGTAACCCTGTCCCACAAACCGCCAATAAAACACACACTGCTGACAGTGTTAAAACAAATATTCTCAAAGCATGTATGAAACTTGGCTGGACATGTCGCGCGAGCGAAGACGGTAAAATATTAGGAAAGCTTGATATTAGAAAGCACCAGCTGCGTGTTGATATTAACTACAACGCCACTGAGTACTCAATTGATTACAAAGACTCGATCAACTTAGATTATGATGGCGATAAAATTCACCGCCAATACATTAACTGGGTTTCAAACTTAGTCAGAAATATTGATGCAGAGTTAGCTTATTAATAAAAAGGCGACCTAAGTCGCCTTTTTTAGTCGCTTTTTAAATGTTCATCAAAGAAATCTAAAAACGCTTTTAATGTTGTAATACGATAAGGCTGATGTGACAGATAATGATCTCCCTCTTCGAGTTCAATATACGTGACATTTTTTCCTTCATCGCTCAGCTCATCTTCCATCTCACGGCTATGATAAACAGGCACAACGTTATCGTCTGAACCATGCACGAGCAAAACTGGACGGTTAATTTGCTTTGCAAAATTAACCGGTGAGTATTTTGCCAACTCATCGTCGTCGGTACCAAATTGCTTACGCACAATTTCTTTATTTGTAAAGTAACGCGCTTTACTCACAATGCGTTCTAAATCGGTGACACCCGCAAAACTCGCGGCACATGTAAATGTTTCAGGATGCTTAACAACAGCCATCAACGCGGCGTAACCACCATAACTTGCGCCGCCGATGCAAATTTTATCTTTATTAGCGATACCTTGTGAAACTAACCAAAGAGCGGCATCTTGCAAATCATCTTGCATTTTTTTACCAAACCCTTGCACTGCAGCCATTTCAAATTCATGACCATACCCACTTGAGCCTCTAAAATTCGGTTGTAAAACGGCATACCCATTGTATGCAAGTAAAGCAGTCCAATAATCAAAACCTGAGTAGTCACGCGCCATAGGTCCCCCATGAGGGAATATAATTGTTGGTAACGTATCCCCTTCTTTATAGCCCACGGGCAAGGTTAAGTACCCTTCAATCGTTAAACCATCACGTGCCTTATAACTAATTTTTTCTTTCCCTGAATAAACACTGTCATCAATGTCTGGGTACGCGCTGGCGAACACGGTGAGTTCATTGGTGTCACGGTTACCAAGCATATATGTTCCCGTGCTTCCATCACCTGTCAGGTAAAGTACATATTGGCGCTGGTTTTCACTGGTATCGATTATATCAATATCAAACTTATCAGCCGGTAATACCGCACGCAGTGATGTATACAGCTTATTTAAATCGTCATCCCAATAACGGATCCCTTCTTCAATATTTGAATGAGTAAACCCTGCAACTTCGCCCGTCAGAGGAGAGTAAAAAATCCCTCCATCAAAGTCGTAATTATCATCACTAAAAACGAGCTCTTGCTTTTTCGTGGTTAAATCCATTTTAAATAATGCGTCATAGCCATTTTGAATGGCTTTAAAATAGATAATATTGGGGTCTTTATCAAAGCCTAATATTGTCACACTCTCTTGGCTAAATGCTTTAAATTTGAATAATGAGCGGCGGTCTAATGAATCTTCGTCATACAGGAAATATTCAAATTCATCTTCATCCATTTTTCGAGCAATACGCACATTACCTTGACGGTCAGCTATCCAATCGGTCACTTTGCTGCGCTCGCGTTGAACTCTTTTCTTTCTTAGCGTGTTAAGATCGAGCTCATAGACTCCTGGTGTATTTGCTATTTCAAAGTCGCCTTGAATCAAGATTTTATCTTTTTTGTCAGGTAAAAAACTTATAACTTGATCAGCAAACTGGGGTTGGCGTTCATCACGTCCATAGTTAGGCTTAATGGCAAGCTTTGCTTTGCCTTTATCATTAATATTGTACGCATAAAGGCGAGTAGATGAATATTTAGGGCCGCCAATTTGACGTTGTATATAGCGTGCACCGAGAAGTAATACCTCATCGTTTGCCCACGTATACCAATCAAAGAAAATCGTATGATTATCAGCGCGAATAATGGGAACGGCTTCTTGTGTTTTGCGGTTGTACACCATTAACACCAGCTCACCTTTTATATTACGAATAAAGGATAAGTGCGTGCCACTTGGTGACAATTTAACCTGGCTGGTAGCTCTTAATGAAGCAAATGATTCAACAGACAGTGACGGCTTTTCTTCTGCGCGAGCAGTCAAGCACAGTACTACAAAAATACTTAGCATTAAGTATTTCATATAAAAGTCCTTTTTTTAAAATTGTTAAATGAGCATAACATTAAGCATTTAAAAAGTGCGAACAGAAATTATAGCAGCGTTGCAACCGTTCTATTAAAGCGAACGTATCACTCAATTTTTACCATTATTATTTCATTCATACCCTCATTATAATCGTTACATCAATTCAGTTTCTTAGGTGACATGATGAAAAAAGTACTTGTGTTAAATTCATCTTTAAATGGTGAACAAGGTAATTCGACTAAACTTAGCCAGCTATTTGTTGAGCAACTATCAAGCAAACAACAAATTGCTGTCACCACTCGCGATTTAAGCAACGATGCTATTGCTCACTTAACGCAAACAGAAATGGCAGCATGGATGACTGACGCTAACGAACGTAGCGACGAGCAAAAAGCACTGGCGGCTATCTCTGACGAGTTAATTGCAGAACTTACTGATAACGAATTAATTGTTATTGGTATGCCTATGTATAACTTTGGTATTCCATCAACATTCAAAGCATGGATTGACCGTATCGCACGCGCTGGTATTACGTTTAAATACACAGAGCAAGGCGCTGTCGGTTTGCTTGAAAACAAAAAAGTCGTTGTACTCGCTGCTCGTGGCGGTATATACCAAGGCACTGACATGGATACACAAACTAAATACTTAAAAGATGTACTTGGTTTTGTGGGTATCTCAGATATTAACTTTATCTATGCCGAAGGCTTAGCAATGCCGGGGGCAGAGCAAAGCTTGCAAGCTGCAGAGCAACAAATTAGTTCATTTACAGATAACCTGTAAAAAATGGAGCGGCCACGATGACAGTGGCCGCTTTTACTTTTAGATACTCGCCATTCAATCGTACACCTCGCCATAATCAACTATTTCTCTCCTTGAATAATCATATCTGCGTTCTCATACGTATCAATCACGTGTTCAAGCAATTAACTATCAAGCTATGCCCACTGCAGGGAAACAAAAAATCAATATAGTATGGTTTAAACGTGATTTACGGCTTTCTGATCATGCACCACTCGCACAGGCCGCCGATTCACCTTTACCCTGTTTGCTTATCTATAATTTTGAGCCAATTTTGTTAGATGATCCTCATTATAGCCACCGTCACTGGCGATTTGTTTATCAGTCATTATGTGATCTCAATGCACAGCTAAAAAAACAACAAGCCGAAATTGCAATTTACAATCAAGACATGATCTCCTTGCTTGAATCTTTATCTAATGAGTTTGATATTAAGGCCATATACAGTCATCAAGAAATTGGCTTACTCAATACCTTTGAACGTGATAAAGCAGTGCATAAATGGCTCAAAGAAAAAGCTATTGTTTGGCATGAAACGCCCTTAGGTGCAGTCGTAAGGGCACGACCAGCGCAATTTGATTGGCAGCAGCATTGGCAAACCGTGATGCAGCAACCTTTAATCACGCCTAACTGGCATTCTTTTAATGCTATTTTACCTTCGGGCTACAGTGCTTGCGAGCATGTAAAACAGTATCAAACAAATGATGAGCAGTTTCAGCACGGAGGACCCCACGCAGCCAGAGCCGTATTAAAAAGCTTTATAGAGACAAGAGCTCAGAGCTATCAACAAGGTATTTCGAGCCCATCAAAAAGCAAAGAGTCGTGCTCACGTCTTTCACCCTATTTAGCATGGGGAAACTTAAGCCTTCGTCAAGTGTATCAAACTCTCAGATACTACTTACCCAAACGCCCTTCGAGTTGGCGCCGTTCGCTGCATGCATTCGAATCACGATTGCATTGGCACTGTCATTTTATGCAAAAGTTTGAAACTCAATGCGGCATGGAGTTCGCACCGCAAAATCCTGCGTATCAACACTACCCCTATCGAAATGACGACAAGGTTAGCGAGCACCTATCACGGTTTGAACACGGCAACACAGGCATCCCGCTTATTGACGCCTGTATGCGATGTCTTGCAGCTACAGGCTATATTAACTTTAGAATGCGGGCGATGTTAGTCAGCTTTATGACCCATCATTTAAATATTCACTGGCATTGTGTCAGTCTTATATTGTCGCGCTACTTTTTAGATTTTGAGCCCGGGATTCACTATCCTCAAATACAAATGCAAGCCTCTGTCACTGGCACTAATACGATTCGACTGTACAACCCCATAAAACAATCCGAAGATAAAGACGCAGACGGCATATTTATTAAAACATGGTGCCCAGAGCTTAGTAATTTACCCATCGAGTATATCCACCAGCCATGGCAACAGCCACCAATGGAAGCGTTATTTAATAATTTTAAATTGGGTGAAGATTACCCTGAGCCCATGGTTGATTTAACGCAAGCAGCAAAGGAAGCCCGCGAAAGGTTGTGGGCGTTTAGAGAGCGTGATGATGTAAAACATGGTGCCAGAGCGGTACTCAAAAAGCACATCCTCAGTTTACAAAGGCAACACAATGGCACATAAAAAAGTGAACTTACCGACAAAAATATGCCCTGTATGCCAGCGCCCTTTTGCATGGCGTAAAAAATGGCAACGAGACTGGCAACACGTTAAATACTGCTCAGAACGTTGTAAATACACTAAAAACAAAGCGGAATAAAACAATTTAAAAGGAGGCTTAAAGCTCACAAAGCAAACAGTTATCCTGTTATACTCACGGTGTGCGCACACTACAGCACAACCAACGTGTTACTCATAGCACGTTAAAATCCTGATTTATCACTGCTTAACATTCAGCACTTATTAACACCTTTTACTATGCATCACTTTACAGCGTAGGCTTTCGCTTGCCTGTGAATCCTTTTCGAGTTTATTAACACATGCGTTAATGAACATATAATCAAGGTTGTAGCATGAATAAATTAAAGATCGGCGTCATTGGCACTTCACGCAAAACAGATGAACGACGTTACCCTATTCACCCAGAGCACTTAAAACGGATTCCTGAAGAACACAGAAAGCAGCTTATTTTTGAACAAGGCTACGGAAAAGACTTTAATATAACAGATGATGAAATCGCAGCGCTTACAGGCGGTATCGCCTCTCGCAGCGCACTTTTAAAAGACCTTGGTACAGTGATTATCGCTAAACCCGTTCTTGCCGATTTAAACGAATTAAAAGAAGGCGGGACTCTGTGGGGGTATGCTCACTGTGTTCAACAACGCGATATTACCCAAGCAGCATTAGATAGAAAATTAACCTTAATAGCCTTTGAAGATATGTTTGTTTGGTCACCAAATGGGCATGCGGGTCGTCACACTTTTTATAAAAACAACGAAATGGCTGGTTACTGCGCCGTTATCCATGCATTGCAATTAAAAGGGGTTGACGGTCATTACGGAAATCAACGCAAAACCGTTATTTTTAGTTTTGGTGCTGTTAGTCGTGGCGCAATTTATGCGTTACAAGCTCATGGTTTTAGAGACATTACAATTTGTATTCAACGCCCTGATCATGAAGTTCGTGAAGAGGTTTTAAACTGTTATTACGTTAAAGTACGTCAAGGCTCTGAGGGAGAAGCCCGGATGATGGTCGTAGAACACGACGGAACACACAGACCCTTAATCGACCTCATTAGTGAAGCCGATATTATTGTTAATGGCACTTTTCAAGAAACAGCGAACCCAGTGCATTTTGTGATTGAGTCAGAGGCTGACTGCCTTAAACCGAATAGCTTAATTATAGATGTAAGTTGCGATGAAGGTATGGGGTTCTTTTTTGCTAAACCCACGTCATTTGCCGAACCAATGTTTCGTTATAAAACCATTGATTATTACGCTGTTGACCACACGCCTAGCTATTTATGGGAAAGTGCAACACGTTCAATCTCTGCTGCGTTAATTGTTTATCTACCCAGCGTGTTAGCGGGAAGAGCGCAATGGCAAAAAGATGAAACAATTCGACGCGCCATCAATATTGAAAACGGAATAGTAAAAAATAAGGCTATTTTGTCATTCCAAAACCGCCAGTTAACATCGCCCTATCAGGTCCTCTAAATTTACAAAATAAATCGACGTTATTTTTATGTGGTGTTAATTGTCCCAAGTTAGATTGAACGCAAACAGAAAATAACGTCTTACCAATCAGCTAACGCCATACTAACTTGTTCATAGCGAACGGCTTGTGCACAGTCACCTTGGCCTTTAAGTTGCAACGTATCGTGTAAGTGACACTTTTTTCGGCGAAAACCATGAAAGCATTTCACACTCGCCGAAATAATTACAAAGGAGATGACTATGACGATTAAAAAAACCGCACATTCGAGCTGGTCTGGCGACATTAAATCAGGTAAAGGAAGTATTAGTACCCAAAGCGGTGCTTTAGATAAACAACCGTATGGGTTTAATACCCGCTTTGAGGGCAAGGCTGGTACGAACCCCGAAGAATTAGTTGCAGCAGCACACAGTAGTTGCTTCAGTATGGCACTGTCGCTGGCATTAACAGAAGCAGGGTTTACTGCCGATGACATTACAACCAAAGCCACCGTCAGTCTTGATGAAGTCGATGATGGTTTTGAGGTCAGCCATATCGCTCTTGAGGTAACAGCAAAAATAGCTGATATCTCTGAAGAGACGTTTAACGAGCTGTGCCAGCAAACTAAACAAGGTTGCCCTATATCAAAACTGATGAATGCAGAAATTTCCCTTAGCCAAAAATTAAATTAACTAAACAAAAGCGCCACTTCATTGAAGTGGCGTTTTTACGTTTGCAAATGATTACATATTTCCGAGCTTTATCATCATCGCGGTGTACATTTTTAAATTCAGCGCTAATTGCTGCTCAGTAATAAACTCATGTTCTGAGTGACCCGTGTATTTTTTACCTGGCATTGATGGCCCAAACGATACAGCATTATCAAACAGCTTTGCATTTGTGCCCCCGCCAATCGACACAAACCCCGCGTCTTCATCACCCGTAAAGTGCTTAAAAATATCCAATAAAGCTTGTGCATGCGGTGCGCTGTCTAACAGCATAGGCGTGCCAATAACAATATCAGTGTCTTTTAATGTCACGTTATTACGTGTTTGCCACGCAGTCAGCGCATTATTAATTTGCTGCTTTAATACGTCTTCTTGCTTTCCGACAGGGCGACGCATATTAACCGACAGCTTAATTTCATTCCCATCACGTGATAACAATGTTGGCGACACAGTCATAGGCCCCATAAAATCATGTTGATAAGCAATTTCACCAAACTGAGCGCCATATAAGTCAAGGCCAATTAACTGGTTAATAAACTCGATTGCTTGACCGTCGCTGTTGTTTTCAAGGTCTAGTCCTTTAAATATTTCAGCAAGATGCGCTATGGCATTTTCGCCCGACTCCGGCTCAGACGAGTGAGCTGAGGTCCCTTTTACTTGCACCAATAAACCTTCTTCTTGTTCTTTTATCGCCACTTTCACGTTTTTAAGTTTACCAACGTTATCGTGTAATTTTGCCACAGTCGCGGCATCCGCATTATGCACTAACACACTGGCATCTTCTGGTATTTGACTTACAAAAGCACCGCCTTTTAAATCAGTGACATATAAGCCTGTTTGCGCTGAAGTGGCTGAAAATGTTGGCGCAATTAAACTCCAGCCTTTTTCTGCCACTACGACCGGATACGACGCATCAATCGTCACCGCATACTTAGGTTGCTGGTAGGTTTTCATAAACTCTTTAAGTGGCGCCCAATCCGACTCTTCAGCAAGGTATACCATCAGTTCAATACGGTTATTTAGAGTAACCCCTTTATCTTTAATGGCTTTCATTGCATGGAGTGCTGTGGCAATTGCGCCCTTATCATCCTCAGTACCACGGGCAATCAGCTTTCCAGGTTCAGAGGTTTTATCCATTTTAAACGGGCTTTGTTGCCATTTACTGGCATCAGCAGGTTGAACATCCCCGTGCGTAACAATCGTTACTTTCTCAGCTTGGTTGCCCATGCCTATTAATACTGTGTAGCCTAAATCTTGATAATCAAAACCAAACTGCGCCGCTTTCATTTTTAAAAATGATTTAAAGCCAATAAAGTCTGGATTATCGGGCGTAGCTAGGCCCTCTTTATTGACCGTTGGATACGAAACTAGATTTTCGAGGGTATGAATTTGTGCTTGTTGATAGCGCTCGACCGCATAGTTAGCCAGTTGTTCACTTTGTTCAGCGATGGCAGCCTGACCAGAAAAGGCACTAAATAAGAATGCAGCAAGTAATGAATGTTTCAAGATAAGCTCCAGAGTTTTAGAAGGTTTTCGCAAGTAGACCTTGATTGTAACGGTTATAATCGCGACATGATATCTCTTGTGCGACGAAAACTGCTCGGCTTCTGAGCAATTGCTCTGTACAATACTGACTGGCCTATCCCATAACTTACAAAGTACCATGAACCGTAGAAAAAAGATCTTCACTAAACTGAAACAAAAAGACAAACGCGCCAATGCTAAATTACACAAAAGCAGTAAGCCTGCGTATGTTTCAAAAGCTGAGCGTGAAAAACTAGCGCAACAAGAAAATGAGATGTAGCCGCGATTTTACATCACATAATTTTTTAGCATAAACCTGGGGCACATCTCATCCCCGCTATTTTTAGGTCGTGCTTTAGCGCGTCTTTATTTTGCCCTAAAGCAACACCTGCTAGCACGCTACCTATTTACTCAATATCAATTAAACTCAAAATGCGCAATTTCAATCAGGTAACCATTTAAGGGTCATGACACACTTAACACACTTCTGAATAAGCATTAACGAGTCATCATGAAAACGAAGCAACAACAACGTATTGAGCATGTTTGTGATTATATTAGTCAGCATCTCAATGACTCTTTATCACTCGACACTTTGAGTGATGTAGCCTGTTGTTCAAAATATCATTTTCACCGTTTATTTGCCGCTTCAGTGGGAGTCAGTGTGACTAAGTACACGCAACTTGCTCGCTTAAAACGTGCATCATTTCGACTAGCATTTGAGCATCAAGTCAAAGTGATTGATATTGCACTCGAAGCACAGTTTGATAGCCCAGAGGCATTTAGCCGCGCCTTTAAACGCACTTTTACACAGTCTCCTAGTGAATTCAGAAGCAAACCAAACTGGCCTAACTGGCACTCTCAGTTTGAATTTTCTTTACCTGATAAAAAGGACTGTTTTATGAATGTAAACATTGTCGACTTAAAAGCCCAGCCCGTTGCTTTATTAACCCATCAAGGCGCTGCAAATACCCTTATGAATACCGCCGCACATTTTATTGACTGGCGAAAAAGCTCAGGATTATCACCGGTTAAAACCAGCAACACCTATGGTATTCCATACAGTGACCCTGCAACAACTGAAGATCATGCCTTTCGTTTTGACTTTGCCGGCAGCATTACAAAGCCAATTCCTGATAACCCACAAGGAGTCAGAAATGGCGAGATCCCAGCGGGACGCTGTGCCGTAGTGCGCCATAATGGTTCACACGATACGATTAGCGATACAGTGTATTATTTATACCGCGAGTGGCTACCACAAAGTGGTGAAGAAGTGCGTGATTTTCCGTGTTTCTTTCATTACCTCAATTTAATTCATGAGGTGGATGAATGTGATTTGCAAACTGATATTTATTTGCCGATTAAGTGACACGAAGCGTGTAAGCAGGTTGTAGGCGCGATTTGACATCGCGCCTACAAATACAAAACCCCTTGCCTAAAACCGATAACTGATACTGGCATTATAGGAGCGACCTTGTCCTGCTAGCTGCTCAAAGCCAGTGCGCATATCGTGCTTATAATTAGCAATGTTCACTCCGCCAAGTGGCTGCTGATAATACGCATCAAGTAAGTTAGTAACTGCTAACTTAAAGGTTAAATTTTGCCATGTTTTTTTACTTGAAATGCCTAATAAATTATAGCTATCGGTTTGGTTTTCTAATCGGCGCTCATCCACCTTGTCTTTACTGTCAACCCATTGCCAACTCAAGGTGCTTTCCCAGCCTTTATACGCGTGTTCAAGGCTTAGTTCTGTGTGCCATGGCATAATTTGATATAAATCTTCGTGGCTGTCATCGCGCTCGCCATAATTGCTGGTATACGCTCCTTTTAACTGCCATTTACCTGCTTGCTTCGAATTATACAGCTCAATAAGGCCTGCTAATTTTAGCCCATACAACGTCGCATCTAAATTAGTAAAAGTAAGAATATGTCGCTTGGTATGAGCACTGTCAGTGCGGTTAAAGCTTTGCGTCACTTCAGCATCAATATAGTCATTTACCTGCGTGTACCAGGCATTCGCCGTTATTTGCCAGCTATCATCTTTTGCCTGCTTAGTGTAGCTAGCGCTTAGCGTATGAGCGGTTTCGGCTTTTAAATCAGGATTACCAATGTAGCCATTACCATCACCAAACCAGCCAATCATGGTACTTGCCATAGTGCCAACACCCCAGCTGTAACGCTCATATAAATTAGGGGCTCTGTTTTTACGGGCAAAACCAAATTGCAGCTCATCATTGCGACTTATTTGGTAGCGTGCAAGCAGACTAATATCAACTAAAGTATCGTCACGTTTGCGATCCCGCTGATTAAATTCCATCGCAGCCTGTGCATCGGTTTTTGACATGTCCATCATTGAGTTCATATGACCCACACCGCCCATAGCCCCTTTGTTATAGGCTTGTACGTCGCCTGTATTTGTTGTTACCTGTTCAATACGCATGCCTGCCGACAGCCACCATGCTTGATTAACTTGACTTTCATACTCTGCGAATGCACCCAGACGATTACGTTTACCATCATTAATATTTACGTATTCGTTCGGCCCCATCATCATTGACCCTTCAACAGCAGGCCACCAATCATCGATACGATAACTGTAATATTCGTGCCCAAACAAAAGTGACGATTCTGCAGATAAGTCTAAACGCCAGTGCAACTGATAACTGTAGTCTTGTGCGTCGGTATTCATAGGCATCATGCCGGGTTTCTCTGTACTAAAAAAACCCATTTTGTGCTTCACGTCGTGGGCATTTACTTGTACATGTAATGCGCCCTCTTCAAGATCACGTTGGTACTGTGCCACCATCCCAAAGCTTGTGTTATCCGTCATATCCATGTATTGATTTGGAAAACCCTGATAGGGAATTTTTTGATGGCTAAATTTTACTATAACCTGCTGTTTGTCATCACGAATAGCACCTGTTAATGCATGATTTTGCACACGATATAACGTGTCGAGTACGCGCTCCCCATGACCATCGTTATAACTGTTAGCCTCTTCAAAGCTGCCTTGATAAGACACGCTTACATTGTTGCTCGCAATACCCATACCTAGCCCATAGGCTTGGCTGTCGCTAACGCTTTTATATTGTGCGGTGGTATAACCTGAGCGCCAAGTCAGCTGCTCCGAATCGCTAAACTCAGGCGCAATAGTATTCACACGAATAACCCCGGCAATATTATCGCCCCCGCTGCTAACCGGTGATACCCCCGCAACAACACTGTACGATGTTACTTGATTAGCTGAGACATAGGACAAGGGTGGGTTCATTTGATTAGCGCACGCCGCAGTGACATCCGCACCATCCACTAATACTTTAACCCTGTCTCCCATCATGCCATTTAATACAGGTAAGCTTGATACACCACCCGCCGCTGAAAAATCAACGCCTAAATCAGATAACAGCGAATCGGCAGAGCCAAGCAATTGATGACTATTTTGGGCATGACCTTGCACTTCGATCACTTCAATCGAATCATCAGCAACAGCAGAGACACTTAAAATAGCGCAAATCAATGCAGCAACTTTAGTAACTAAAAAACGAGGGGGAGTTAAATGCGTGTTCATAAGTCTATAAAATAAAAAGTTAATTTATAAACCGATTATAAAACGCATTAATTTGGCTGAACACGTGACATATTGTCGCACCCGCTGCGCAGCCAAAACTGACAGAACACAAAAAATACTAGCGTAATACCACCAACGGAATACGGCTATCTTCAAGCATTTTTAATGTGGTGCTGCCCAAAAAGAATTGTCGCCATTTAGAGTGACCAAATGCCCCCATCACCATAAGATCAACGGCATGGTCGCTTTTGTAACGCCATAACGCCTCATATACATCGCCATCGAGCATGCGTGCTCTCACATTAAACCCATGCTCTGCTAAGCGTGCCGATGCGGTGTCCAGCTTATCTTGGCAATGACCATCATGCTTATCGACCATGACTAAATGACAACCTAAGCCTTTTAAAATCCCCCCTTTAATAATTTGGCTTATTGCTTGGTCAGTACTGTCACTGCCATCGTAAGCCAGCATAAAATTAGTGGGAGCATGAAACTGCGGCGGCACAATTGCCACAGGAGTATGAACTTGACGAATTAAGGTTTCGATATGCGACCCTAGCATCTTAAAATTATCACCGTGTCCTTTTCCTGCACGGCCAATAATCATTACTCTGGCACTGTCTTCATGTGTCAGTAACGCATCGACTAAACTCATTGAAAGCTGTTGTTTTTCAACAGCGGTCAGCCCTGCATGCTCAGCTTTCTTTACAGCTTCCTCTAACAGTAAATGGCCATGTTGAGCAGCGACTTTATTGCGCTCTTGTTCAAGTTTGGCAAGCTGTTCAAGTAATGATGTTTGCGAACCTAAGCCAATAATCGCCGTAAGGTCATCACTACCCTGTTGCAAAGGAGGCTCTAGCGCATGTAAAAAACGTATGGGGTGCGAAGTACGTTTGGCTATCCAAATAGCAGCCTCTGTCACTGCACTGGTGATAGTTGAACCATCAATACAGGCGAATATCTTTTCCATTGCCACTCCCTCCAAAGCCAAGTCTATATACACAGTATAGTTGGGATTTATATTTGTATTTATTTTGAAATGCTCAGCCTTAAGAAGTTCAACTTTATTCGTTATAGCAAACTAATATAGAACGTTCCAAAAAGTACTGGTTTACTCTATTTTATTTGTATTACAATAGCGCATCGCACCTCTTATCATCAGAACGCAACATGGTTCTGGCATTTTCTATTTCTCTTAAAACATGTTTTAAAGGAGTTACATGACTAACGTCACCAAAACTCAAGGCCGCGAAAGCACCTTTACAATCTTAATCGTATTAGCCTTAGGAACATTTATTCTTGGCCTCTCTGAGTTTTCAATGATGCCAATGCTGCCGCTTATTAGCGAAACATTTTCATCAACTCCGGCACAAAGTGGGTATGCCATTAGCGCCTATGCTATTGGTGTGGTGGTGGGTGCGCCACTTTTTATGATCACCACAGCCAATATGCGAAAACGTAATGCCCTGCTTATGTTTGTTACTATGATGTTTTTATTCAATGGCTTAAGTGCTTTTTCACATTCTCTTGAGCAATTGATTTTATTTCGCTTTTTAAGTGGCTTGCCCCATGGAGCCTATTTTGCCGCCGCTATTTTACTGGCCGCCGACATTGCCCCTGCCGACAAACGAGCCAGCTTTATGTCAAAAGTATTTATGGGCTTAACCGTGGCGACCATCGTGGGTGTACCAATGGTGACGTTAGTGGGACAAAACTTTAGTTGGCGCTATTGTTTAGCTGGCACCGCAGTGCTTGCTCTTGTTGCTTTAGTGCTAATTGTAAAATACGTACCAAACGTTAAGAACTCATCACCCACTTCAATTCTAGACGAATTAAGTGTGCTGAAAAACAAGCTAGTATGGACTATTTTAGGCATCATTATTATTGGTTTTGGCGGCGTATTTTGTGTTTACACTTACATTGCCGACACTATTTTAATTGTGACTCATACGCCCGCTTACACGATATCAATCGCTATGATCATGTTTGGTATTGGCTGCACCTTAGGCAACTATGTGTTAGGAAAGGCAGCCGACCATTCACCACTAAAAACCACAGGGGCAGCACTTATAGGTGCCGTCGTATTTGCAGCAAGTTATGTCAGTGCCAGCCACAATATTTGGCTACTTTATACGGTGATTTTCTTTATTGGTTTTAGTGTTGGTTTGGGTACTGTTATTCAATCACTATTAATGGATGTATCACCACAAGGCCATGCCATGATAGGTGCACTCGTACAATGCGCATTTAATACAGCCAATGCCATTGGCCCTTGGCTTGGTGGTATGGCCATTGCCCAAGGTGCATTGCCCAGTCAAACGGGTTATGTCTCGGCAGCCCTCTTTTTAGGCGGCTTTATGATGTGGTCATTAAGCGCAATACAAATGAAAAAGTTACGCGTTGAAAGTTAACCAGTTAGTCAAATTTGTAGCCGCGATTTCATATCGCGTAGAAGGAGTGGCGTTAAAACGCCCCCTTCAACTTGCTACTCTCTTTTTATTCATCCCGAAATATCTCTTCGTTCCTTACGTTAAATACACTTTATAAAAACATATATACACTCGATATGTTGATTTTTTTGTTTCAAAAAAGGCAACGCACTTGCCGTGAATCTCATAATATAGTATTAATCAAGAGTGTGCGTGGCATGAACAAAATCGGTCCAGGCGATTAATTTTAATAAAAAGAAGATAACACTATGAGTACGGCGCTGTTTTTCGTTGGTGAGTGGCAAGTTACCCCCAGCACAAATTCAATACGACGTGGCGAGCAAGTAAAACACATCGAACCAAAAGCAATGGATGTATTATTGCTGCTATGCGAAAAACAAGGTGAACTGTTAACCAGCGATGAAATTATCAATCACTGTTGGCCAAATGTAGCGCTTGGCGATAACCCGCTACATAAAGTGATCACGCAGCTACGCAAAGCATTTGACGATAAAGCAAGTAACCCGCAGTACATCGAGACCATTCGTAAACGCGGTTACCGCGTTATTGCCGAAATCAACTTTGTGCTCAACGAAGAACAAAAAGCCAGCCAAACCAGTTGGCAAGGTGATTCGCCTTTTGTTGGCTTAAGTGCGTTTGCACCTGAGCAAGCCGATGTGTTTTTTGGCCGTAATAAACAAATAGAAACCTTATTACAGCGAGTGTCAGCTCAAATAGAGTTTGGTCGCGCGTTTTGCTTAATATTGGGGGCCAGTGGTTCAGGTAAATCGTCGTTAGTTAACGCAGGTGTATTGCCCGCTTTAATGTCGAGTAATGGCTACGATGGCATTAGAGTACACAGTTACTGCCAACTCGACTTTGCCGATGTGAGTAAAGAGCGCTTACTGCTTGATTTAGCCTCAACCTTGCTCGATTTAGAAATAAACGACGCACCTGTACTTCGCGATATAAGCGCCGATACACTGGCTGAATTGTTATTAACAGATCCAGAACAGGTTATTACCCGCTGTAAAGCAGCCCTTGCAACGCTAAATACAGAGCACACTACGCCCTATTTATTTTTATTTATCGACAGGCTCGAAGTGCTATTGTCATCGCCGCTATTTAGCGATGACGAGCGCAACCAGCTTTTAGCACTTATTGAGCGCTTAGCAACCAGTGACTGTATAATCATTTTTAGCGCTTGTCGTAATGATTTTTACCCACAAGTGGTGAGTCAACCAAGTTTAATGGCAGGTAAAGCCAATGGCGCACATTTTGACTTATTAGCGCCAACTCGCTCTGAGCTTAAGCAAATGATCCGTTTGCCAGCACTTGCAGCAGGCTTAAGTTGGCAACATCACCCAGAGCATCACACACCGCTTGATGAACAACTTTGTAACGACACCGCCAATAACCCTGATGCACTGCCGATGCTGCAATACACTTTGCAACAGCTTTACTTGCAGCGCAGCCCAGACAACGAACTGCTGTTTACTGAATACCAAGCCCTAGGCACCATCGAAGGAGCCATCGGTCAAAAAGCCGAACAGGTATTTTGCCAATTACCCAAAGAACAACAAACTGAACTTGCCGCAGTCCTTTCAAAGCTGATCACGCTAAACCCAGATGGCGAAACACTCACCAGCCGCGCAGCACGTTGGAGCGAATTAACCAGCCCTGCTGCAACCAAGCTTGTTAAGGCCATGGTCGACAGCCGTTTGTTTGTATCGCACCTTAAAAATGAGCAAGCCTGTTTTAGCCTTGCCCACGAAGCGTTGCTGCGCCATTGGCAACGCGCTATCGATTGGGTGCAAGAACACCAACAAAGCTTAGCAATAAAGAGCCGCGTGCAACTAGCTACCGAGCGTTGGCTGCTTGAACAAAAACACAGCGACTTTTTATTAGCCCAAGGCAAACCGCTGCAAGAAGCACACAGCCTAGTTAAAAACCCTATGTTTAGCTTATCAAGCGACGAACAAGCGTTAATTAAAGCTTCTAGCAATAAAGCGAAACGTAAAAAACGCGTGTTACAAATAACGGTGGCTGCACTTGTTTGCTTAACCTTTATTGCCACATTTATGAGCGTGCGCAGCTACCATGCAGAGCAAGTAGCAAAACAAAAACGCCAAGAAGCTGAGAGTTTATTGGGTTTTATGGTCGGTGAATTTGCCGACAAACTCAGAAGCGTTAATCGTATGGATTTACTGGATGGTATTAGCAATAAGGCTCTTGAGTATTTTTCCAATCAAGACGAAGAAGCTGCCTCGTTGTTTGACTTTAGCGATAAACAAGCTCAGTTTAATAACCGCTTTCAATACGCTCAAACCTTAGAGGCCATGGGCGAAGTCGCCTATTCGCGCGGCAAAACCGACGAAGCCTTCACCGCCTTTGAAAATGCGCGAACGCGCCTAGAATCTTTACTAAAAATTCAACCCAACAACCTTGATGTTTTAATGCTTGCAGGGGCTAATGCTTTTTGGCTTGGTAACTTAACTTATGAGCAAAGTAATTACCTAGCTACTGAACCAATGTTTAAACGTTACTTGGCTTACAGCGAAAAAATGTATCAGCTTGCCCCTAATGACTTTAATTCGATTATGGAGCTATCTTACTCACACAATTCACTGGGTTCACTGTATTTAAAGCAGTTTAATTACGCACTCGCAAAGCAGAGCTTTACTGAGTCTTTAAAACTTAAAAACCAAGCCCTTGAGCTAAAACCTAATAACAAAAATTTATTACGCGATAAAACAGACACCATTAGTTGGATTGCAACCACAGAAGAAAGGCTAGGTAATTTAAACGCAGCTCTCGAACTGCTTGAACAAGCCACTCAAGAACTAGTCAACATGCTTGAAACGTCACCGAATGATGCAAGCTTACATAATTATTTAGCAAACACTTATATGCAACAAAGCTTTTTATTGAGCTACTTCCCAAATAAGAGAGCGGCATTTTTAAAAGCAGAAAAAGCAACTAATGCGATTAATAGAGCTAGGATCCAAGATCCAAAAAATCAAAAGTTTCAACGCACTTTTTATAGAACGCTTGCATATCAATTAATGCTATTAGATAAAAGTAAAACAAGTGACAGAGTACCAGAAGTTTTAAGTTACATTGATGAACAGGGATTTTCAGATACGACTTTAATAAACGTTCAAATAGGTGTGATTCATTATTTAATAAATCGAAACCTTTTAAATGAAGCTGAAGAGCTACTATTAAAACTAGAAAGCAACTCAGATTTTATTGAGAGAATATCTGACACTAGCAAAATAGAAAACAACTCTGCACTAATAAAAGCTAATTTAATTAAAGCAAAGCTCGCTAAAGACAAAATATCAAAACAACAAGCATGCCAAGAAACTATTAATACAATCGAAGAAAACAATAATGGTAGTAAAAGCATTAAAATGACCTACCCCCTAATTCAAGCATATACTTGCTTAAATAAAGAAAGTGAAATCAATACACTAAAAAACAAACTGATTGAGTTAGGTATCACTAACTTTGAACTATAAAAATTAAAGGGAAAAACATGAGCGAAAATCAAACTTACAATTTTACAGTGAATGTTTCACTTAACACTGAAAATGAAGCTGTATTTACATACTTCCAAGACGGTCAGCAAGTTTCTGGTGGCGGTACTGTTAACCAAAGAAACAGCCTAGGTATCTATACATTAGATGAAACAACGAGTGCAGCAGGATTTGTATTTACAGGTGCTAACTTTTCAAATATTGAGGGCGAATGTGCGCAAGACTTTAACCACTCTGTTACTGATAATGGCCAAACGATTCAGATTTCAGATTCTGATGAGAATAGCGGTAAAGCATGTATGGTTTTCACTGTAGAGTGCAATGGCATAAGTTATGAAAGTGCCGATCCGCAAGTAAACAATGAAAAAGAAAACTAAACAACACCCACATAAGGCTCCATCAAGGAGCCTTTTACTACTTATAAACAATAACTTAAAACCAGAAGATTACCGGAAGGTTAATTTGCACTTTTTTAAGTAACTTTATAGACACCAAAATCGTTTGCATCGGCAAAAAGGAAACGAACGTGTCTACTAACAAAAATGAACAACCAAACACAGCTAAATCAGAAGCGAAAAATACACTGTCGCAGTCTATCAATTCAGAGCAACTTGCACTAATTGTACAAATGTTTCAGAACATTCCTGAGGGAGTGTTTATCATTAATGGTCAAGGCACATTTGAATTTGCAAACCCGATGGCGGCACAACTTTTAGGTGATAACCAAGAAGCGTTAATCGGTCAAAACCTGTTACATTACCTACACGACACCGACCGTGACAAATACATGTATACCCTACTCAGTTGGTTAGATCATAAAGACTCGCCCATTAGCCTTGGGCCAAACGAAGTTAAAATTAACCGTGCCGATAGTAAAACCCTTGAAGCGGATTTATGTATTTCAAGCTTGCCAAAAAATATAGCTATTGCAGAAAACTTATTTATTTGTGTATTACATGATTTATCATCACACAAAGAGCAATATAATCGCTTAGTTAAACAAGCCACCACTGACCATTTAACCGGTCTTGCAAACCGCCTTACATTAGAAGAGTCATTAAAAAAACATTGGCAAGAAAGCGTACAAACTAATCAAGCGATTAGTACTATATTAATCGACATTGATTATTTTAAATTATTTAATGACCGATTCGGTCATGTTAAAGGCGATAAATGCTTACAAAAAGTCGCGAGTATAATTGCCGAATCATTGCCTTCTCGCGATTGTTTAGCTGCGCGTTATGGTGGCGAAGAATTCGCCATTATATTACCTCGCTGCCAAAAAGACACCGCAGAGGCCATCGCTAAACATATTCAAATTAAAATAAATAATACGCTATTTACCGACATTGGTTTACCGAGCGACTTTAGAATAAGTGTAAGCCAAGGTATTGCATGTGAATATAATAATCAATATCGCACATCAGAAGCGCTAATTTGTGCAGCCGACACCGCGTTATATCGTGCAAAGACAGAAGGCAGAAATAAAATTAGCACGAGCCTATAAACACTTAATTAACAAACTAAAAACCTAGTTAACAAGTCGTATTGGTTACGCATATACTATACTTTAATATTATTTGTTTGTTCCCACTTTGCATTTTACACTGCGCTAAAATAGATAAGTCAGATGGGAATCAACAATGGCATTATTCAACAAATTACCTTTGCAACTTGCAATTGCAAGTACGCTTGCTGCATCAGTGACTGCAATCGCTGCTGAGCAACCTGCTGAAAATACAGCAAAAGACATTGAAGTTATTTCAGTGACGGGCACACGTCGTAGTTTACGTAGCCTGTCTGAAAGTACAGTACCGGTTGATTTATTAACAAGCCGCGACTTAGCAAGCACAGGTCAGCTTGAAATTAGCCAAGTACTGGCCTCTCAATTACCAAGCTTCAACTACCCAAGTGCGACCCTTGCTGATGGTACAGACCACGCAAAACCTGCTGTATTACGTGGCCTTGCACCTGATCACACACTGGTATTAGTCAACGGTAAACGCCGTCATGCGGGTGCACTATTAAATTTAGGTGGCACAGTGGGTCGTGGTTCAACGGCAGTTGATTTAAATAATATTCCTACCTCTGCGATTAAGCGCGTAGAAGTACTGCGTGATGGCGCAGCGGCACAGTATGGCTCCGATGCCATTGCTGGTGTAATTAACATTGTACTAAAAGATGCCGATGAAGGCGGTAGTGTAAGCTACACCTATGGTGAGTACGACACGCAAATGGCAGGCTCGCCACAGTTATTAAGCACAGGCACAGACAGCGAAGGCAACTTAAGCTTTGCAAAAGGCGCTGACCGTAAATTAAACGATGGTATTTCACGCACCGCAAGCGCTAATGCGGGTTTTTCATTTGCAGATAATGGCTTTATTAATATTTCAATTGAATCACGTAATAACGAGCCAACCAACCGCTCAGGTATTGACCAGCGTGAGCAATATAGCCGCGATGCAAACGGTAACCTAGACCCACGTGAATTCGACTTTGACCGCTACAACCACCGTTTTGGTAAAGCTGATATCGAAGATATTGCTGTGTTTTATAACCTAGGTTACGAGTTTGATAACTCGCTATCACTTTACTCATTTGCCAGTTACTCAAACCGTAAAGGTAACTCAGCGGGTTTTTACCGTCGTGCCAAAGACTCTCGTAACTTAACTGAGGTTTACCCAGACGGTTTCTTACCAGAAATTGATACCGACGTAGATGACTACTCATTTGCTATTGGCCTTAACGGCGAAACCAATGACTGGGCATGGGATATAAGCAGCAATTATGGTCGTAATGACTTTGCGTTAGGGGTAAGCAATAGCTTGAACACCTCAATGGGTGTAAATAGCCCAACTGAGTTTGATAACGGTGCGCTTGTCTACGAGCAATACCTCGTTAACATGGATGCCAGCAATACCCTTGATTTAGGTTTACCCGACGATGTATTTGTGACAATTGGCGCTGAATACCGCCACGAAAACTACCAAATCAAAGCAGGTGAAAAAGCCTCTTATATCACAGTACTTGATGAAGAAGGCAACCCTGTTGCGGCGGGTGGCGCACAAGTTTTAGCGGGCTTTTCACCAGAAAGTGCCACCGACAAGAGCCGCCATAATGTCGCGGTATTTGCTGAGTTTGATACGTACCTAACAACCGACTGGAATGTGGTTCTTGCGGGTCGCTTTGAAGATTACAGTGACTTTGGCAGTACCTTTACATCGAAACTGGCTTCGCGTTACAGCATTAATGAATCACTGTCGCTACGCGGTGCAATCAGCACAGGATTTAGAGCACCATCACTTGCACAAACGTCTTACAAATCGGTAAGCACAGTGTTTGAAAATGGTATTCCAAGTGAAGTTGGTTTGTTCCCTGTTGATGAACCTGCCGCAAAAGCACTGGGTGCTCGTGACCTTGATGCAGAAGAATCAGTCAACATGACTGCAGGCTTTATCTTTACGCAAGGCGGTTTTAGTTTAACACTTGATGCGTATCGCATTGACATTGATGACCGTATCGTCTTGTCTGAAAATTTAAGCGGCCCAGAAGTAGAGGCTATTTTAGCCGAAGCAGGCGAAGTTAATACTCAAAGTGTTCGCTACTTTACCAATGCCATTGATTCACGTACGCAAGGTGTTGATATTGTTGCAACCTATTCATTAGGCTTAGAAAGCTACGGCGATTTACGCTTAAGTGCGGCTGTTAACTTTAATGATACTGAAGTGACTCATGTTAAAGAAAACCCCGCTGAGCTGGAAGCGCTTGGTGACAGCTACGAGTACTTTGCACGCCGTGAAATCACCCGCTTTGAAGATGGCACGCCAGCAGATAAGTGGAACTTGTCGGCAACCTGGGACTTTGAAAACTTTCAAACAACATTACGTGCTACGCGTTATGGTGAAGTTGTGGATACATCAAGCACACCAGAAGGTGATGAAGTCATTGATGCAAAATGGATCACGGACTTAGAAGTCGCATACCGCCCATCTGAACAGTGGAAATTTGCTGTTGGCGCAAACAACTTATTTGATCAGTATCCACAAGATACTGTAAGCAATATAGGCTACAGCGACTTTAATCAAATTTTCACCTACAGTGCATTCACACCTTATAGCTTAGATGGCCGTTTTATCTACGGAAACATCACCTATAGCTTCTAAAAATAAGCGGTGCTGGCTTAGGCTAGCACCGCGTCCTACTTTGTAAGTAAAGCCCGCGAGTAAAAATATCTCGCTTGTAACCAACTTTTTTCAGACCTGCTGCGACTAACTTAATAACTTAACCCATTAGGACAGCATCATGAATTTAGTACGCATTACGACATCAGCTCTATTAGCCGCAGCCACCACAGCCTGTATTGGCCTTTCAAGCGCAAGCACGACTATTGACGATAACAACTACCGTGTTATCACGTTTAAAGACTGTAAAAAAGTTCATGAAGGCACGTTAAACAACGAGCAAATTGCCGCCTATCAACAATTAAAACGTGAACAAGAAAAGCTTGAATCACTGGAGTTGCCACTAAGCGACATGGAAGAGCAAGTCACGGCCTATTCACAGCAAATAGAAGCGATTACAAAAAAAGCCGTGGTCGAAGATGAAAACCACCTTAGAATAAATAAAAGTCTGTTAAAAGAACAAGATAAACTAACTAAACAGCTTGATGAATTAATCGCCTCGCATGATGCCGACTTCAAAGCGTTAGATGAACAAGCTAAGCACATGGAAAAAGCTACCACGTTATTTGATGAGGCTATGAAACCAATGATGGAGCAAAATGAGACGACCCATTTGCAAATTTTAGCGCCGGGTGAAACTGAAAAACCGGGGTGTTTTTACACTATATAAAGCCTAAAGCTGCGTTTTGAGCTGTGTATAAAGTTTGGCATGAGATGGGCGAATGTCTTCTTTATGCACTTGCTTAAACCAATGTGCAGCTTGAGCTCGGTTACCCGCTTGCCAGTGAATTTGTGCCAAACGAAGTTTATAGATTGCTATTACAAGTCGGTCTGACTTCGCGTCCATGTAGTTTAGCGACTCGACATAAAAGTGATTTGCTTTATCGTATTGTGACAATAATTGATGAGTGCGGGCTAGATTCCCCATTGCCACTGATATTTTTCGGCTATGGTCAGTTTTCAAAATCCATTCAACCGCAGAAACCCGACTAACCAAAGCGCGCTCAATATCGCCTAACGAATGGAACACATTTGCTTTGTTTGACGCCAGCTCAAAATGAAAAATAGGATCTTTACTTTTACCAAAACGACGCTCAGCTCTATCAAGAATATGCAAAGCAGTTTCTTTGTTGCCAAACACATGCTGTAAGTTAGCCAATTCGACCATACGCATAGGGTTACCAAACGAGTCATAAATGGCTTGCAGTTTATCAAAGGCTTTCGTTGCGTATTTACGGCCCGTTTCATAGTCACCTAAATAGTGCATTGATTTAGCATAGTAAAAATACACTTGAACTTGAAATACGATGGGTAAGTCGGATTTTTCAATAAAAGGTTCGGTACTGTCTTTTAACGTTTGATAAGCCAGTTTGTCGTAATAATAATCAAATTGGTATGACTTTATCTCATACCATTTATCAGAATAAAGCTGCGCACTGGCTAATTGCTGCTCAATGAAGTCTAAGCAGCTTACCTGCGACTGCTGAGCGCAATATACCTCGTGATCGCTAAAATTTTCAGACGCGGCCGCATAAAAACAGCCGAAGCCTAACAATAAGGTTAACGTTTTCTTCATTCACTAACATCTCAGTGAGAACACAACCAAAAAAATAACAAAAAGTAATACTTTATGACAGTTCTTTTTGACGTGTTTGATAATTTTAACGTGCAATCGCGTGTTTATTATACCAATTAGCTAAATTGCGTATTATTGTAGACTGCTCTAACCCTAAGTATCCGTTTTATATACAAAAATTATTAGTATCAATTTTTAGTTTTACACAAGATAAGTAAACAACGTATCCACTGATACCGTTAAATAGAAGCCAATAAGTATGAAGAACTATTGGCTTCACTGTGATTTATAGTAGCAACAGGCTTCCTAACCCGAGAAAGGTCACAAAACCAACAATATCTGTCACCGTGGTTAAAATTACAGAACCAGACAATGCAGGATCAATTTTAAGCTTATCTAGAATAGACGGTATCACAACGCCAGACAGCGAGGCAGCCACTAAATTAAGTAAAATGGCAATAGTGATAGTCACACTTAACATCCCGTCGTTAAACCAAAAATAAGTGAGTACACCAATCACCAATGCCCATACACAGCCATTTAATGCCCCTACCCTAAGCTCCTTTTGCAATAAAGCTCTGCGGTTAGAGTCGGTAACCTGTCCAAGCGCTAAACCGCGCACAATCACGGTCAATGTTTGGCTACCTGCAATGCCTCCCATCGACGCAACCACTGGCATCAATACCGCAAGTGCCACGACTTGCTCAATGGTGGCACCAAACAAACCAATAAACCAAGATGCTAAAAATGCAGTCGCTAAGTTAATGCCTAGCCAAATACCGCGGTTTTTCGCTGATTTGGTGACACTTGAGAACAGGTCTTCGTCTTCACGTAGACCACCCGCTTTCGCAGCGGCTTCGTCGGTCACTTCTTGGCGTAATTCATAGGCCGATGACACCGCTAGACGCCCTAATAACTTATTGTCGGCATTCACCACTGGCATCGCCATTTTTTCACTGTGGATCACGACCTCTGCCGCTTCATATAAGTCATCATCAGCATGTAATGCTGATGTATCTAGGTTTGCATGCTCTAATAAGGTATCGGCATCATTGGCTTTAAATAAGGCATTTACAGGCACTTCACCAATCAACGTGCCTTTACGACTTACCAAATAAATTACTTCGGTGTATTGCGGCAAGCCTTTTTGCAAAATTTTACGAGCGCCCGCCACCGTCTGCTTTTCTGACACTTTTAACGCATCAAAGTCTAACCAGTGACCGAGTTGCTCAGGGTTATACTGCTGAGCAAGTTCGTAACGCTTTGTTTGTACTTCATCAAGCTGGCGACGCGCATAATCAACAAAACGCTCTGGAATAATTTCTTCAAGTTCGAGTAGCTCTTCTACGCTCACTTCATCAAGTAACTTAAACCCTTGCGCTTCGTCTAAACTTTGTAATAACCACCGACAGCTGTCTCCCCCCAAATTAATGAAGATTTCATGCTGTGTGTCTTCGTCAAGCAGTTGCCAAATTTCTAATCGTTGTTCTTTGGGTAATGCTTCAAACAGCAGCGAGAGATGTTCTGTCGACAGTTTTTCTTTGGCGTCGGCAAGTAACTTATTTTTTCGCGTTGTGGTGTCACACTGAAGCAACTCATCAATGAGTTGTGGAAGTTGATCAACAGGATACTCAATCATCTAAGAGCTCGGTTAAATACATCAATAACAACAGTCTAACGCAGCTTTATTAAAATAACTGCCCCATCATTGATTTATTTTTCCTTGTATCATCTCAGTCATGTGCATTAACTTTTCGCTGTATACCTTATTAATCTTTATAACGAAATACCGGCTTATACCTTCAACTGACTTGGGGTAAGCCCAGTCCAGCGCTTAAACGCGCGCCTGAAATTAGCAATATCATAAAATGATAAGCGCATTGCGACCTGCTCATTACATTGTTCACGCATAGCCAGTAAGTATATGGCTTTGCGTTTACTTTGTTCTTCATACAACGCTGAAAAACGTACACCGTGAGCTTTTAACTTTCGCTTAAACGTCGCAGAGCTCATTGCAAACTGGCTTGCGACTTGTTCTAAATTAAGCGCTGGGTTTTGATAAATGACTCTGCTCACCGCTTCAACAAAGGTGCTGTTTGCTGTGTTTAATGTTGCCAATTGAGAGTTAACTTGTGAAAAGCGAAAACTACTAAAGGTAGGGTTTGTAAGCCTTAATGCTTGTTTGCTTAATACCCAGCGAGTAATGGGCTGTTCAAACGCAACGTTTAGCCCTAAATGTTGCTCATACTCTTGGCTGTGCCTTGCCCGTTTATAAGCGAAATCAAACTGACATGGCACCCGCTCGCCAGCCACTTTTTTAAGCGTTTGATAAAATGCAGCACTGTAAATTTCGAGCACATATTGGCTCATTTCATCATCAAGACCCACAGCATTTTGCAACTCAATATAATACTGCTCGTTATGCACATAACTGTGGCTAAATAACAGCGGAGCAAGTTGCATACGCAAGGCGTCTAGTTGCTTTAGAGCTTGACCAATGCTCAAACTTTGCAAAACACCTTGCGCCACAACCGAGGTGTCATTAGCAAGTTGGCTACCTAACAAAAAGCCACTGTCGGCCGATTTCATTAACAGCTTAAACTGCATCAATAAACGCAATTGCTGAGAGAGACTAAACTGATGCTGTACACTCATTAAGTCTTGCTCAAATACCCCCGTGCCTCTGAGTAATTTATGTAAACCAATACCGCGACTTAGAGCAAGCTCTACCAGAGTCGTAATCAGACCTTGCGCGGTTAGATACTTATCATCTTGATTAAGATACTGCTTCACAATGGCTGACTCTGTGTTGTTTTTGTTGTTGTAATGCGGCGTGTAAACGCGCGCTCAAACAGTGTGCTGTATCTCCTTGCTCACTGCCCACTAACGCAACGGTTGCATGCTGAAACTTCGCGTGTTTTTCGCCCTCAACCTTAAATGCGCAGTGACTCAGTGCCGAAGATATTTGTGCCACCAGCTCTTTGCCTTGTAACGCGGTGGTGTTTGGCATTAGCACCATAAAACAATCACCCGCATAGCGACATACCACATCAGTAAGACGACAATTCATTATCATAAGCTCACTGACTTCTCGCAGTAACCTGTCACCTTCGATAAAACCAAACTCGGCATTAAAATCGGCAAATCCACGAATATCAATGGCCGCAAGTTGCAACGGCTGCGACTCATTCAACTGCTCTTTTAACACCGTTTGTAAGTAATCGGCTTTATAAAGCCCAGTAATTGAGCACACTAATTCATGCTCACGGTGCATTGCTTCACGGCGCTTTAACTGACGATTAAGCACAAACTGCTCTTGGTGCCATTGATACAAACCTAGGCTTGTGAAAACCATACCAATGGGTGCAGGTAAAGACTCAATCAGACTTAGCCACGTATTCGTTGGCTGATGTAACCATTCATCAAATAAGTCCAGCGAGGCCGAAAACATAAAAAGACCAAGCCCTAACACTAAAAAGCAGGTGACTTTTCCGGGGGGTCTCGAAATGAGCAGTGCAAATATCCATGTTAGCGTCATCATCACAATGCCGCCCTCGCCGACAATATCCAGCCATGATATGTCGGCCAGCGCTTTTCGCTCTCCGTCATATGCACTGAGGATAAAAGCGCTCACAAATAGCGCAATAACCGCATTTGTTAAAAACCGATGATGAATAAAAGGATTAAATCGCATGAAAGACACCTAACTATGAATCGTGCTGCCATGCTAACCCGTTCGCATTTTTAGCAGCAGGGTCATATTAGCTCAATGATGTGACAGCAAAACGACACTCCCCCCTTTTTGATGACTTTAATCGCTGTATTTACCTTGATTAAGCGGGGTGATTACAGCTCAAAATGCTTTATAAACGCCTCTAATAGCTTGTTTTTAAAGGCTGCCAGCGGTTTTCTGTCACATTTGCGTCATTTAAGCTGGGTACTTTGCTCACCAAACCAAGGACAAGTAGGAGCAAATCCATGAAACAGTTTAAAACGAAGGCACTTGTAAGCGCCCTCGCCTTATGTCAATTCGGTGCCTTTGCACAAGAGTCAGACACCAACAATGAAAAGAAAGTAAAAGTATCAGAAGAGCTCGTTGTGTATGGTGAAATAGGTTATCGCAACCGTTCACAAGAGCTGGCCCCAACCCTTGAATACTCACAAGAGTATTTTCAACGTTTTGAGCCACTTACCGCTGGTGATGCTTTAAAACGTGTTCCTAGTGTGACATTTTTATCTGACGTATTAGAGTCAGATGGCGCCCGTATGCGTGGCTTGAGCCCGGCTTACACTAAAGTACTTATTAATGGTGAAGAAGTACCAGGGGCAGGCGCTGATCGCTCATTCTTTGTTGACCGCATTCCTGCTGAACTGATCGAGCGTGTAGAAATCATTCGCGCTTCAAGTGCTAATCGTTCTGCCGATGCAATTGCAGGAACTCTTAATATTGTTCTGCGTGATGGCTACAGCTTAGACGGTGGTTATATTCGTGCTGGCGGCCTGCGTTACGACGACGGCGAATTAAAAGAAAGCTTTGCAGGTGTGTACGGAACTGAATTTGCCGGTGGGCGTTTGTTACTTGGCGCAAACTTACAAGGACGCTATAACCCAAAACAAAAATCTAGCTTGCGGTATGGCGATAGCCCTGAAAACAACGAAAATTACAAAACTGAAGAATTTGATAACCGCGAAGATCAATCTGATATTCGCGATGGCGACGACACGTCACTGAATGCCAGTTACGAAATTGCCTTTGATAATGGCAGCAAGTTTGATATCAGTGCCATTTGGGTTGATACCGACCGGACTGAAGATGAACGCTCATTTGAATACGATGACCCAACAGCAACAAGTAACGCAATTGTAGAAGGCGGGAATCTCGAAACCGATAACGCCAATGTGTCTTTCATTGATCAAACTAACTACAACATTAACTCTGGTTACGAGTTACCGCTATTTGGTGGCACCAGTAAATTTAAAGTAGGTTATGCCCGCTTCGAAGAGTCGGTCTACGAGCAAGAGGTCGAAATTGACACCTCAGAACTCCCAATGGTGTTCGAAGAAGAGGAAGAAACCGTTGATATCGACGATAAAGAGTGGTCACTGCAATGGCAACATAGCCTATTTGCTGGTGAAAATAAAACCATTCAGTTTGGTGCATTTGTGCAAGGTAAAGAGCGTGATACAGCGGTTTATCAAGCAGAAGATGAAAATGAGCAAAGTTTTGCAAGTTGGGATCAATTTAGTCAAAACCCACTGTCGCTTGCCGGCTTTAACAATGAATTTGAAGCCGCCGCGGGGGGTGTAAATAAGCTTAAAGAAGACCGTCTAGATGTATTCGCACTCATCAAACACGAAGACCAAGATTTCTCGTGGGAAATGGGGGTACGCTACGAAACAACCGACTCAACCATCACGGATAATGTTAATTATGTGACGGCGAAGAATGATTACGATTTTTTCTTACCATCGGCCCACTTACGCTACAACGTTTCTGAAAACGGCCGTGTTAGCGCCTCTGTGGCTCGTAGCTTACGTCGCCCAGATTTTGACTACATTACCCCTGCTCTGCTTGAAAAAGAGCTGGGTGATAACGACTTTTTAGGTAATCCAGACCTACAACCCGAATCATCGTGGGGGATGGATCTTGGCTACGAATACCGGTTAGGTAAAAGCGGTGTAGTGGGTGTTAACGTGTTCTACCGTGATGTAAGTGACTTAATTGAAATTGCCAATACCAGCCAACAAGGTTCTGAAGGCGAAGGCACCTATATTTTACAACCGCGCAACACCGGTGATGGTAATGTAAAAGGGATTGAGCTTGATTTATCAACACCTTTAACAGCCTTAAGTATGCCTAATACAGGGATTTTCTTTAACTATTCATGGCTTGACTCTGACGTTAATGACAATTTTGGTTCACGTAAATTTAATGACCAATCTGACTACGTATTTAACGTTGGCTTTATTCAAGACTTACCAGATCTGGGCGCTTCATTTGGTGCCACATACCGTAAACAAGGCGATGCGTATGGCCGCATAGTGGGTGAAGAAGTAACAACACACTACGGAGCCGACCTTGAGGTATTCGTAGAAAAACGCTGGCAAGACATCACCCTACGATTAGTCGGCTCAAATTTGCTCGATGCAAGCAAAGACGAAACGTTCAACAAATTCGATACGCTTGATGATCAAGTCAACCGTGACTTTGACGAGTATGAGCTGGAGTCTGAAGAAGCAGGGCCTGTTATTCAATTAATGCTGCGTTACGCATTTTAATTTTAATAGACCGTTTTAAGGCAGCTCATTGCTGCCTTGTTTTATCTTGGGAAATCACATGAATATCACACAATCATTTAACCTTATCGCCAGTGCTATTTTGCTCAGTACAGTGGCGGCTTGTAGCCAAACGAACGCCCCTGTCGATAGTGCTAATCAGGTTCGCGCATTTGGACCCACTGAAAATGTACAAGGTTCACAAGCAGCAGCACTCACCAATAACACATGGTTAATAAGCTCAGAAAGCCAAGGGTTACAACTCATTGATGAAATGGGCAACAGCCATACTTTACAAAGCGGTAACTTTGAAACCTTGTCGGTGAAGGCGCTTGATAACGGCCACTACCTTGTCGCAAGTATTGACAATGAAGCAGACCAAGCCGTTATATTTAAACTTCAAAAAGATGCCCAATGGCAATTAAAAACGTTAAGCAGAATTACGCCACCAAAAGCGAAACCTGAAGCGGTGTGTTTATTTTCAAACTCTACCACACACGCGGTGTCGGCGTTTGTGAGTGATGCGCGCGGCCTTATTCGCGAAACCTTGGTTTATGATGTCAAAAACAATCACCCTTTAAACCTTGAATTACGTGAATTTGCAGGAATAAGTGACACATCTGGCTGTGCGGTCGACGATCACAATAAAACCCTTTACTTAAGTGAGGGAGAAGTGGGTATTTGGCGAATTAATGCCGATGCCGAGTCGCGCGCAGATAAAACGCCTGTCGCACTTATGGCCCCATTTGGCAACTTGGTTCCTGAGATTGGCGGCTTAAGCACGACAAGCGATGGCAGCCTGTGGTTTACAACCACTGAAGATAACACGCTACATCGCTATGAGAGCAAAAATAAACGCTTCAGCAGCTGGCAATTTGCAGGTGACTTAGCACTCGAATCAGCAGCGGTCCACTTTAACAATACCAAAGCTGATATTGTTTTTTACGATGATGAATCGGGGCATTATGTAAAAGGCTTCATCAACACGCCGTATCAAGAACAGGTAAAACCTACCAAACAGGCGGTCACTTACATTACCGCACAAGCGCAAACAGATGCTGTGCGAGCTTTTGGAGACGCCGCTGACGATCCTGCAATATGGATCAACACACATGATAAAGCGCACAGCTTAATTCTTGGCACTGATAAACGCCGCGGTTTAATGGTGTATAACCTTGCAGGGAACGAGCTTCAAGCATTAGAAACGGGCCGTTTAAATAACGTTGATGTACGCCAGAATAATAGCATTGATAACCCAGCCCATACGTGGATCACCGGCAGTAACCGCACTCATAACAGTATCAGTGTGTATACCGTTGATACACAAAACAAGGTGCAACACTTAGCCGAATTGCCCACCACACTGACTGAGATTTACGGTATGTGTATGTATTCATCATCCACGGGTAACTACGTGTTCATGAATGATAAATCGGGACTATTTCAACAGTACAAATTAACCGGTAACGCCACCTCAGTTAATGCCAAGCTGGTGCGAGAATTTAATGTACCTAGCCAACCAGAGGGTTGCAGCGCGGATGATAAAACCGGTGAACTCTTTTTAGGTGAAGAAGACGAAGGTATTTGGTTTATTGGCGCTGAACCAACAGCAGGCACACAGCCCGTGATGTTACAAACAATCAACGACATGTTGGTTGATGACATAGAAGGCATGGAAATTTATCACGCCACAGATACGCGTTATTTAGTCGTGTCTAGTCAAGGAGATAACAGCTATGTGCTGTATAAAATCATCGACGGCAACGTGCCGCGCCTTGAATTTGCTGGTAAATTCGCAATTAGTAATAACCTTGAACGTGCCATTGACGGCGTTTCAGAAACCGACGGATTAACGGTCACAGCAACCCCAATGCCGGGCTATCCTGAAGGAGTGTTAATTGTGCAAGATGGCTATAACCGTATGCCACAAGCACCGCAAAACTTTAAGATTATTGACTGGCGTGAAGTGAAAAAAGCGCTGAAATAACCGCTAAAGTGACTCCGTTAAGGTGTTGGGCTTACCTCAACACCTTTTTTATTGAGTTAGGTGACCTGTGGCATTACCTTAGCGATAAAACAGGTAACTAAAACAGCCCACCAGCGCCCCATAAATCAGCATAGGGAAAAAGGTTTTTTTAAGCACGGGGCCTTCTTGATTGTTCACCCCAACAATACTGGCCACAGCAATAATGTTGCTGATACAAATCATGTTGCCCATTGCCGCTCCTGTCGATTGAAGAGCCAGCACTAAGGTTTCTGATAACCCAACCTGTTGGGCAATACCATATTGAATCCCCCCAAAAGTAAGATTAGAAACTGTCGCAGACCCCGAAAAAAACGTACCTAGCGCACCAAGGTATGATGCAAATAACACCCAATGCTCACCGGTTAAATTAGCAAACGTATTGGCGATATAAAATATCGGCGCCTTATGCCCTCCTTGCATTAACACATTCACCATCACTAACGCGCCAATTAATGCCACACAAGGCAATGCAATTCGGCTTAAGGTGTCATGAACCATGTGCGACACCTGCTTTTTATTCATCTTAAGCAGCGGAACACTCACCAATACAACCAACACAAACGGAATCAGTGCTGGTACAAACAAGGTTTTATATGACCAACTAACGGCTGTACCGAACAGCTCATGCAACGATATTATCAGTGCTTTACTGAGCTCAAATTGGGCAAATCCTAAATGAATACTCAACCAAACGGTTTCATCATTTAAAAGTGCTTTAATACCTAACTGATGAATACGCGTCAGCACAAGCACCAAAATCAATAACACAAGCGGAAAAAAAGCCAAGAATAACGCCTTGCCATCTATGGGCTTATTAGAGACGGGGGGCTGTTGTGACTTAACCAGTCCAATGCCCTTTTTTGCCAAAAATATAGTCACCAATAACCCCACTGCTCCGCCAATGAGTGATGGAAACTCGTAATTCCACTGCGCAAACAACCAATAAGGTAAAACACATGACAGCACACTTAAATAAACAAAAACGCTGTTTTTGCGCACCGTGTGAAAAGGCAATACTAAACACAGCGCAATCATGGGTATCACCAAAGCGGCAACCACATGACACAGCGCTGTCCACTGAGAGATAGCCAACACCTGTTGCTCGTTTAACGAAAGTGCCGAAAAACCAAACCACGTTGGCGTTCCCACAGCCCCAAACGACACAGGAATCGAGTTTAAAATAAGCGTAAACACAATCACTTTAAAAGGCGAAAAGCCAAGCCCGACTAAAATAGGTGCCGCAATTGCCGCGGGGGTGCCAAACCCCGACGCGCCTTCGAGCATAAATGCAAACGCCCACCCTATAATCATTAACTGCGCAACGTGATTACCGCTAATCGACTCTAACCAATGCTTAATCGTGGTTTCACCACCCGACACCGCTAACATTCGATTAAGTAAAATTGCCCCGGCGATAATTGAAATAGGAGTCAGTACCGACAACATGCCCATAAAGGAGTTGGCGAGGAGTAAACGAGGATCGGCTTGAAAATAAAGTAACTGAAGCAGCACACCAGCCAATGCCGACACAGGGAGTGCAACATAAGAAGGCACGGGACTGCGCTTAACCATCATCCATATGAGTAAAAAAATGGGCAACGCAGCCACAAAGGTATTCATGATATATCCTGTCTATAATTAGCGTCCATTACCCGCTAAGTATAGACAGAATAACTAAATTTATAGGCACGAAATAAATTAAATCAGCGTACTTAACCACCAAAGTAGTAACACTAAAATCGACAGCCCTACCAATGCTTTGGTTTTATGCTTTTGAATAATGCGTTCAGCATGATTACCTGCGTAATACACCACAAGCGCTAAACCAAAATATCGAATAGAGCGTGCTATCACGGTCGCAAGTAAAAACAGCACCAACGAAAACTTTGTTGCCCCCGCGGCTAACATCGCAATTTGAAACGGAATGGGGATAATGCCAAGACTCAACACAAACCAAAATCCTTGCCCTTGCATCTTTTGTTTTACTTGCTCGAATTGCTCAGGGTTTGAAAAGGTATTGATAACCCAATCCCCAACTACATCAAATAAGTAATACCCTAACGCATAGCCAAATACAGCACCGATAATACACCCGACTGTCGCCATCAGCGCAATTAACCACAACTTTTCGCGGCGTGCTTGCATAAGTGGCACAAGCACCGCTTCAAGAGGTATGGGCACAATAGTCGATTCTAAAAACGAGGCGATCGTGATTGATCTCAGCATATGTTTAGAATCAACAAACTGCCGTGTTTTTTGCTTAAGCTTTTTTGCTATACCCATCATTTATCCTTAACAATCGTGTTGCTTTTAAGGTTACAGCAAAAATGATTAACCGTCGCTTACGGTGCGTGGATATAGCGGCTACGTCCTTGATTTTTAGCTTGATACAACGCCTGATCGGCTCGTTTCATGGTGCTGCTAAAGGTTTCGGTTGCTCTTTTTATCGCTGATCCCGCACTCACACTGAGCGTTTTACCGGGTGAAATCATCACATTATTTGCTAAACCTAATAACTGCTCACATATCGTTTGCACGACATTGAGATCATCTGTGGGAATATAAAGCGCAAACTCTTCTCCCCCTATGCGGGCAAATAAAATACTCGGATCAAGCTGTTGTCGGCACTGATAAACAAAGTCGATCAAGACTTGATCACCCACATCATGACCGTGTTCATCATTAATTGCTTTAAAGTGATCAATATCGATAATAACTAAGCTGTGTGTTTTGGTTTGGTTTAACTGAACAAAATGGTAAAAATAGCGGCGGTTATAGGCTTTGGTGAGTACATCTGTTTTAAGCTCTTCGGCTAAGTTTTTGTGCGCTTTTGCTAAGTCTGACAAAGCCAAAAACAACCCAAAGCTGGTGACTAACATGCCAATTGTTCTAAACATGTCTTCGATATAAATACCAATCCATACCGGTTGATAAACCAGCTCATCAAGAAAGTCGAAGGTTAAGCCAATACTCCATAAATAGATCCCACTGCTCAAAAATAAGTAACTTAACTTAGCAACCGCCGACGTTTGTACAAATGAAAAGATAAAAATTAGGATCAATAAATTAATCACATCAGAGAGTACGCCATTTATATAAATATTGACTTCTAGACGATTAAAAATTGATAAATAACCCACCACAATACACAACAGAGTTACAATAAAGAAGCTAATAAATAATTGCTTCAAAAGTATCGGGGCAGGAGCAGAATTAGCACTCCCCTCAAGAGGAATCATCGTCTCATTCATAGGCATAACTACAATTTACAGCAAGTGAACAAACAGTATCAAAGGGTAAATAGATGTACAGAAAATTACACTCTGTTCACCTAAAAACCAGCATTTGGGCTGGAGTAATTAATCTAAAAACAAGACATAAGGGGTAATAAAATTACCCAAATTAGTACCATAGGATATAAGGTGTCGCATTCAAGCCGATATTTTCTTATTATCTGTGCCATCACTAACGACTCATACCCAATGTAATGACTAACGCACGTTTTATTCCCTTTCGAAAGCACGACATTATCACCCTATGCAATGATTATTTAGATGCGCAACACCGTGCCTCATTTCTAGAGTTTTGCAGCTTATTGCAAAGTGTTATTCATTATCAGTATCACGGCTTACTTGAGTCATTAAAAAATAGCTATGCGCCATTTGATCCTAACTCAGACACTCGCTCACTCACGTCGATTAATGAAGAGGCGCGCAGAAAGTACCAAAACGAATTTGCTAAGCACTTTGCCACAGTGCTCAATGCCGCTAATTTTGAAACCATCACGACTCAAGACTTACAAGAGGCATTAACCGAAGAGTCTTTGTTTAAAGTGCGTTTAGAAGTCGAGTTTGATGACTTCGCTGAAGTGGTGTTTTATCGCCGAGGCGAATCACAAAAAACCGAAACGTTACGTACCTGGTGGGGGCTGAAAAAAAAGCACATATCGTTTACTAATTACGATCGGGTTGCGGTTTTTATCCGCTTTAAAGACCAACAATACTTTATCGATAAAGGCCGCATGCCGGTGGGTTTTGAGCCTAGTTCAACAATCGTCAAATTGTTTCAAAACGTCCCCAAAGCCGATTTAGAAATGCTGTTTCCAAACAGCGAAGTAAAAATGCGCCCCATTGATAAACTCATTATTGGCTCATCAGCCCTTATCGGGGGAGCGGTGGTGCTTGTTACTAAGCTTGGCGCATCAATTTTACTGTTAATTGCCATGCTTGCATTTTGGGGTGGCTGGCGCAGCGAAGAAGTGCATATGAGCCAACAGCACTTTATCACCTTTGCCATTGGTATGGGGGTGTTCGGCAGTTTTATCTTTAAAGAGTGGAGTAAATTTAAAAACCGTAAAATTCGCTTTATGAAAGCCTTAGCCGATAACCTGTACTTTAAAAACCTCGATAATAATGCAGGCGTGTTTCATACTTTGGTCGATGCGGCCGAAGAAGAAGACGTAAAAGAAGCACTCCTAGCCTACACCTTTTTACTGCACGCAAACGCAGCCATGACTGCCAAGCAACTCGATGACACCATTGAAACTTGGTTTAGCAACAATCACCACTGCACTGTTGATTTTGAAATAGACGATGCAATTAATAAACTGGTCAATCTTGAATTGGTCAGTGAAAACAAGGGTCAATACCTTGCCGTTGATTTAAGAACAGCAAAACAACGCTTAGATAAACGCTGGGATGCGTTTTTCAACTTCAGTTAGTGCTGCTTTATCTCATTGTCCTTGCGTGATTTATGGTCAGCTTTTAGGATGAAATTTTACGGCTAAAAAAAGACGCTAACATGCAATTAAAAAAACACTTCATTATTGGGGCCAGTTTGCTGTGTGCTGCAACAACAGCGCAGGTTTACGCGAACGACAAATTTGTTTCTGAGGATATTTTCCAACTTGAATACGCGGGCGACCCGCAAATAAGCCCTGACGGTAAAAAAATCGTTTATGTGCGAAGTGGCTACGACATCATGAAAGATGGTAACAAACGCAGCTTTTGGCTTTACGATTTAAAATCAGGGCAACACACTCCACTTTTTTCTGATGAGCACAATTACAGTCAGCCAACGTGGTCGCCAGACAGCCAAAAAATTGCGTTCACCAGTAATAAAAGTGGCTCAAACCAATTACACGTTTACTGGTTAGCACAAGACAAACAAGCACTGTTAACGCAATTACCAAAATCAGTAGGCGACTTAACGTGGTCACATGACGCTGAGCACATTGCTTTTACAATGAGCATTCCTGAAGGTAAATCGGCGTTTGCGAAATCGGTTAAGTTACCAAAAAAACCGAAAGGTGCCGATTGGTCAAAACCGGTCAAAGTCATTGAAAAAGCGCGTTACCAAGCCGATGGTGCTGGTTTCTTAGAACCCGCTTATCGCCATGTATTTGTGATTCCTGTTTCGGGTGGTACACCCCGCCAATTAACGTCGGGCAACTACCAACACCGCGGTCCATTAGCATGGGATCCAACCAATACCAAAGTCGTCTTTTCTTCAGACCGCCATGACGAGTGGGAGTACCGCACCACTGAATCTGATTTATACGAAATAAATGTAAAAACGGGTGAACTTACGCAATTAACAGACCTTCCGGGTCGTGAAAGTAACCCTCATTACGCTAAAGATGCAGACGAGCTGGCCTTTATTGCCCGTGATAACGCCCCCGTGCCTTACATAAACTCGACACTGTCGGTGCTTGACTTAGATGATAAGTCAGTAAAACACCTAACAGAAAAGCTGGATCGTTCAGTGGCTGACTTCAAATGGTTTGGTGATGGCGATTTTGTTATTCAGTATGATGACTTCGGTAAGCGCAAGCTTGCTAAAGTATCAAGCCGCGGTAAAGTCACCGATTTAACCGACACGGTCTCAGGCACCTCGATAGGTCGCCCGTATGTCAGTGGTAGCTTTAGCATGGCACGCAATGGTGCCATTGCCTACACGACCGGCAGTGAATACCGCCCTGCTGATTTAGGTTACTTGTACAAAGGCAAAAACAAAACGTTAACCTCGTTAAACGAAGATGTTTTAGGCCACAAAAAACTGGGCAAAGTGCACGAACTGAATGTGAAATCACAATTTGATGGTCAAGCAATTCAAGGCTGGTACATCACACCGCCCGACTTTGACGAAAGCAAACAGTACCCACTGATGGTTGAAATTCACGGTGGTCCTCATTTAGCCTATGGCCCAAGTTTTACAGCCGAACTGCAACGCTATGCTGCTGAAGGTTATGTGGTTGTGTATGTAAATTACCGTGGTTCAACTAGTTACGGTAAAGACTTTGCCTTACTTCTTGATGGTAAATACAGCTCAAAAGAAGACTTTGCCGATCATAATACCGCCGTGGATGCCATGATTGAAAAAGGCTTTATTGATAAAGACAACTTGTTCATTGCTGGTGGTTCAGCAGGCGGCATTGCAACGGCGTATGCGGTGGGTTTAACAAATCGCTTTAATGCGGCTGCTATCACAAAACCGGTTATCAACTGGTTAAGTAAAACGCTAACAGCCGACAGCTACATTGGTCAAATTCGTAACCAATTCCCAGGAATGCCGTGGGATAATGTTGAACACTATTGGCAACGCTCGCCTCTGTCTTTAGTGGGAAATGTGACAACACCTTCACTGATCATGACTGGCGAAGAAGACCGCCGTACACCGATTTCTGAATCGGAGCAATTCTATCAAGCTTTAAAACTACGTAAGGTCGATACAGTACTAATACGTGTTCCGGGTTCACCGCATGGTATTGCGGGTCGTCCATCACGGATGATTTCTAAAATTGAATACACGCTTGCGTGGTTTAATCAATATAAGAAATAATCATTTTGAGCAGTAATGGGGTGACTCATTGCTGCTCAAAAATAATGATGACTAAGCGCAAGTTGAGCACTGCCTATTGACTGCGCTTTTTCACCACAGACCCCAACACTAACGTCACACAGACGCAGCCCTCTGCTGTCTAAGCGTGCAAATGCTTCAAGTGTTAATTGCCTTACAACATCCAATGCGTCTTTTGGTAACGGTGAGTCGATAACAACAGCCTGCATATCTAATAAACTTAAACTGTGATGCATTGCCACACTTATCGCCTCAGCCGCCTTTTTAAGCCAAGGTAGTATCAGGGCATAATGTTCTTTAAATTGACTATCTGTAAGCTGATACACCGATAAATTTAACTGTGCAGCGTCAAACTGTTTTTGTAATTCTAGCAACGAGCATAACGTAAGCAACTGTTCATGCTGAGCATTTAACATTGAACCGATTGCGCCCGCGTTGCCACTTTTACCCTCAAGAAGCTGGCGGTTAATCACGACCGCGCCACCTAAAAACGCACCCAAATAAACATATAAAAAATCACTGTAATTTTGACGATTACCTAGGCTAAGCTCTGCGCAGCACGCCGCATTATTGTCATTACTGATGTAAACGGGTAGCTCAAATTCAGTTTCTAGATACGTTTTTAAATCGAAATGTTGCCATTCAAGTAATTGCGCTTGTTGCTCAGGATTCTCAGCATGCCAATGCCAAATATCAAAAGGCATTGCCACTCCTAAACCACATACTCGCGTGCTTAAGTCACAGCCTAACTCTCGCAATAGCTGTGGGATATTGGTTTTCAAAAAAGCCTTGAGTTCGTCAATGTTAGGCACATTGACCTCAACGGATACACTGGCTCTTTGCGTGCTTTGTAAATCAATTACAATCAAATCAAAACGTCGGCGTCCAATCTTTAAACCAAAGCTAAAAGCGCCATCAGGATTCAGCCGAAAAGGCACACTTGGCTGCCCTACTCGCCCTTTTACAGGGGCATCACGAAGCAATAATTTATCTTCTTCCAACTTATTAATATTCACCGTAGCAGCTTGTGCAGATAACGAGAGCGCTTTCGCTATTTGTGCTTTGGGCAGCGTTTCACATTGCCTAATCAAGCTCAAAATAGCTCGTTCATTATTACTTCGCCTTGTCGGCAATAAACTACGCTTCATAGCATCCTTCTTAATACGGTTAAAGACCCACCTATTAGACCTTTTTGCCATACTATCCGCTAGTTAAAATAATAAATCAACTATGTTGATTTATTATCTGGAGTCGTGAATACTATCGGCCACAACAATATGAACACAACAATCTGGTGATCTATGCCAACACAATCAGCTATTGTATCGCGCCAAATGCTATGGCCATTTATCTTGCTCGCCACCTGTTTCGCTGCATGGGGTACAGCAGCAAACATGACCGATCCTTTAGTAAAGGTTTTCAGTAAAACGTTTTCGATGAGTGCGCTGCAATCAGCATTGGTGCAATTTAGTTACTATGGCGCTTATTTTTGCTTAGCGTTGCCTGCGGCTCTAATTAATCGTCGTTTTAATTACAAAACAGGTCTGCTGGTTGGTTTAGCCATGGCCGCATGTGGCGCGTTGTTGTTTTATCCGGCGAGCCAAACAATGCTATACAGCCACTTTTTACTTGCTTTATTTATTCTGGCTGGCGGGTTATCTATTTTAGAAACCTCTGCAAATCCTTATGTAATGCAGCTAGGGTGCGAAAAATCGGCCACTCGCCGCCTAAATTTGGCGCAAGCATTCAACCCAGTGGGCACCAATATCGGTGTATTTCTGGCCGCCACGTTAATTTTACCCAGTTTAAATCAGGCCGATAATGCACACCGAGCACTCATGAGTGAAAGCCAATTAAAGGCGATTGTGAGCAGTGAGCTCAGTGCAGTGATGGTGCCTTACGTGGGGATGGCGGGTTGTTTAATCTTATTATGGCTGTGTATCTTTTTTAGTAAATCTCCTAAAACAATAACGCACTCCCACACCCCATCACGCAATTTAACAAGCGCTTTTAAAACCTTATATCAAAATAAGCATTATCGTTTTGGTGTTGTTGCGCAGTTTTTTAACGTTGGAGCGCAAACATGTGTCTGGACCTACACTATCGGTTACACCATGGAGGCACTCACAACGAATGAAGTCACTGGGGGTCAAGTGCTACAGTATTCGATGCTCGTCTTTTTAATTTCTAGGTTTATTATGACGTGGCTCATGCGTTTTTTGAGTGGTGCTAAATTACTGCGGATTATGGCCTTAGTCGCAGCTGCGCTGTGTGTTTTGGTTATCACTCAAGTTAATTTACTGGGAGTGGCGGCACTTGTGAGTATTTCTGGCTGCTTATCGCTTATGTTTCCGACTATTTATGGCACGGCACTCGAGGGACTCGGCGATGATGCAAAAATTGGCGCTGCAGGATTAGTAATGGCGATTCTAGGGGGCGCATTTTTACCGTTACTCCAAGCAACATTAATTGATACATTGGATACGGCCAGCTCATTTATTATTCCTCTTCTGTGCTTTTTAATTGTCTCTCTTTATGGCCACCATACTCGGGGCACCAAAAATACACATAAACACGAATAAGTAGTAACAATACGATATAAAAAATAAGGCGCTGAGCGTAAATCAGTGCCTTATCGTATTGTACTTTATGAGTATAAAATGTGAAAATTAGCGCCTTTATCACTACCTAAAAGTAAGTATGAAATCGCTTAAGTCCGCTTTACAACCCCACATGTCTAAACTGTGCACTCAGCGCATTTCATATCATTTCAGCTTTTTTTTAGTTAAGTATATTTGTTTCTTTTGTGGCTGCTTTTTAAGCTTTATTTTGCACGATAAATTCAATGTTCCCATTGTAGTGGCCGCAGCTGGCACTGGGTTAATTGGCACTTTTATTCCTTTTTCACGCGTGTATAAGTCTCACCCCTATGCAGCTATTTATGCGGGCAGCTTTGCGGGTATGTGCTCATCAAGTTTAATTAATAATTACTGGGAACTGGGTTTAATTTCATTTTTTGGTGCGAGCTTATATGTCATGACAATGAATCTTTTTGCTGGTTTTGGTGGTCGCTTAGGCAGTGTCGCATTTGCCAGTGTGGCCCTTTACATGTTTACGAAAAGTGCGTTTTTATGAACCTCGCGATTACTTTATTGTCAATATTTGCCGCATTTGGCACCTATCTTCTTGCACAACAAAATCGCTTTGACGGCATTCGTGCATCAGCCTCGTTAACAATTATTGCTTACTGTGTGATGGTTTATATCACCCCTCACGCTGATTTATACAGTGTGGCGTTTTTTGGCGGCACTTTTATTGGCATGAGTGCCCCTAAACGCTTTGGTATTTTTACCATTACCATTGCAGCCTTACTTTTTTCTCTTCTTTTTGAGTATCTTGTGCCTCTTTTAAATGGCTATGGTGGGGCTTTGGGGATCAGTGCATTTCTCGCCGTGTGTCTATGCCATATTGGTATATTGCTAGGTGCTCCACGCAGTAAAAAACCACATTAGTTTTTCACTTTATGCTGCAACAAGCACGCTTATTCTTACACGCATTAACACCAACACTTTAACCTTATTAATTAAAAAATTATTAAGATTAAAACACTGCTAACAACCCTGTTATCGCCTCTCAGGCCTTGATTAAGTGCAGACCAAGGTCGCATATTATTTAACCAAAAAAGCGCCTACATTTTAAATATCCACGCTCCCACGTGATAGCACTTAACATTGCATCTTCAAGGGGAGCGGATATAAATCTCTCACAAATAAAGTATAGGAGCCTCTTTATGTCGGGCGAATATCAACAACAATATCAACAGTTTCAGCGCGATCCCGGTCAGTTTTGGCTTGAGCAAAGTAAACGTATTGCGTGGTTTAAAGCCCCCAGCGCACCGTATCAAAACGATGAAAACAATTTTTATCATTGGTTTGCCGATGGCACGCTTAATACCTGTTATTTAGCACTTGACCAGCATGTAGATGCCGGTTTCGGCGAACAAACAGCATTAATTTACGACTCACCCGTTACAAACACAAAACAAAAAATCAGCTACTCAGAATTGCAAAGTCGCGTTGCAACATTTGCAGGCCTAATGCATTCATTGGGCGTTAGTAAGGGCGATCGCGTGGTTATTTATATGCCGATGATCCCCGAAGCGGTTATTGGCATGTTAGCGTGTGCACGACTAGGGGCTATTCACTCGGTGGTTTTTGGTGGTTTTGCACCCCACGAACTTGCCGTGCGTATCGATGATGCAAAGCCTAAACTTGTGCTTAGCGCATCATGTGGGGTCGAAATCAATCATGTCATTGAATATAAGCCACTGCTTGATGAAGCCCTTGAAACCGCAAAGCATCACGTTGAACACTGCATTATTTACCAGCGTGAACAAGCAAAAGCCGATATGCAAGCAGGTCGCGATATTGACTGGCAATCGGCCAGCGATGCAGCCGCTCCTATAGAGCCTGTCGCAGTAAATGGGGATGACCCGCTTTATATCCTTTATACCTCAGGTACCACAGGCACGCCAAAAGGCGTGGTGAGAGAAAACGGGGGGCATGCAGTTGCAATGCATTACAGCATGGAGACGGTTTATGGCATGAAGCCGGGCGAGGTCTTTTGGGCGGCTTCCGATATCGGGTGGGTAGTCGGTCATTCATACATCGTCTATGCACCTCTTATTTATCGCTGTACCACCGTTTTATATGAAGGCAAACCCATTAGAACGCCCGATGCCAGCGCATTTTGGCGTGTGGTAGAAGAGCACAAGGTAACCGCGTTATTCAGTGCACCTACCGCATTTAGGGCTATCAAAAAAGAAGATCCGACAGCCGAAGGCTTTAAAAAATACGATACCTCCTCGTTAGAACGCTTATTTTTAGCCGGTGAACGCCTTGACCCTCCGACGTATGAGTGGCTTAAAGAGCACACAGGATTACCGGTGCTAGATCATTGGTGGCAAACAGAAACAGGCTGGGCCATTGCTTGTAATCCAATTGGCATTGAGCAGCTAGGCACAAAACCTGGCAGTTCAACGGTGCCCACACCGGGCTTCGATGTGCAAATTTTAGATATGAATGGTGAGCGTTGCGCACCAAATGAAAACGGCGCGGTTGTAATAAAACTGCCTTTACCTCCGGGTTGTTTACCCACTATCTGGCAAAATGACGCGCGTTTTAACGCGGGTTACTTGAGTGAGTACCCTGGTTATTACCTCTCTGGTGATGGGGGTTATATTGATGACGATGGCTATTTATTCATTATGGGCCGAACCGATGATGTGATTAATGTTGCGGGTCATCGCCTATCCACGGGGGAAATGGAAGAAATTGTCGCGGCTCACCCTGCCGTTGCTGAATGTGCCGTTTTTGGTGTAAGTGATTCACTAAAAGGGCAATTGCCAATGGCGATGATCGTTCTAAAAGATGATTACCTCGGTGATAGCAAAGAGGTTGAAAAAGAGTTAATCCACGCTGTTAGGCATCAAATTGGCGCAATCGCCTGTTTGAAAAATATTCTGCATGTTGAACGATTACCTAAAACACGTTCAGGGAAAATTCTTAGAAAAAACCTTCGTCAATTAGTCGATGGGGAAGAATTAAACATTCCATCAACGATTGATGACGCCTCTATTTTTGACGAAATCAACCAACAACTAAACAATCGCTAAATGCTTTTGTAATGTTACCAAAGGCCTTTTAATAAGGCCTTTATACTCTATTGAAAGCCACGCTATGTATTATTTACCCTACCGACAATAAGCTGCTTTAAAATAAAACTAAACGTACCCAAAAAACGAATAACACGCTAAACTTATTGAACTTATTTCGTATTTTTATGAGCCTTAAACACATGAAAAAATGGCTTTACCCTCTTTTGCCTTTGGTTGTTTTAACGGGTTGTACATCACTGAGTAAAGATGAATGTTTGCAAGCAAATTGGTATGGCATTGGCTATCAACATGGTGTTAATGGCACCCAATACCAAGATGGCGTAAATGCGTTAGCACAATGCAGTGAGTTTGGCGTGCGTGCAGACATAAACGAATATAAATCGGGTTATGATCAAGGTCTCAATGTGTATTGTGAACCCGAAAACGGCTTTACATTGGCCATGCAAGGCATGCCTTATAACGGCGTGTGTAACAGCACTGCGTTTCGTAAAGCATGGCAAGAAGGTAACGACCGCTACCAAGTACAGCAACGGCTTATTGATATCGATGATCGTATAGAAGAAATTGATCGTCGGCTACATACTATTCGTGCTGAACTAAACAATAATCAGCTCGATAATCAACAGCGTAAAAACCTCTACCATGAGCGTAAAAGTTTAGAAGATGAACGTAATGACTTGCGCAAAGAACGGGCGCTATTGCCGCTACTCAATAAACTGCCCAGTGTTGAAATATCAACCGAATGGTAACGATTTTGGTATCGATTTCATCTTATACATTTGCTTATCAGCCATGGTAAGCAACTCTTTCACATTTTTGCCATGATGCGGATACAGCGCAATACCAAAACTTGCACTGACAGGCTGGGCAGTGGCATAGTTTTTTGCAATTACTTCCACCGCTTTTTGACAACGCAATGCAATTTCTTCGCATACTTCAGGCTTTACTAAACTAGGTAGTACAATCACAAATTCATCACCCCCTATGCGTGCAAGAATATCTTGCTCACGTAGCTGTAACGCTATCTGCTGGCTAATCGTAAGCAATAAACTATCGCCTTGTTCATGCCCAAAGGTGTCGTTAACCAATTTAAAGTTATCAAGATCAAGGTAAATTAACGCAAACTTAGGGTTATTTGCCGTTGTACTTTGCGTGATTGCACGTAACTGAATATCTAACCCTCGTCGATTAAGTAACTTAGTAAGCGGGTCTTGATTTACCAGCTCAGTTAATAATTGACGTTTTTCTACTGCCAGCGAAATATCATCAAAAGCACCTATGTAATGACTTACACATCCTTTTTCATCATATAAAGCATCGATAGAAAGCAGCTCTGGGAAAATTTCGCCCGATTTACGCTTGTTCCACACCTCCCCCTGCCAGCGACCTTTACTCAGTAGTGTTGCCCACATTTGTTGGTACACTTCTTTTCCTTGCTTTTTAGCTGAAAGTATTGCTGGACTTTGGCCTACCACTTCAGATTTACTGTATCCGGTTATTTGTTCAAATGCGGGGTTAACATCGACAATGCGTGGCTCTGGGGTTGTAATTAAAATTCCTCGACTGGTGGTTGAAAAGACGGCGGTTAACAATTTTATTTTTTCATTACTCGTCACTTCTTCACTGACATCTTCTAAGTAACCATTCCACTCAAAACAACCATCATGGCGCGCAATAGGCGACGATTTACCTTCAACCCATATGAGCCCTTTTTTTGGGTGATTTACCCGATAGATTTGATGCCAGTCACATAATTCAACTCGCGAACGCTCAATACTTGTCAACACACGAGGCAGATCATCGGGGTGTATTACCTGCATGGCAAAAGCATCAGACTCTTTCAATTGGTCTGACGTACAGCCATAAATTTCTATTACTTTTGACGTTGTGAAAGGAAATGAACCGTGACCTTTTTTATCTATTACGTACTGAAAAACAAGGCCCGGTAAGTTATCAGTAAATTTTTGCAGTTTGTTATGTAAAGACTCTATTTCGCACTCTTTTCGCCACTGATTGGTTATATCTATGTGAACGCCAAACATCCATTCAGGCTCCCCCTCTTCATCCCATGTTTGCACTTGGCCTTTGTCGAGTACTTTAATCCAGTGCCCTTTTTTGTGCTTCATTCTGACTTCGCATATATAGCGCTCAGTTTCGCCACTAAAATGGGCTTGAAGGTGTCGATGCGATTTTTCGAGATCATCAGGGTGTGCATGCACAAGCCACGTATCAATAGAAACCGGATGCAAGTCAGCTAAACTATAACCAATAATTGCCGCCCATTTTTCATTAAAAATGGTTTCACCTGTTTTTATATTCCATAGCCATATCCCCGCATCGCTACTATCAAGTATAAGCTGGGCGATGTCTATTCCGAGCTTCGACTGGATCCCCTCGTATCCTTTACTAAATGCCATAGTTAACCTTTTGAGTTGGATCACGGTGAAAAAGTAAGCCTTTATTTCTATTTTAGATAACAAAATAAAAAAAGACTAAAAATGACATTTAGATTTTTGATTTAAATTAAAATTACTCATTTAAGGGCCAATCTGCAGCATCGTATATATCAACAACACGACTCACTGTTTTATCACCTTGCCATTTGCGAATATAACACCCTGTTGGGTCATATAATGCCGTTTGCTTATTAATATGGAAATGACGCCCACCTCGCGGATCCACGCCAACTCCTGCAATATATTGCCAGTTACCCCAGTTCGCAGCGACATCATAGTCAATGAGCTGTTGCTCAAAGTAAGCCGCTCCAAAACGCCAGTCAACCGCTAACTCATTGACCAAACAACTGGCTGCAATTTGCCGCGAACGATTCGAAATATAGCCCGTTTCATTGAGCTCATGCATTATTGCATTTACCAGTGGAAAAGGTGTGGTTCCTTGGCACCAAGATGCAAAACGTTGACTATTAAATGTTGTTAGCGGCGCTGTTTTTTTCTGGCCTTTAAAGCGATATAGCTGTCTGCCAACATGCTTAGCATGCCACTTAAAATACTCACGCCAGAGTAATTCAAATTTAATCCAATACGTTGACTCATTCGCACCATTTATATGCTCATAATGTTCAACCTCAGCATACACTTGTTTTGCACTAATAGACCCACCCGCAAGCCACAAACTAAACTTAGTCGTGTTACTGAAGCCGTCTAATTCATTACGTGTTTCTTTGTAGCAGGCCGGTGCGGGCGATGAAAAATAGTGCTGGCAATGTTGTTGAGCAGCAAACAAGCCACCAGACACACTTTCAGGCTCTGTCACTGCATCTGGGATTGGTTGAGCTGGGCAAAGCTGCACTGGGTGTGGCAAACGCGAAACCGCATCACGCGGTGCAGCAATAGCCGCAGGTTCTGCTTCAACTTTTTTACGAAAAGCCGTGAAATTTTTTGGTAAATCGGCAACTGAGAACGGTAAATCAGGTGCTGTAAATAAAGTGTCTTGCTGGTAGGTTTTAATGTCAAGTTCTGGGCATAACTCAGTTATTTTATTAAGCTGTTTTTGCTCGTAATAGCCCACTTGCTCTGTACAGACAAGCGTTGAAATACCGTGTTTTTTTATACGCTCGTGAATAACCACTTCGGGCTCACCTGTGACCACATGTAAGGTTTGCCCAAGCGCCTCCACAGCGTTAGAAAAAGCCTGTAGGCTCTGTATTAAAAAACGATATCGATGCTTACCAACAGGCCGTTGTTGATAATTGCTTTGTTTAAACCACCTAGGCTCAATCACATAAACAAGGTCAAGTTCACCATTAAAGTGTTCAAGTTCAGATAGTATGACGTTATCACTCATTCTTAAGTCATTTTGCAGCCAATATAAAACACGCTTTTTCATTGTTTACTCTTTTAGAAATCTTAATAAATCATACGCAAGCCAGCCTTTTACCGATTAATTTCACGCTAACGCATTATCTAAATCAAAAGTTATCAAGCTCTTACAATCTTCAACTAAGTTTCAGTTTTAGTTAAGTTTTTCTTAAGTTAGTTCTTTTATGCTTTCAAAATGAAGCGTTTTTAACGACTTAGGTTGATGTAGCATGACAACCTCATCGCTAAGTATTAAGTAGGCATAGTTCCAAATGTATAAAATAACACCTGTTTTATTATTCACATGCACTGCTACAGGGACAGCTTATGCAAACGAGCCTTTAAGCTTAGATGTCGTCTGTGAGGTAAAAAGCAAACCCACTGCTGAGTTAAGCGAAGACAAAGACATCACTGTTGATAAACTCAACATTGATACACATACTATTTTTGATCCAAACGATCCTGAAACGACCGCCCTACACCGCTTTATTAACTGGTTACACATAGATACCAAAAACAAAGTTATCAGTGAGCAAATTACCTTTAAAGAAGGTGAGCAAGTAAGTGAGCGTCAGTTACAAGAAGCAGAGCGTATTCTGCGCAATAAAAAATACTTAAGAGATGCCAAAGTTAGCTATACAAAAGATTGCCTTGTGGATGAGCCTAAAGTTGTACAAATAGATACCTGGGATACCTGGAGTTTATTACCAACCGTTAATTTTGGGCGAAGTAGTGGCAACAATAAATACAGCTTGGGCTTTAAAGAAGAAAACTTTTTAGGGTACGGTATTCGCGCATCATTAAAGTATAAATCTGATCACGAACGCTCGGGCTTCCATTCAGTACTGCAAATGCCAGTACCTTGGCAGCCTCATGCGACCCTCACTTTACAAGCTGATGATTACGATGACGGGCAAGTCTTTTTAGTGGATTATCATCAGCCTTTTTATCAACGCAGCAGTGACGCACTAATGCGCTACTTTGCACAATCTCAAAAGCAAAAAAGTTATATCTATCAAAATGGTATAACTCGTTCAGAGTTTTTTACTGATGAATTAATCGCCCAGTTTGCCTATGGTGGTATTTTATCGCAAGACAGTCAGCAAACCTTCCACTGGCTTGCAGGGATTGACTACCAAGATGTCAGCTACCGCCCTTTTCAAACAGAACCTTTACTTGCAGGTCTCAACGATTACAGCATTGCTGCACCTTGGCTAGGATTGCATTGGTTAGAAGACAATTACGCTGTGTTGCACGATATTGACCTAATAAACCACAATGAAGACGTTAACCTAGGCTGGGAGTTAAACTCAAAGTTTGCCATCGATACGGTTAATTTGGGGCAAGGCTTTTTATTTGATACTAACCTCACCAAAGCGTGGTTTAACAATAATGCCTTGTATCGGTTTGCCACAGGGGTCAAAGGCAATATTGGTACAGAGCTTGATGACCGCTTAGCTATTTACTCAAAAGCGCAAATGAACTATCGCTGGTCAGATTCATTTGCCTTTTATGCGCATTTAAATGGTCATTGGCAAAACCATGAGTTTGCAGATAAACCGCTGGCTGTAGGCGGTGAAGAAGGCATGCGTGGCTTCCCTGAAAGTTACCAACATGGTACTTCAAGCGTACAAGCAACCGCTGAGCTAAGAATGTACCCAAATATCAATCTGTATCAGTTTGTAGATGTAGGCTTTGTTGGCTTTGTTGATGTAGGCCAAGCATTTGGCAGCACTGAAACTGCGAATATATCAGATTCAATGCTAACCAGTGCAGGTCTTGGTATTCGCCTATATTCATCGCGCTCAAGTAACGACAACGTTATACATATTGACTTTAGTACGCCTCTTGGCAGTTACCAAGACGTTGATTCATGGCAAATAGGAATGTCGGTTGAAACAACTTTTTAAGCATCCTGCTCTTTACTCATCAACTCGCTCATTCGCTGCATAAGTTCTTGCTCACTGAGGTCTTCTTTGTGTGTGCCTATAGTCCAAATATGACCAAAAGGGTCTTCTAAGGTCCCAGCTCTGTCGCCATAAAACTGATCGTGAACTGGGCGCAGCTCTTTTGCACCCAGCGACAACGCGTTGGCAAATACAGCATCAACGTCTTCAACATACAGCATAATACTCACAGGTGTACCACCAAGCTGATGTGGAGACTTAAACTGCACATCGGGGCACATATCTGAAAGCATGATGTGGGAATCAGCAATTTTAATTTCGGCATGTGCCACGCCACCGTCTGGTAAAGGCATTTGCATCACCAGTTCAGCAGCAAACGCTTGCTTATAGAACTCTATTGCCTTCGTGGCACCTTCAATAATCAAATAAGGCGTTACCGCATGGTAACCTTTAGGTATTGCAGATATAGCCATATTGAACCTCGTGTTGGAACGTGTCTTCTCTAAAGGTAGCAGTTGTTCACAAAATCACTAGCTTATGTACAAAAACGCCCACGAACATTCATGACCGCAGGCGTTTTTTAGCAAGGTTTATTGGTTATTCAGGCCAGCTTTGCTCCCCGTCAACGGTAAGCATAGGATGGCTAAGCGTTGTGCAATAGCCTGTCGCAGAGGAAGCAAAATAAACATCACCCAACACCGTGTAGCCTTTGGATTTCACTTGCTGCCGTGCTTTATCTGAGGTTGTCATGCCCCACATACTGAAGTAGTCGCTCAAATCGAGCTCTGTTACTTCTGACAACGCTATTAATAGCCAATCATTGTTACCTATGCTCTGTGCCTCCGACAGACTGTAGTTCGAAAAACCAAGTGCATCTTTTTGCGCCAGCCAATTAGCCTCGCTGTTATCAGCTAGATTAAAAGCCCGTTCAATAATGTGTAAACGCGGATACAGATGCCAGCCGTTTTCAAGCGTATTGTATGCCTGTGCCGCCATCATAATTTGTAAGTAAATTGCATGGCTTTGTGACCACTCTGACATCGCTAACTCTTGCATATAAGCATAGGGATTAGCCGTTTGCTGACTGGCCTGTAAGTGATTAAATAAACCTTCAAATGGCAAGTTTTGACACGACGCCGAGAATCCCGTTTCATCTTCAAATTTAGACTTACTGTAGTAGGAGTAAAAATTGGTATTGGAGTGACCACCAAAGCCTTCGATACGGAATCGGTCTTTTTCAAGACCATGGCCTAACTCATGAATATCGCCATGCCCAGTCGGATTAAAATTCCACCCCGCGTCATACGGGTTACCCGAGCAGCCCCAGCCGCATGTGGGTTGGTCGGCATTCATGTGCTTAACAATATCAATGGTCTGTATTTCAAGATTGCGTGCACTAGCAAAGTCATGAATTTCGATAACTACATCAATACCTGGGCCTTTAAAACCCGCTAATACATGCGGGTAGTTATGAGTATAACGCTCCACGGCATGGGCAAAGTCAGAGGCAATTGGCCAGTAACCTTCGTTGATCGAAATACGCATTTTCTCAAGCTTTGAGTGTACTTCAAAACCGCCTGTTGCTACTTCGGCCCAATCGTAGTCGCCTTTTTCAAGTAGCTCAGCAAAACGTGTATCATCGCTGCTGCTTCGCCAATACGGATGCTCACCAACATTGTTAAATTCAAAGCTGACGTCTAAATCATTTTGATCGAACGCAATTTGAATTGGCCCACCATAGGGTGAGGTAAAGTACACGGTTTCATTGCTTGTCACTGGCACATGCACCGACTGCAATTTAGCAGGACGATTATACCCATTACTGCTCATATAGTGCGTTGCGCCATCACGTAAGGTATTTACAAACACCTTGGTGTTAACGGCTTGGTTGTCGGTGCGCTTTATCGAGAATGTTTGCCCGGGCAGCGCATACACACCTGTTGAGCGAAAATGCGCTTTACTTTGCATGTTTACTGTCACGCTTTTTGGCGTTACATGGCTAAAGTCACTGCGGCTAAAATTTCCCATATCACTTTGGGTTGGGTTCACTTTACGCACATTTAATACCGCATGATCAGCAAATAACGAACGGAAAAAAGCATTATTATCAGTACTAAGCTTATCCATCGGAAAACGCACATCTTGGCGATAATGATCGCCAAGCAGCGCTAATAATTGATAAAAGCGATAGCCTTGCTCTGCAAAAATATCGGTTTTTGCTTGGTCAAAGCCTCTAAATAATGAGTTCACTTTAGTGGCTGCATCGCTGAATTGTTGCTGGTATTGACTATCACTCGGACAACTACGGTTATCACAGGTGCTTAAATCTACAGTGAATTCACCTGTTTTAAAACGGTTCAATAGGGCTTTAATAGTAAGCACATCACTCGGTAGGCTGTTGCTGATTACACTTGGGTTCCATTCTGCGAGTTCTAATCGGTGCCAATAGTTATCACCAGCAACACTGACATGGAATAACTCAAACAAGGCGTTACCCAACGCTGTTTGACTACCATCGCGCTGAACATAAATCACGGCAATATCATTCGCTAGCGCCTGCTTTACTGCTGCAACCACATTATCAATATTTAATCCTTCGCGTTCATGCTGAGAGATAATTAATATATCGGTGTCATCAGTTAAACATCCCGCCAAGGCATCGTTATCACAGCTGGCTTTCTCGTTATAACGAACTCGGTCCTTGTAATGCGTATCGAACCATTCTCTAGTGAGAATGCGGTCTTGAAAATAATAGCTCTGATCAAGCTGTGCCATTACAAGGTTAAGAGGCTGCTCTTCAGTTGCTTCTCTGCCTGCAAGCCAGCTATGGCTGTTTTTCAAAAAGCTGAGCATTTGCTCATTAATCGTATTGCGATACGGGTTACTGCCGAATACGAGGTAGCGGCCGCGCTGTGCATCACTGCTACCCACCACGGCGAGGTTTCTTACTTTTGCTTCATAACCTTCTTGCCAACTATTATTGGTTAACAGTACGGGCTCATTAAATGGATAAGTGGCCCTTAACAGCGTTGCATCCCATGTTGGATACCAGCTTAGTGCATCCAAGGGTGACTGTGTGTCTAAACCAAATAAACGATTTTTAATCGTTTGAAAGCGCGCTTTGTGAGTGTCAATTTCATTCAGTGCCGCATCAAGTAATAAATCACTGTTTGGCACATCAAGGGCGTTTCCCGATGCAAGAGCTTGTGCCACATAACTTTGCACTATGTTTAACACAAATTCATAGTTCGCGTGTTCACGTGAGTCACTGGCTGTGATAGTGAACCGAAGTTCACCTACATCCTCATCGCTAGGCGTGCCCGATAAGGTATTTGTTTGCGCATTAAAGCTAAGCCATGCCGGTAAACCTGCCACCGTTAGGCTTACCTCATCATTGTCAGTGTCATTAAGGGTAAGCGTTAAACTAAATGCGTTTTCTGCACGCGCCTCTGCAGCGAGTGGGCTGATGCTAGGCAATGAATTAGCGCGAGGAGTCACAGTAAATATTTGCTCAGCAAGCTGCGATACTTCGCCATCTGAATAACGAAAACGAATGAGCTGCTCGCCACGGTCAGTAAATGCAGGCGTTCCCGAAAAGCGCTGAGTGTTATTATCAAAAATTAACCAATCAGGCTGTGCAACGTCACTCACTATAATCGTATCGTTTTGTGCGTCGCTAAATGTGAGCTGATAAGCGTAGGCTTGGCCTTCATTCGCATTAGCTGGCGTTGAAGTAAGCGTTGGCGATGTGTTTTCTTCCCGCGCTTTCTCCACCTTAATATCAATCAACAGCTGTGCTGATAACTGCCCATCCGATACACTAAACTCTATGTTTGAAAACACGCCTGCCTGCTCAGGTATACCGCTTATCGCCCCCGTTGCTTTATCAAAATTGACCCAATTAGGTAAGTTGCTCACCGAAACTGTGAGTGGATCATTATCTGGATCAGACACTTGTGGGTTAAAGTTTAGCGTATCGCCGACCTTTAACGTTTGTGACTGCCCACTGATTTGAGGTGCTTGATTTTGCGGTGTTTCAGTGACCGGAGGTGTAACGGGCGTTTCTTGTGGCTCTGAACCACCGCCACACGCCGTTACTAAAGCGAGTATTGCTGTGCTTAAAAGCGCATGCTGGTATGAAGAAAAAGGTTTGCTCATTAATCTTATATTCGATGTATACATTTTTTTAACATTATAAGCGGATGAGCCACACTATTAACTCGCACGAAAGACGTAAATTGACAACGCTATCAAAACATTTTCAAAAAATAGCCGGCTCAAATAAGTTCTGAATTTTCTGAGTGTGCGTCATGTATTAAAATAACCTTACTAGGGCTAGTATTAATGAAGGAATAAACGAGCAATTTGAATTTGGAAAACCATGAAATCTATTAGCGTGATATGTATCACTTTATTCTTTTTAATAACCAGCTATCCCACAAAAGCTGACATTGCTATAAACGCCACCCCTTTTGACTTTGCCACAACCCTAAGCTTTAACTCTGAAGTGTTGCATCAAGTTCGCTCTATAAATGTGTATTTGCCGCAAAGCTATGAAAAAAATACAGGCAAACATTATCCGGTCATTTACTTATTAGATGGTTCTAAAAATGAAGACTTTATTCATATAGCGGGCCTGGTGCAATTTGCGAATTTTTCATGGATCAACATGATCCCCGACACCATTGTTGTCGGGATAAGTAATATTGATAGAAAGCACGACTTCACCACAAAAAGTAACAACCACTTTGACCAGCAAGAACTTCCAAGCCATGGGGGGGCTGAACAATTTATCCATTTTTTACAACATGAATTAAAACCATTAATCGCCAAAGAGTACCGTACTAACGGCACAGAGACCCTCATAGGTCAATCTTTAGGGGGCTTGCTTGCAACTGAAATATTGTATAATCACAGTGCGTTATTCGATCATTACCTAATCATAAGCCCAAGCTTGTGGTGGGACGATGAGGCGTTATTAAAAAGCCAATTTAAACCAAATCATCCTCCTAAATCGGTGTACATTGCAGTTGGCAAAGAAGGCCATGTAATGGAGCGAGTTGCGAAAGAATTATACAAACAACTTGCTCATTCACTTAAAGACAAAAGCCAAGTGAAATTCCAGTTTTTCTCCGAACATGAGCACGGCGACACATTGCATTTAGCGGTTTATGATGCCTTCAAAGACATCGACTACACGCGTTGAGTCATCGCTATAACCAGCAATAATGCCTAACCATTTGAACTTATAATTTTAGCCACTTAAAACAAAGCGGCTAAAAGCGTTACCGTGCAAATATGGCTCTCGGTTGTTCGTGTAAGCGCAAGCACGTGCCGAGTTCAGTATGTTTTTGGCAGGCTTTGGCATCTCATGTTTTTATAAAACAATTTATAAAGGAATTTATAAAGGAATTTATAACTCATTAAAATTTAAACGTTTAAACAGCGTTTCGTAAGCTTATTCCCCCACTTCACTTTTTCAATTACTTTGCTGCCATTACTTTTCTGCAATAAAAGTAATGATAGTTAATTACCCGCTATCAGCCCCTTTTTAAATAAGCTCCGTGGAAAGCTGGCTTTAAAACAAACGTTCAAATGCGAATTATTCTTGATCTTATTTGTGTTTTGTATACTATAACCGCCATCTTATATGGACTAACAAAAAAAATTGGGATCAACAATGAAATCAATAAGACTTAGCTTATTAACTCTGGCAATTACCGCACAATTTTCAGCAATAGCAGATGATGCAAAGCCTAAGCAAGACATGGAACGTTTAGTTATTACCGCCACTGGTTTTGAGCAAAAAGTAACTGAAGCACCTGCAAGTATTTCAATTATCACAAATGAAGATATTAAATCTCACGCCTTTACTTCGGTGCTCGATGCAGTGCAGTATTTAGAAGGCATCGACATTGGTACAACCCGCGACAAAACAGGCCAAGGCAGTGTGAGTATGCGTGGTTTAACAGGTGAATACACCCTGCTATTGATCGATGGTAAACGTCAAAACAACCACGGTGATATATACCCTAATAACTTTGGTGGTAACGCCTTTAATCACGTGCCGCCGGTTGACGCTATTGAACGTGTTGAGGTTATTCGCGGCCCTGCATCGACACTTTATGGAGCAGACGCACTTGGTGGTGTTATTAATATCATCACTAAAAAGCACACTGATAACTGGAGCGGTGCAGTGTCATTTAGCCGTTCATTACAGCAAAACGACGACTTTGGTGATGACATAACCACCGACTTTAGCGTGATGGGTCCGCTTATCAAAGATGTTTTAAGCTTAGGTGTGCGCGGCAGTATTTATGAGCAACAAGCCTCCTCGCCAACATTTGAACCTGCGGTCGATCCTAATGGTGTAGTGCATACTCGCTCACTTGGCTTTGGTAGTGGTGGTCGTACTGTTGATAATACCAACGAACAATACGGCTTTACTTTAACTTACACACCTTTTGATTCTCATCATTTACGGTTTGATTATGACAACTCAAGCCAAGTGTATGACAACACGCCAAGCTACGATATTGAATCAGGCACTATTACTTACCCTTTAGGCACTAAAGATAATATTGAATCTATTTGGCAAGACAGCCGCGGTCAGGTTAATCCACGTGCAGGTTATGCCGCCGATCAAGAGTTTGACCGTGAGTGGTGGTCATTTAGTTATGATGGTGAGCTTGAATGGGCCACTATTAAAGCGTCGGTATCGTATGTTGATACGCAAAATAACGGCCGCACTTTGCCTCTAAGCGTTAGTGAGCGTATAGAGCTGCAAGCTATGTACGATGGCACTGGCGAATATGAAGGTATGGATGAGCAAGCACGTAAAGATTTAGCCGAAGACACCTTCTTACCCCGCCCAGCTCGCCCACTCGAAAGCAGTCAGTACACGTATGATTTACGCTTTGATATTCCAATCACTGGCGGTTTTGGCAGCCACAATTTAGCGATTGGTGGTCAGTTAATTGATGGTGAGTTAAAAGATGGTGTATTTGGTCTTGAAAGTGACCAAGCCGGTCAAGTTCAAGAACAAAACATGTACTCGGTATTTGCCGAAGATAACTGGATGGCAACCGATAACTTTACTTTCACTTTGGGTGCCCGTTACGACGACCATGATGTATTTGGCAGCCAAGTATCACCCCGTGTGTACGCTGTGTACAACTTATCCGACACTTGGACTTTAAAAGGCGGTGTTAGCACTGGCTATAAAACCCCACAAACAACCGACCTATACGACGGTATTACTGGTTTTGGTGGTCAAGGCACCAGCCCATTTGCTGGTAACCCAGACTTAGAACCAGAAACCAGTGTTAACTCAGAAATCGCGCTTTATTGGACATCACTTGAAGGTGATCACAACATCAATGTCACTTATTACAACACTAAGTTCGAAGATAAAATAGCCCGCGGCGATACCATTTTAAGCTGTGAGCAAACCAATGGTGTGCGCCCGTGTGTTAACTTAGGCCAATACGATCAACTGGGCTATGACAGCTATAGCCAAAAAATCAATATCGACGAAGTAGACCTACAAGGTGTTGAAATTGCAGGCCAATATACACTAACCAACACGGTGTCAATCAATGGTAACTACACATGGACTGACAGCGAACAAAAGAGCGGACCAGAACAAGGCAAACCATTAACTAACAGTGCTGAGCACATGGCCAACTTAACGCTAAACTGGGAAGCCACCGACTCAATCAACCTTTATTTACAAGGTGTGTATCGCTCAGATCGTTACCGTGGCTGGGATAACGTGCACGATAAAGCGCTGTATTACAAAAACTACAACCTACTTAATCTAGGTGCACAGTTCTATGTTAATGAGTACGTGCAAATTAACGCTCGCGTAAACAACCTACTCGACGAAGATTTCACCTCTTATAGTACGAGCTATACCGACTTAAATGGGGATGGAGAGTACGAGTACCTAACAGGTCGTGGCGTAGTGAGTGAAGTCACTTTCACTGATGACTACAACGTAAAAGATAAAAGCCGTAATTTCTGGATTGGCGTTACCGCTTACTTCTAATATTTTTCTCCCTGAATATAGGCAGCACTCACTGTTGTGCTGCCTACTTCGAGCAGGTCGTCCGACTGTCACTAAACTGCCAACAATGCCATTTATACTTCATTAACCTGCGTAAGCCTGTTAGTTAAATAATGGAAAATATTCTCACAGCCAGCGGTATATCTATTAGTTACCAAGATAAAGGTGACCTTGATGCACCTGTGATCATATTGATTATTGGCTTAGGCGCACAATTTACCGTGTGGCCAGAGGCCTTGTATAGTGGTTTAGTAGAAAAAGGGTTTAGAGTAATTCGCTTTGATAATCGCGATGCAGGGCTGTCATCATCGCTCGATGAATTAGGCAAACCAAGCCTTATTAAACATTGGCTGAGCCGCCGTTTACCGCTACGCACCCACCTCCCCTACTCATTAGATGACATGGCCCGTGATGTAAAAGAGTTGATGAATGCACTTTCTATCAAACAAGCGCATTTAGTGGGGGCATCAATGGGGGGCATGATTGCACAAATAGCTGCTGCAAAGTACAAAAAGCGCGTACTCAGTTTAACCACCATTATGTCGAGTAGTTCACCTTGGTCGTTTTCAGGCTCGAACATTAATTTGCTCATAAAACTAGCTAAAATACAGCCACGAAACCGAACTAAAGAAGCCGAAATAAAATACAACATACGCCTTAATCAATTAATTGGCAGCCCTGCTTACCCGCAAGATGAATGCGCTTTGTATGAAAACGCAAACCGTTATAGTAAGCGTGCCGCTCATAATCAACAGGGTTTCAAACGCCAACTAGCAGCCATTGCAGCAACCCCTTATCGCGAAAAACTATTGAAAAAAATTAAAGCCCCGACCTTGGTTATTCACGGCAGTGCCGACCCTGTCATCCCTCTTGAAGCTGGCATTAATACCGCACTTATAATCAAACGCAGTAAATTAAAAGTGGTGCCCGGCATGGGGCATGATTTTCCACCCGCTTTAATGAAAAAGATGACTAAATGGATAGCAAAGCATGCCCGTAGAGCATCAAAAAAGCCCCGTTAAATAACGCATACTCATTACGAATGAAAAACGTTATGAGCAGCGCTTTAATCAACCACTAAACTGATGCCAAGGACCTGTTATGGCGAGTGTTTTTGCTGGTGAGTAAACATTCACAAACAAGGTACTGCCATCGGGCGAAAAACAGGCTCCAGCAAGTTCTGTTTGCGCAACCAAACGCGCAAAATTATAAACCTGTCCTTCAGGAGTCACACCACGTAAGTGATTATCAACCACATCGGTGTATTGATCTTCACAAACAATTAAATGGCCATTTGGTGACACTGTTAAGTTATCGCCAAAGTTATAGAGTGTTTTGCTGGTACTCTCAACAAACAACGATATCTTGCCAGGTTGCTCAGCTTCTTTATTAGTGCCTTCAAATTCTGATGGCTGGTATTTCATTACCTGACCAAGTTGCTTTTTACCGCCATTAGTACAACAAAAATAAAGCTCTTTATCACCCCAGTGAATGCCTTCACCTCGCGCAAATAAAGCAGCGCCTTGCTTAAAGCCACGTAAGCGTAAGTCATCTTTCGGGCTTTCAGGGTTATCTAAGTCAATCCACTCAACATCCAACTCTTGATGCAGTGGCATGGTCTTACTATGCCAGTTACGGCTATCGAACTGTGGTTTCCCTTTAACGACCATTGCTTGTAATTGGCCGCCTTTGTGCAGCTTGCCATATTCGTTAGGAATGAAACGGTAAAAAACGCTGTCACCCTTATCTTCGGTTAAATACACAATACCAGTGCGAGGGTCGACAGCGGCCGCTTCATGATTAAAGCGTCCCATGGCTTTCAATGGCTCAGGTTTAATGAGGCCTTTACTATTGGCAGGCACCTCAAAAATATAACCATGATCTTGATTGAATCCATCGGCTTTGGTGTCGGTTGTTTCTTCACAAGTCAGCCACGAGCCCCAAGGCGTAATACCACCAGAACAGTTACGAATAGTGCCCACTAACGAAAGATACTCTTGCTCTTTTTGATGGGTTTTTAAATTATAAATAATGTGGCTAGTACCACCAGGAAGTGCGACACCTTCGCGGTTAGTATCGAAGGCGAATGGTGTTTTATGCTGTGCGATACTGGCTTCGGCTTTAGTTAAATCTGTTGGTTTTAATTCGTGGTTACGCACCAAAGCAACACGGTCATTGCCAAGGGCAAGACAGCCCATACCATCGGCTTTGTCGGGAACAGTGAAGCCATCTGACATTTTCTCACCTAAGCTCGAAATAATCTGATAACTAAAACCTGCGGGTAAATCTAATAGCGCATCAGGGTCAGGCAATAAAGGACCAAACCCTTTGATCGTTGTTTGCAAATCATTAAGCGACACTTTGCCAATGGCACTTTTTGATAACCCTAAAAAGGCTAACGTACCCGCCCCTACCAAAAATTCTCGACGTGAAACCATGCTAACTCCGAGCTGAAACCAGCTTTATCATACAAATAAAAAGAGCATTATAAAGCAAAGAAATCATAAAAAGTTACAGTATCACAATCTTCACGAAAATGTCATAAAGCACCTAATAACGACGCTTTAATCACTACGAGTTGTTGATTCGGCACAATAAAACTAAATAACGGTGATATTCCAAACGGCAAAACTAACCATTCACATAACCAGACTAGCCATTTTATGAATGCGCTTAAAAGTCATCATCACAGTATTGTGAAAAGTTAATGTTCTCTCTAGTGGAGTGTTTCAAACTCGGAATAAGCAATTATTTTCGAGATGCTTATATTTTTGCTAAGTCGCCACAACTCGTTACTTGATTACGACCTTGATGCTTTGAACGATACAACGCATCATCTGCACGTTTTAGTACTGTTTGCCAACTTGTTTCTTGTGGGTTCAACATTGCAACTCCGACACTTACTGTCAGATACACAGTTTCATCGTCTAAAATAAGCGGTGTTTTTGCAACTGATTTTCGAATACGCTGTGCCAATAACTCAACGTCTTGGCCGCTTATGTGGCTCACTAACACAGCAAACTCTTCGCCTCCTAAGCGAAAATATTGGTCATATTCCCTGAGTTGCTGTTTAGCAATTGTGGTTACATGTGCGATAGCTTTATCGCCAAGTATATGTCCAAACTGATCGTTCACTGATTTAAAGTGGTCAATATCAAACACTATAAAGGCTAACTGGGTGTCATTGCGTATACATCGCTTTAGCTCTTTATTAGCAAATACCTCAAGCGCTTTACGGTTATACCACCCTGTTAAATGATCCGTTAAAGAATACTCTCTTAACGCGAGTTCTTTACGCCAAGTCACCACAACAGAAAATGCTATCGTCAGTAAAAAGTAAAAAGCGATAACCGCTAAACTACCTATGTTTAAAAGTTGATGCTTTTCAATCCATGGCGTATTTTCAATACCTGTCAGTAACAAATAGCCTCTAAATAACTGTTGCGCCGAGAAAATAAACAACAAAATAATGAGCAAGTAATACGCTTTGCCCGCCTCTTCTTTTCGGTGCTTCCAAAGTGCTAGCATCGCCGAAATATCAAGTGCAGCAATCATCGGATACAAAACAACAATACGCAGTTCAATTGACTCATTCATTGCTGGCACAAAATGCATAACAAAAATGCCAACAAAAACGATCAGCACAACCCCCCACATCGAACGATTATATAAGCATTTAGATACGCCACTGAAAAGCGCTGCATGCCCAGCTAAATAGCAAGCATTCGCAAAAGCAGGATGGAAAAACGAAGGAAAATCGACATTAGTCGCGAGAATACCCGATAAATTGGAAGCGAAAAATAATGCACCACACACCAGCCAATCAATTAAATAACTTTCGTTACGACTCGCAATGTACAAAGCAGCCATTGTTAACATCATTATAAAGCTAACCAGTGCCGTACAAACGAGCAATGTGTGGAGATCCATTCTTATTATTATCCCTTAATTAGAATTAGGGGGTGGATAATAAACCAACAATTAAGGCAAGTTCAATAGCCAAACTTAGAATATAATCCTCGAATTGACTATTATTTGTTCTATAGCGTAAAGATATAAAATTAAATATATTTTTCCATAACTTAAAAATGACTCGCTATTTTTATCTATAGACAAAAACCCTCTCATAAAAACCGCCTCTATAAAAACAGCAACTTTACATTTAACACGTTGAAATAAATGAGTTTAGAAAATAACTCCATGCTGTATCGGCTAAACAATGCCTAACAAAACAGGGGGTTTCTGGACTTTATAAGTAACCTTATTTAACAGGTACATTCTCAACGTATTGATTAAACGTATGAGCAGTCTGCTGTATTCATAGAGTGATTAACATGATTATTAAAATGCAAAAGAGTCATTTATCACTCTTTTAATCTCTCCTATTATGCTCGCTCATCTAGTTTATTTTAGCTTTCAGAAGCATACACTAAATGTTGAATTTGGGAGCATTGAAGCTCAAGTGGCATGTAAAGCGTTTGCATATTCTTACGACTCAATGCGGCATGAAGTGGTAAAGTGGCTAGCCCCTTAATGGTGATGTTGGCAACATCAGGGGTTTTAATTAACCTAACAACCTCTCTGTCACCATATTGAGAGATAGAAGGTATAAAAGGCCGTAATTGCTTAATTAGTTTCTCTAATAAAATATCACTGACATCACCACCAATGATGATTGTTTGCGTATTCAAAAGTGATTCAAGCGTATGAATAGCAATGCGCAGAGGCTCGGCGGCTTGGTCTACCCACCTATCTAAATGTTTACTTACAGCTGATTGGGTAATAACTTCTTCTTGCGTTAAATCATTTAAATTAAGCATCGCTTTTAAGGATGTTATCGATGCAAAGTCGTTTAACCGTCCTAATTCGGCTGTGCTTTCATCTGTTTCTGGTGTTACAAAAATATCACCTAACGCGCCCGTTAGGCCATTTTGACCAAGCAAAATTTGCCTATCATACACCACCGCTGATTCAACTCTTGAGCCTAAGTGTACAAAAATAAAGTTGTGAAGTTGCTGTGCTTCTCCAAATAACATTTGAAAAGCAGCACACGCCGAAGCTGAGGTTTCAAGCGCCACGGGTAATTGCAACTTATTGGCTAAACGTTGCTGCCATTGCTTGTTAAATGTAAAACGATTAATCGCCGTATCATCACTGACTTCGAGTGATAACCCAACGCCTAAAATTAATGACTTATCAATATTATCGATTTGCACTAGCGTGTCGACTAAATACGCCGCTTTATCTAACAGCGCATCAGGTTCAACCAAGGTATGCAGTCGGTTTATTTGCTCACCATTTAAGTAGAAAAGTCCCACTTCTAGTTCGTTATTCAACACTCTTATCGCAATGCTATAGGCTGCTTTCTTATTTAACACGAGCATTTTAGACGGTTTTCCTGCACCTTCTGCTTTTTTAATCCCGACTTCTTCTACTAGTTTTGCCGCTAGCAGCTCTTCAACCATATTGGTGATTGTTTGCTTTGTAAGCTGAGTATTTCGCGCAATTTCCACACGCGAAACAGGGCCTTGAGTAACAATTTGCGAGAGTACAAGACGCAAATTTATCGCTTTATTTTGCTTTGCGTTAGATCCTTTCACTGTAAGCCCACCTTTTTTACATCTTTCTTCGTTTACAACGTCTTACGCAGTTTAAGCTATCGTAACAGGAAACCGAACAAAAATTAATTAGTAAAAACATTTGACATATTTATACTCATGCATAAATATGATTATAAATAAAACAACTTAGAAACGTTACTTTTACTTTAATTTCACATTACAAAACAAGCTTACCTATAAATTACAATTAGTTACAGTAGGCTATGATAATTAAGTCAAAGTACGTGCATTAAACAGGATTGTTTAACATGTCATCGACTAAAAAAAACAGCAAGCAAAGCATACTCAAATCAGCAAACCGCTACTTTTTACACGTATTATGCTCGTTATGCTTTTACAGCTTTGCTTTATCGGCACAAGATAGCCAAACAATAGACTGGTCAAAAGCAGCGAATGCCAGCGACATAGCGCTCTCTTCAGAACAAATAAAGACTATAAAAAATAAACACCTTACCGCAGCACTCGCTTGGCATGGCGCAAGCCCGTGGATCAATGCCGTTAGCCGCGGAGCAGAAGATGAGTTTAAAAAGCTTGGTATCAAAGTGATTGCACAAACCGATGCGCAATACGACCCTGCAAAACAAGTGGCTGATTTAGAGAATATTTCAACTCTAGAACCCGACCTCGTTTTATCTCTGAGCATTGATGGCATAAGCACTAAATTAAGCTATCAAAAAATACTTGCCGTCGGCGCCAGACTGGTTTTATTAAGTAACCCGATTCCAGGATTTAAACATAACCAAGACTATGTCGGTATTGTGACTGATGACATGTTTGGTATGGGAGAAGCAGCCGCAGAATTAGTCGCGCAAGCATCAAATAATGCGGGCAAAGTAGGGCTTATTTTCCATGACGCTAACTATTTTATTACCAATAATCGCGATCAGGCTTTTCGAAAGGCCTTAGCGCGCTACAGCAATATTAAAGTGATCAGCGAAAAAGGCTTCGTAAAAGAACATGAAACAAGCAATATCGCTGCAGCAATGCTCTTACAACACCCTGAAATAGATACTCTTTATGTATCATGGGATGCTGCAGCAGAAGGCGTTATTGAAACGCTACGCTCGATTGGCCGTAAAGATATAAAAGTTATTACCCATGATTTAGGGGTAAATAACCTGCTTGATATGGCGATGAATGGCAATGTATACGGCACCATTTCAGACAGACCCTACGACATTGGTAAAACCATGGCTCGCATTGCAGCTGGGGCTGAAATAGGTATTCAAGCACCTGAATTTACACTGGTCCCTTTCGACTCAGTGACCCACGAAAATATTGCCCCTATTTGGCAAAAAGCATTTAAAGCACCGCTGCCTAAATTACTTGATTTAGCATTAAAACAATAAGGAACGACATGAGCATAAATCAACTAACACTAAACCAAATAAAGGGTCTCGCGTTGAAGCGAGAGTTCTTTATTTACTATATTTTTCTGACCGTGATGCTGCTATTTACCATTACGCTCCATGACAGTGGCTTCTTTAGCCTCACCAATTTCATGAATATCGTAAGACAAACAGCGCCCGTCACTATTATGGCTATTGGACTTACGTTTGCATTAGCCGTTGGGCATATTGACTTGTCAATTGGTGCCGTTGTTGCACTTTCGGCGTTAGTCGGCGCGATTTTGCTACAGCATGTAGGCATTCCTCTTGCTGTTGTTGGCGCCTTGAGCGTGGGACTCATTGTGGGCCTTATTAACGGCTTACTAATCGAGCGCTTGCAAGTGTCTTCATTGCTTATCACCTTAGGTACAATGGGCGTAATTACAGGCGTTGCACGACAAATTACTAATTTAGAATCTGTGCCAATTATCGACCAAACTTTCACTGCTTTATTTGGAGCGGGCGAGCTTTTTGGTGTGCCTTCCTTACTTATTTGGACTGTTGTGGTAGCAGCAATTGCCTACATTGTTCTAACAAAGCTTTCTTTTGGCCGTCATTTACTCGCCGTGGGAGGCAGTCCAAAAGCAGCCCTCGCCATGGGCATTAAAGTGACACGCATTAGACTTTATGCATTGGTTATTTCTTCTTTAGCAGCGGCGCTTGCAGGCTTGTTGTATGCCGGTCGTTTACATGGTGCACGCTACACACTCGGCGAAGCAGACTTATTAACTGTGATTGCGGCTGTTGCCATTGGTGGAACCAGTCTTTTTGGTGGTCGCGCTTGCATTATTGGCGCAATTTTAGGCTCGTGGTTAATGGGTATGATCAATAACGGGTTAATCCTTTCTGGTTTTTCCACCAATGAACAAATGATTGCGCGCGGTGTAATTTTAGTGATTGCCGTTGCTATTGGCGTCAAGGAGTTAAAAAATGGTTAGAACAGCACTCGACCAAGTGGCCTTAGAAGTCCGAAATATACAAAAAAGTTTTGGCGGTGTTCACGCACTTCAAGGGGTTAACTTTACCATTAACAAAGGCGAAGTTGTTGGCTTACTCGGCGACAATGGCGCTGGGAAATCAACCTTAGTTCGCTGTGTTTCAGGCATTCATAGCCCAGACGAAGGCGAAATAATCGTGAATGGTCAAGTGGTCAATATTGACTCCCCTTTAGATGCACGCAATGTTGGGATCGAAACAGTTTTTCAAGACCTCGCCATGGTGCCAGAGTTCAACATTACAGAAAATTTATTTCTGAACCGTGAAATAAAACACAAAAACCCTATTCTTCGTCGACTAGGCTGGCTTGATAAAAAAGCCATGGAGAAAAAAGCCAAAAAAGCATTAAACCGACTTAACAGCCGTATTCCTAGTTTTGAAGAACAGATTTACCGTTTATCGGGCGGACAGCGCCAAGCTGTGGCCATTGCCCGCGCTGTAAACTGGGGAGCTGATATCGTTATTATGGACGAACCAACAGCCGCTTTAGGTGTTGAGCAAAGCGCCCAAGTCAATGAGCTAATCAACCTTATCAGCTCTCAAGGCGTTGCCGTATTATTGATCAGCCATAATATGCAGCATGTCGTAGAAACATGCGACAGAGCGGTTGTACTTTACCAAGGTAGATCGGTTGCCGATGTTGCTGTATCCGAGGTAAGCAAAGAAGACTTAGTTAGCCTCATCACAGGCGCTAAAACAGCAGCATAAGGAAGTATAATCATGAGCATAGAAAAAAAAGTAGCCCAATTAATCGACACCTTGCCCTTAGCCGAAAAAGTGGGTCAACTGTTCTTACTCGCTTTTGCAGGTAATGATTACGAATACGCAAAAGCATTAGTCAAATACTACCATGTGGGTGGTTTTTATATCACAGATGACAACGCTGCCAATCCTAAAGAGGCAACGAATTTGGCGACTATGCTACAACAGGAAGCCGCTTTAAGAGCATGTGATGTCCCTTTATTACTCGCAGTAGATCAAGAAGGCGCTTGGGGAATACTCACACACCATACCGATTTAGGTCCCGGTAATCTGGCGCTGGGCCAAGCAAATGATCGCGCACTTACCGCAGACATGTACCAAGTTTATGGTGAGCAAATGCAGCAAATTGGTTACAACACCCTGCTTTCGCCTTGTGCTGATGTCAACGCAAACCCTAATAACCCGATTATTGGCTTACGTGCTTTTGGTGAAGAAACGGTTGGAGTTGCCCATCATGTCAGCGCTGCAGTCGAGGGAGCAAATAAGTCGGGAAACCTGTGTTGTGCAAAACATTTTCCTGGTCATGGTGATACACAGAGTGATTCACATCAAACCCTCCCCATTGTAGATAAATCTTTTACCGCACTCATGCAACAAGATTTAGTTCCGTTTAAAGCCGCTATTGAGCAAGGCGCAGGGCTTATTATGACAAGCCACATTTGCTATCCGCAAATAGACCCTAAAAACCCCGCAACTCTATCGAAGATCATATTGCAGGACATTTTACAAAAACAATTGGGTTTTAAAGGGCTAATTATTACCGACAGCATGAATATGTGGTCAATGAGGCATAATTATGAGCCTGCCGAAGCCGCTATTAAAGCGCTTGAAGCAGGTGCTCATATTGTCATGTTAAGTGAGGAGCATTACGAAAACAGCACAACCCCCTACAAAGAAATTCAAGCGGCGACTATTCTAGGGGTTATCGACGCTGTAAAAAATAACGTTCTGGATGAAAAAGTCATTAATGACCGGCTTCAACAGGTACTCGTGTTCAAATATAGGCACTTTGCAGATTCGCCGACACCAACGAACAGTCTGCTTAATAAAGCCTCTGACATTGCAAAACTTGCAGCAGAGAAAGCCATAAAAGTATTAAGAAATGAACAAGGACTTTGGCCACTCAACACTCGCCCATTTACCTTAGCATTTGCTGCAAACCCGCAAGGTTACGAAAAAATAACTAACGACAGAGGCATAGGCCCCAATGATCCTTTATCGGCTCAACATGTCATTGTAAGTACGCTGCAACAACGCAGTACGCCCCACACACTGCTTAGCTATCAGCAACTGTTAGCGGCTCTGAACAGCGACGACTTCGAACTCAACACCCCCCTTGTGCTAGTAACCGAAGATTACCCTTTGCCCGGCGAGTCATTTGATGTTTCTGAGCAACAAAAAATACTCAAAAAGGCAATCGATAAATGGCCCGATCAGCTTATCGTTATTGCCATGCGCTCTGACTACGAACTCGAAAACCACCCGCAGTTAAAAACGTATATTTGCGCCTACTCAAGCAGAGCGATTAGTGCAGAAGTTATAGCAAAGCTGTTATAGAGCGTTCATAAAACAACCAAATTAAACTTGACAATTAGTCAAAATGATTTAATAAATAATTAGTAAATCAATTTTATTAATTATAACGATAACAAAAAAGGATAACCTAATGAAAACAACCGCTGCTTTAAAAACCCATTATTTAACGCTATGCATAATGACAGCGCTATCAAGCGTATCGCTGTCAACTTATGCTCAGCAAAGTGAATCACAGGCACAAGAAAACAAGGAAATGGAGACCATTGAAGTGCGTGGTATTCGTCGCAGCCTGACCGAAGCATTAAACACTAAGCGCTTTGCAGATTCTGTTGTTGATTCTATTTCAGCTGAAGATATTGGCAAATTCCCAGACAAAAATATCGGTGATGCCATGCAACGTATTCCTGGTGTGACTGTCGTACGTACATTTGGCGAAGTAGCGGGTGTAACCGTACGTGGCACAGCACCAGAACAAAGCATGGTATTACTGAATGGCCAAAATGTTGCCAGTGTCGGTTGGTTTGATTTAGGTGGAATGAATCGAAGTTTTAATTTTGAAATGCTGGCAGCAGAACAAATTTCTGGAATGGATTTATACAAATCAGCCGAGGCCGATATCAACGAAGGCGCAATGGGAGGCACAGTTAACCTCAGAACAAGAAAACCACTTAACTTAGAAAGTGGCACCGTTTACGCTTCTGTTGAAAACAGCTATCACGCCAATGCTAAAACATGGTCACCCGCTTACTCAGGCCTTGTAAGTTGGAAAAACGACGATGAAAACTTTGGTGTTTTAGTTGCCTACTCTAATGAAGAGTCAAAAGTATACCGCGAAACGCTATCAAACTTTGGTCCCGCTGGTAACACCACATTTGTCGATACAAATGGTGTAGAGCGCCAATCATATGGTGCAATGTCATCCATTTTATTTGATGAAGACAGAGAGCGAAGCAGCTCACAAATCACGCTACAATACGCACCTAGCGACGCCTTAAGCATGGATTTAAACTACAACTTATTTGAACTTGAAAATAGCCATGTAAACTCAGCACAATTTGCGATTGTCGGCTTTGGGCAAATGCAAGGTGACTCTGTTGTTGTCAATGATCAAGGTATTGTCACAGCTGCAACATCACTTGCGTCGGGTCCTGGGCTTGCTCCCCTTTTCAATAATACCGTATTACGAACACCCAAAATGCAAACCGATGCACTGAATTTTTCGGTTAATTACAATGCAGACACATGGTCAGCAGACTTTGTAGTTGGTCGCTCTAATGCCGAAGGCCGTACTTTACAGTCAAGTACGTGGTGGGGTGATATTACCGACACTGCAAACTCAAGCTTTAGTTTTGACGTTGCAGGACCTTTGGAGTTAATTCCAACAAACCCTGATTATATGAGCGATCACAGTAACTTTGCGCTATTTCAAGAGTTCACATTTATTAACTACAAACGCGATAATACAATTGATTACGCCCAAGCTGATTTTACTTTCCAGCTCGAGTCAGGCTTGTTTACATCGATACAAGCAGGCTTGAAAGTGCAAGAGCAAGTTTTTTCATCACAAGGTGATTTCCAAGATTTAGATGTCGCGGCAGCTCAAGCAGATAACTTAACCCTCGCCGATTTCAATGGTGGCTTTGTATCAGGCTTACACAGTGCTGAAGGTCGTGCAGGCAGTTTGTCAGCATTCCCTGTTGCAAGCACCGCAATATGGGATTACGCACACAAAAATAAGCCTTCTGAAATCACCGTAAAAGATGCTTTTTCGATTGAAGAAGATATCACTGCTGCCTACGTGAAAAGTAATTTTTCGGGTGAAGGCTTTAGAGGTAACATCGGCTTACGCTATGTCGACACTGATATTCTCTCAACCGGCAGCATTAATGGCGAGCCAGATAAAATCAACAAAAGTTACAGTAACTACTTACCAAGCTTTAACTTAGCTGTTGATTTATCTGAAGAGATGATTTTTCGTTTCGCCGCAGGTTCTGCAATTTCACGCCCTGATTATGACGATATGAAAGTGGCAGATATCATCTCAGAAAGCTTTCAAACAGCCAATGTCGGCAGCCCCGAGCTTGACCCCTATAAGTCAGACCAATATGACATGGGTATAGAGTGGTATTTCAGCCCATCATCTATTATCGGTGCTACATTCTTTATTAAGAACATTAGCGACTACATTGAGCAAACCACCGTTAAAGAAAACTACCCTGGTTGCGGTCCTGAATGTCTTGTAACACGTTCAAGAAACGTCGGTACAGCCGATGTACGAGGCCTTGAATTACAATACCAACAAGACTTTGATAATGGCTTTGGTATTCAAGCAAACTACACCTATACAGACAGCAGCCGCACAAATTCAGCGGGCGAAGAAGTTCCTATTGAAGAAGTATCACAAAACTCATTTAACCTATCTGGTTACTATGAAAATGAAATTTTCAGTGCACGACTAGCCTATAACTACCGCGATGACTGGGTTCGCCAGTATAACGGAAGTAGTTTAGACAGCATGAACGACCCGTATGATCAATTAGATGCATCGATTGTTTGGCATGCGACTGATTATCTAGATATCACCCTTGAGGCAGCTAACTTATTGAACGAAGCCCTCGTCTTACGCCAACCAAAAGCAGGCAACATTGTGCACAGCGTAGATGAATTTGGCACCCGTTACTTTGTTGGTGCAAGTATACGATTCTAGACACCTAATTATGCATATTTTTGCATAATTGTAAGCAGCCATCGGCTGCTTGCACAACAGGTAAGGCTTACGTTTTTCCTTATCTAGCTCTTTTAGCTAACACAGAGCTCCATGCTCTACCATAAGGCAAGTTGCCCAGCTTGCCTTACTTTCACACCTGCTTATAAAAAAATTGGGAATAAATATCTCGTCTGTTCGTTACCTCTATGTCAATTCGTAAAAAAGAGGACGAGACAATGACTCACTTTAAACAAACTTTAATCGCAATGTGTGTAGTAACTTCAGCAGGTTTAACAACGGCGAGCTACGCAGCAGATGTGCAATTATCGGTATCAACCGACCAACAAGCTTCAAGTAATATGCAAACATCTCTTGCACCGGCTAATGCAAGCCAAACAAGCACGACATCATTGATGCAAAATAGCCAAGTTTCAGGCTCTGCGACAACTCAAAACTCAGCCACAGAAACAAACACGACTACGAGCAACAGTGCACAAACCAGTACTGAAACAAACACAACAAACACGGCTCAAAATGCTGAACAAACGCCTACTGCAACTACCGCAAGCTCACTTAATAGCATTAATGAGTCTGCCAACTCAGTGAGTGTAACAGCGATATCAAACCAAGCAGGTGCAACTATTGATAACAGCGTATCGATGGTTAATGCAATGACCACAAGTAATGCAATTAACCCTACTGCACTGACCTTGCAAAACCAGCTAGATCAGCAAACAAGTTCATTAACTCAAGCGAACATAACCGAGCTCCCACTGCTTGATGTGAACCAAGTATCTGCCATTAGCAACAACCTACAATCAAGCCTGTCAGGGAATGTGCAACAAGCCGCTATCGACTCTGTGCAAAGTAGTGTTGAGCAAACGGTAACTTCTACTGTGAGTAATAGTGTCAGCCAACACGTTGCTGACCAAGTCACCGCGACCACAACAACAGAAGTGGTTAACAGTATCCAAAATAGCCTTAATTTAGGCCTTTAAAGTCGTGTTGTGCCGGGTTATTACCCGGCGCACTTTTAAGGAGGTCGCTATGCGTACACTAACAACACTTGCTGTAATGAGTGCAATGACGTTAAGCATTCATGCAACCGCAGCCGATGCAACGTTTAATACACATGCTCAGATTGGTTTAACGAGCAACTCAGATTTAGCAATAAAAGAGCTCGATGTCATTTCATCGCAAAGTGACACTGGCACCTTGCTGTCTGCGGGTCTAAGTGCAGAATTTAAAGCAACCGATGCACTCAAGTTCACACCCAGTTATCGTTATGAAAACACCAATTACCATACCTTGGATCAATACGACTTATCGCTCCATCAATACGGGTTAGACACAAATTATAAGCTAACACACACTGACATTGGCTTTCGTTATGATGGTGCAACAGCCCAAGTGGCAAACAAAACATTTTTAACGCTCGACCAAGGAAGTCTTTACATAGGTCACTTTGTCAATAACACCACATATTTAAGAGCAGCATTGAAAGCGGGTGAAAAACAATTTACCACTCAACCTGCACGTGATGCACAAAGCCTTGGCCTTGACACCAGTCTTTTTTATTTTATAAATCAAGGTAATACCATGTTGCTACTGGGTGCGAGTCTCGACAAAGAAGAGGCAACTGAGCAACAATATGACTTTTCTGGCTGGACTTTAAATACGCGCGTTTCACACACGTTCACCGCTTTCGGCAACACAAATAAAGCGAGCATTGGTTGGCGATATCAAGATAAAGACTATCAAGAGAATCCAAACGATATACTCACTGAGCCAACTCCATCACGTGATGAAAGCCGCCATGTCTTAACCGCGCATTGGCAACTATCGCTGCTTGATTCGTTAAGTTTAATTACCGAGGCTGAGTATGGGGATTATCAATCTCAATTAGAGGCAAATACATACACACAAAGCATTGCATCCATTTCTTTGCGTGCTGAATTTTAAGCCTTAATAAGTGATTGAGCCATGCCCAAACACGCTATCTTTTCCGGGTTTTCCTTTATCGACTGCACGCTCAACTAACTTATTATAGATAGAATGGGGTGTGTAATCGGGGTTCGCCGCCAAACATGCCGCAGCCGCAGTCACCTGCGGCGCCGCCATTGAAGTCCCTGATTCAACCCCTACACCACCGCCCGAGTTTAGTGTTAATACGTTGACACCTAAGGCTGCAAAATCAATGTAGTCACCTTTATTTGACCAACGGTATATTTGCCCATTTTTATCAACCGCACTCACTGCAATAACATTTTCATACGCCGCGGGATAAAGCGGCAATGCAGCGGGGCCATCATTACCGGCTGCTGCAACAAGAGTCACTTGCTGCGCAATTGTCGCCTTAATTGCTGCCGCTAAAATAGCATTATCTGGCCCAGTAAAACTCAGGTTAATCACTGGAACTTGCGCAGCCACCAGCCAATTTAAGGCATCAACAATAGCAGCCAATGTGGCACCCTGTGACAAGTCTGATTGACGATAAAAAACCGCCGCGCTGTATAACGTTGCTTGGTTTAATAATGGCGATAACTTGGTCGTTTTACCAATCATAACACCGGCGACCGCAGTGCCATGTAAGTCAGGTGATGCCACGGAATTGGGCAGAAATGACCGAGTCTCAATGGTGCTCCCCACAAAACCAGGGTGCGCCAAGTTAAGTGCGCTGTCGATCATGCCTACCCGCACAGGCAAGTCGCAAACGGGCAGGTTTTTATGTGTGTTAACACCTTGCAAAGGACCTTGCTGCGCTTGATAAATGTGATTACGTCCTAATAAGGCCGCATCATCTATCGACAAAAGACGTTGTAATTGAGCTTTTGAATCAAACTGTTCAGGCACCACAAATCGTAGTAAAACCATTCCCAAAGCATCGTATGATTGACGACTGACTATCTGTGCACCAATGTGCTCTAGCTTCGCTCTATGCTGCTCATTAGCTAACAAAATCCATTGCCGTTCGACGGCTCTAAAACCCTGCTCTGTTTCGATTTCTATGAATGCTGGTTTTCCTACCGTATTCAAAATGGCCAACCGGCTGGGTAATGCGCTTATATCAGTCGCAAGTTGTTGAATAGAATCAATGCTAGGCAATGCGCGACGTGGAATATCGAGCCTATCTTCAATACGTTCAATGGCTGGGTCTATCTGCTCTATAATAGGGCTGATCGGTTTTATAACCGCGGCATATAAATTACTCGACATGAGCAATAACGTGCCAAAGGCAACATCTTTTATTTTCATGTTACAGTCACTTCTCTTTTGACTAAGGTTAAAGGTATAACGTTTGAAATAAAAATAAATTGCATATTTAGGGAATAAAAACAGTTTCTACTCGTTATAGTAGTGCGTGTAGGCTGAATCATTCATGAGTCACTTAATTTATAAGGCCACACGCCCTAACAAATAAGGGAAAACATGACTAATACACTAACCAGTTTATTACCTGCACTTAGGCGCTTTGCATTTTCGCTAACTGGCAACCAAGCTGATGCAGATGACGTTGTGCAAATTACCATCGAAAAGCTGTTGGTAAAAGGAATTCCTGACGATATTGAGCCACTAAAGTGGGCGTTTAAAGTATGCCGTAATGTATGGATTGATGAATATCGCTCGCAAAAAGTAAGGTTAAAAGCGGTTCAAAATACCGATTTACAAGAACCCACATGCGATGATGGGCAGCAACACCTGGCGACCTCGCAAACTCTTAAACGCGTCAACCACGCTTTAACTACTCTGCCCGATGAGCAGCGTGCAATCATCTCGTTAGTTGCAGTACAAGGCATGGCTTATAAAGACGTTGCACACACGCTAGATATTCCTGTTGGAACCGTTATGAGTAAGTTATCGCGAGCTCGAAGTGCCTTGTATCAATTAATAAAGCCTGACTTCACTAAGGAAAACGCCTAATGATTGACGACCAAACTCTCAGTGCCTTTTTAGACAATGAATTATCAGCGCAAGAAATGGAGCGAGTTCGCAGCGCCATAGCGCAAAATGAAGACCTTGCCATACGCCTTGCCGAATTAAGCGAAGTTGATTTACTAGTGAAACAACATGCTGAGCAAATTGATGCAATGCCACTGTCTAAATCGCTAGAAAAAACCCTTGGCAAGCAAACAAACGACACGGTTGTTTCACTGTCGAAGTGGCAAAAAATAAAACAAGCCAGCCGTAAGCAACTCGCTGTCGCAGCAGGTATTGCTGTGCTATTTACTGTGGGCGTTGCCAGTTTAACGCAACAAAAGCAATTAAATATTGAACAGCCCATAGCAAATGCATTAGAGCAGCAACTAAGCGGTGACAAAACAAATATAGATAGTGCACGCTCACTTACAGCACAATTAAGTTTTATTAATTCGACGGGGGACTTTTGTCGACAGTACACCCTTTACCAACAACAAACACAGCAGTCTCATATTGCCTGTAAAGAACACGGTACTTGGCAACTTAAAGTCTCTACTGAGCAAAAGCCCTATGATCGACAAACATATAGCCTCGCGAGTAACACGTCAGCGCTCGACACCTTTATCGATAATACAATTAAGGGGCAGCCGCTCGACCGCACTCTAGAACAGCAAGCACGCGAGAATAAGTGGCAATAGGTAAAATAACCATGAAGTTTTTAATCACACTATTAATAACCCTTATTCTCAGTGGCTGCAGCAGCACAAATCAACATAATGACATTGATAATCATGTTGGACTGACAATTAAGCCGCTCGCAGAAAACCAATATGTGCTTCGCTATAAAAGTAATAGGCTATCAAAGCAAGGCGTGCTTGATGCTAGTTTGCATCACGCCGCCAAACTAACTCTAAAACAAGGTTACGACTGGTTCGTTGTCACCACGCAAGATACACACATATCGCACAACAATACAGCGCTTAACTCGCACAGACAAACTGCAACTTATACAACACGCTGTGGTTTACTTACCTGTTCAAGGCAAGCTTCACCTTACCCTAGTGAGTCGCCACCCCACATTGCAAAGCGTGAAATTACAACACAGTTAATCATTGTTTTGGGAAAGGGGATCAAACCCAGTATTGATGCAATAGATGCTTATTCACATATTCATCACCCTGAATAATCAGGGATATATCTCTTTCTCGCGGGGAAACTTTCTGTGCTACTCTTTACTAATACAGCGCATTTCAGTGTGACTCATGACTGGTAGCATCGAGAACTATTTTTATCACGGGTTCTATATTTTCTTAATGATCACCGTTATTACCTGCTCGGTTATTGCCACAAAATTAATGACCAGTGGGTTTAACAGTCGATCAATCTCACTATTTAACCTGTATTTCTATTTAGGAATGGCGGGCTTTTCGTGGTTATGGATACAGAATATTTTTGAGCTCACACCTGACTTTCGCTCAGGTGTCGCCATGTACGTGCTCTCTATTATGTTGCTTCAGTTAGCTATTTTTAATTACGACGAAAAGTCTCGCTTCAACCTGCAAGTAATAGCCTTTAGTCTCGTATGCGCCGTGTTTATATTTTTTATGAAAACCATAAACCAATTAGCTATCGCGCAGCTAAGTTATACATTTATAACTCTGCCCGTTCTTATTTATGTCAGTTTCAAACGCGCCATACTAAAAAGTAATATAGGCAATGGGGTACTCGCCACTGCCCTGTGTATTTTATTGATCATCGCAATAAGCCAATTAGCCATTGTAGTCTCTGGGAACCTAACTGTTGCGGTGCTTTATTCGCTAACGGTTGTTGGGCATGCCACTGTGTTTGTGATGATAGGACTAGGCCTCATAACAACGTTACTTATCGACGAGAAAAAACGTTACTTAGACCTTTCTTTAAAAGATCCCCTCACCAATTTATACAACCGCCGAGGGTTACAGTTTATACTTGAACAACAGCGTTTATTAACCTCAAAACACAACTCAAAACTGTATGCCAGCGTGGTAGATATAGACTACTTTAAACGTATCAATGATAGTTATGGCCATGAAGGGGGAGATCTCGTACTTGAAGTATTCTCTGAACTGTTAAATCACCATTTAGCCAAACAAGACTTATGTTGTCGTTTGGGCGGAGAGGAATTCCTCATTTTGAGTTTTGAGCCCAGCGAAAATGCAGCCCAACAAAAGCTAGAGACGCTTCGGACTATTGTTGAAACCAGCGAAATTGTTTTTCATGAAAATAACATCACACTCACTGCCAGTTTTGGACTAACCCGTTGGCAACAAGATGACACATTCGATAACCTAATTAACCGAGCAGATAAAGCGCTCTACTCGGCTAAAAATAAGGGCAGAAACCGGGTTGAAATAAACCTTTAAAGCATGGCTTTTAAAGTCATATCTTTATCAATAAAGTGATGCTTAAGTGCCGCTAAGATATGTAACGACAGCGCGGCTGATAATAGATAACCACACAAAATGTGAACTTGCCATCCTGCCTCACTTAACCAAGCAATAGAGGCAACCGCCTCGCCTGCCTCATTGTAGTTACTAGCAATGAGTTGCCACGAAAACAAGCCAATACCAAAGCCGCCAAACCCACTATAAAATGCGCCAGAAACAAGCATGATAGCTAATAAAGTTAACAGCCCCCAATGATAAACATGCAACCATTTGGTAAGGCGATTTTGCACTGCTGATTGAAACGGATTTCGTATTCGATAGATAATTCTGGCTACCCATAGCATCGCAATCATAACCGCTATCGACTTATGCCAGTGGTATAAGCTGTAATCGGTAGCCCAGGTCATGTAGTAACCCATTACAATCACAGTCAAAACCAATAGCGCACTCAACCAGTGCAAGAACTTATGCGTAGTTTGCTTGGTGTTTTTCATTTAATTAATCCTTAAACAATGATTTTCATGTGTTCAAGAATAATGATTAACCTTATGATTTATATAGAACTGTGACGAAATCACCTATTTTGTGATGAATGAATCTTCGACACTGAGCAAATCAGATACACGGGCTTTAAACGACTTACTCACTGGCACACTAAAACCTGCAGCCATCGTCAATTTGCACTTATTGAGCGCTAGATTAAAATCAGCAATCTGGGCAACATTAACAATATAACTACGGTGTACTTGGCAAAATGTGTCAGACGGTAGTTCAGAATATAGGTGTTTAATGGTATCTCGCTTTAAGTAACGATTCTCAACGGTCTGTATCTCTAAGTAATTACCTGCTGACTTTATAAAAACCACTGACGCTAACGGCAGCTTTTTAGCGACTCCTTTATGGTTCACTTCAATATAATCAGCCTTTTCAAAATGCTCAGTGTGTTCAGGTCGGACCGTCGCAGGTGTTGACTCTGCTTGTACCGTGAAAACATGCCACAGTATTAATACTAGAGTACTCGCAATGAAGTATTTTGGAAAAAGCTGAGTAACCGAGGCTGCGAGCGCATAACCATAAAAATCAAAATCTATTAAAATACGTAAGCTAATGATCAATGAGATGCTCATCAATAACATCGTAGGATAAAAGTAAATTCTACTTTTAACGCGCGCTTTTAAATTAAAAAATGCAACAACTCCTATGCTAAGCACGCATAAGCTTCCCCACTCTTTTAACCAAAATAATTGTGAATCAAAAAATTGGTAATGACCGCCACCAATATAGTGACGCCAAAAAAAGCAATAGGCATTGAATAACAGAAAAAAAGCAAACCACGCACCTGCTGCGCGCTGCCAAGGCTCAGTGAGATGCCGCCATAATTTATTTATTGCCATAACTTTCTCCTTTTAAGCTCTAAGAAAGTAGCAAATATACAGCCGTGTTAAAAAGTACTTTTAGTTATATTTAAAAAGCAATGAAAGTAACAATGGCAGGCTGTCACTGCTGATCTAAAAAATTTCATCAATCAATAAAACTTTGATCTGAACAAAGTGTATTCAGCCCAATTAAAGCTAAACTTATACCTTATTAATTACTTTGTAGGGAATAAACCATGACACACCTCGTCGCCGACTTAATGACTCCAGACCCATTTGCGATTAGTGCGCACAACACCTTGCATGATGCCCACAATTTAATGAAAGAAAAAAACATCCGCCACATTCCCGTTATTAACGAGCACGGTGGCTTAGTAGGCATGCTCACGCAGAAAATAATGATTGCCCAAGTAATGAACATTATGGCCAACTTTAGCGCCAGCGCACTCGAGCGAAAAGAAAAGCAAACCAAAGTAGCCGATATCATGGCAACCGATTTCACTAGTATTTCTGCAAAGCAGCCACTGCATGAGGTGGCTAAATTCTTTGTCGAGAATCGTCATGGTTGTATGCCCGTTGTCGACGAAGACAATAACCTAGTAGGTATTTTAACCTCGTCTGACTTTGTTCGTTTAGCGGCTGCATTGTTATCTTGATATATAAACGAGTAATTATTTCTTCCACTGCACACTGAATTTTTTACATTCAGTGTGCAGAGTTTTCATAATAAGCTAAACCCACATACCTCACGACCCACCTCAAAACAAAAAATAAATAAATAAAAACAAAAACTTATAAATATCATTAATTTTGGTACAACGCTTGCTCCTCTTTAAATAACTTCGCTTTCTGGTCATTACAGAAAGCATCATGGAACAACTTTTTAAAGAAACTCGGAGGAGTAATGAGTAACACATCATCGAAAGTCGCAGAATTCACAGCACCCGGTGTTAATAACCAATCAGCCGCTGACACGATTGCTATTTTAGACCAACGTATGGTCGCTTTAATCGATTTACACCTCACTTTAAAACACATTCATTGGAATGTAGTCGGCCCTAACTTTATTGGTGTGCACGAAATGCTTGATCCACAAGTAAGTGCCGTACAAGAAATGACCGACACTATCGCAGAGCGTATTGCAACTATGGGTGGCGTGCCCGTAGGCACACCGCAATCGATTGTCGACCGTCGTAATTGGAAAGATTATTCAATTGGCAAAGGGCTCGTAACCGACCACTTGTCAGCCCTTGATAAAGTGTATAACGGGGTGAATAAAGATCACCGCCAAGCCATTGAAAAGTTAGCCGAGCTTGACCCAGTTTCTGAAGATATGATCACAGGTCAATTAGCAGACTTAGAGCAATTTCAGTGGTTTGTTCGTGCGCACATCGAATCGTCAACGGGCGAACTGAAAAGTTAAACCCTCCCTTCTATCCGAAGACCCCTTGCCCAGCATCTGCTGGGCTTTTTTATTTTTTAAAACAACGTTATAACCAGCCTTTGTGTTTAAAAAATAAATAAGGGGCAAAACCCGACAACAACATCACGCCAATCGCGAACGGGTATCCCCATGCCCAGTTAAGCTCAGGCATAGAGTTAAAGTTCATACCATAAATACTGGCAACCACGGTGGGAGGTAAAAACACCACTGAGGCGATTGAGAAAGTCTTAATTATTTGGTTTTGCTCGATATTAATAAAGCCCTGAGTCGAATCCATTAAAAAGTTCACCTTATCAAACAAAAAGGTGCAGTGAGACATCAAGGTATCGATATCGAGGACAATTTCGCGCAGAGACTCGCGGTCTTCGCTGGGCGCTCCCAAATTACGCAGTAAAAAAGAAATGTTGCGACGCGTATCCATTAAACATAAACGTACTTTACCGTTGTTGTCCTCAAGGCGAGAAATTCGGCTCACTGCTTCCTCAAGATCTGAGTCATCCTCTTCGAGCACATACGCACTGAGTTTTTCGAGTTGATGATGCATATCTTCAAGCATATCTGCATGGTTTTCGACCTTTTGATCGAATAAAGTCACGAGTAATTGCTTTGGGTTATCGCACGCAACTTGCCCTTTGCGAGCACGTAAACGCAATAAACGAAAATCGGCTAATTCATCATCGCGAATCGTTAGTAAGCAGTTATCTTGCAGTAAACATGCGACCGTCACCGTATTAAAACGCCCTTCGTTAGGCGACATAAACAATGCATGCACATGCAAGCCTTCGTGGTCGATAAAACACCGCGATGATGCTTCAATTTCGTCTACATCATCCGCCGCAGGAAGCGTAATATTTAATGTGCTTGCAAGTGCTTGGCGCTCTTCTTCACTTGGATTAATGGTGTCTATCCAATGCGCATTTTTAATAGCGGTTGCTAAAGGTGTATCGGGGGCTGGCTCAGTTTCGGTGATCACACCTTGGTTAATAGAAAAAAATCGTAACATACGCCCTGCCCTAATTAATCAAATTACTGAAATACTATAGTTGTTCGTCATAATGAACAATGCTCAATTTGTTAAGGCTAAAAAAAAGCCCCAACAAAGGGGCTTTAAACTTTATAATGGCAGTATTGCTATGCACCGAGCTGTTGCATTTGTTCTACTTCATTTTTATTTGCACTGACAAAGTCTTCAATATTATCGACGCCGTTCACTGTGTTATTTTATAAAAAGCGAATATCCTAATGGTATATTGAGCCAGTAAAAGCTGGCATTAACAAAACTTGTCAGTATAAAGCTTAATAGCTACTTGATTGCATCGCAGGAAGTAAAATAGCTGCCACGATACCCAGTATAAATAAGCCACCAACAATCAGTACACCCCAAAATGACCATTGTTTTTGCACACGTTGGAAATGCTCAACACTGTCCCATCGTTTGTTTTGCCACGCCATCTCTCGGCCTTTAAAGCCCAAGTAAATAGACACAATAAAACCAATATAAGGAACTAAAGCTAATAGGCCTATCCACGTACTGTTGCCAATTGCCCAAATCCAGCTTAAAAAGAACGCTCCCCAACTAAACCCCTTTACGCCTTCTGGTAACTCGCCCACCTTACCTTGTCCTGAGTTATTCTCTGTGGGAATTTCAAGGCTTGCTTCAGGTGGTGTGTAATTATCTGTCATATGATTATCCTTATTTTAAGACAACTTATAGTAAAACTAATCGGCACTTTAATTTATAGTAATGACGATATTTTAAGCAAGCAAAAGTCGACTTAAATTAATAGCGACGTGGTGTGTTTTGTACCATTTATCTGATTCTCTGTGCTTTACTTAAAAGCATTAGCGAATCAATCGTGCTTTGCAAAAAAGCTCGTAGAAAATATCCATCAACAGTTGCTTAGCAAGGTTTTTCAGCGTCGCAGTGCTCCCTAGTAAGTGGAGCACTCTAACCGCCCCTACTTAAGCCCACTTATACTTAAGCCCCTTAAAAATTAAGTTAATAATGAACGTAATTGTTTGAACCGTATTTAGATACAGAATACAATTGTTATGATGTAACATAACAAAGAGAAAGTAATGAAATTTAAAATCTCCCTTTTATGCTTAGGTATCTCTTCATCTATGCACGCAAATGAAATCGAACACATAGAGATAAAAAGCGACATAAAAGACTATTCCCCCATAAACCAGGTTGCTGTAGGTAAGTCTGTATTATCTGGTGATCTTTTAGAGCAACAAAAAGCAACAACATTGGGTGATACGCTTTCACAAATACCCAGTGTTAGTGCCAGTTTTTTCGGCTCTTCGGCAAGTCGGCCACAAATTCGTGGTCAAGGAGGCCAACGAGTACTGATCACCAGTAATGGCATGCCTATTCGTGATATGTCAGCGGTGAGCGACGATCAACTCATACCTATTGAGCCTTTTTTTGCAGAATCGATCACGGTACTTAAAGGCGCTCGTGCAACAATTCCTTTTGGTGGTGAAGCCATGGCTGGGATTGTTGATATAAATGATGGCCGTATTCCCTTACAACAAGGTATTGAAAAAGAAGACAAACTTGAAATTCAAACGGGCTACAATGCCCCGTCTTCTGTGCTTGGCACCGCAAGCGGTCAAGAACACGACTTTGCGTATAACGTTAACCTTCTTTATCGCGAGCAGAGTGATTATAAAGTTCCTCATACTAGCAAAGCAGCAGACTGCTCAAATTGGGACTCGCTGGTTTTAAATAGCCAACAGGTAAGCCAATGCCAAGTTTCTTTGGCAAGACCAACATGGGAGCATGATGGCACTCAGTTTGTTGATGTCACCCCTATTGAGCAGCAAATAATTACTCATCAACTCGCTAACTCTAAAAATAAAGTAGTCAATTCAAGTTATTACCAAACAAACTTAACTTTTGGTGGCAGTCAGCGATTTGACGATGAGCAGTTATTTGGTATGTCTGTGAATTACAACTCCGCAAATAGGGCAATACCGGGGTTTGTTCACATAGCCCGTCCAGCAGTGCATTCACACGATGCACAACAGACTGAACAGTCGGGAAATATTCGTATTTACTCATCTCAATATCGTATTGATGCACTTTACCAAAAACATTTTTCAGCTAATCCATACTTAAATGAGTTCAATATAAAAGCGGTGTACTCAAAACAGCTAGACGACGAAAATCTCGACGAGAGCAGCGTGAACACATTCGTTTTAAAAAACTGGCAACTTAGTCCAACGTTAAATTATCAATTTACAGAACAATTCGCTGGTGCATTCGGACTCGTTGTCGATAGGAGTGAAAAACAAGGCAGTGGCAAAAACAATTACCTACCCGACATTAACGCTAAACGCCAAGGTGCATACATACTGCAAGATGCAGCACTTGGGCCTGTTTCGTTGCAAATTGGAGCACGCTACGAAAAAGTCAATTACACGCCAACTATTAACGACCACTATCAGCCCGGACGAGGTCAAGGAGCAGCCATAAAAGATAATGAGTTTGAGCTGTTTAATCATTCATTGTCTGCAAATTGGGATATTTCTTCGTTTTGGTATGTCGATGCAAGTACGACCCATGCCGAGCGCGCCCCCGGTATCAATGAACTGTATGCAAGTAACCCACATTACGCACTGTTAATTGAAGAGCAAGGTAATTCAAGCCTCGAAAAAGAAGTGAATAAAGCGCACGAAATTGGCACAGGTTTTCACTTCGACAACCTAAGCCTGACTGCGAGTTGGTACGAAAATAACTACGATAATTATATTTACCTAGGCAGCACAGGAGTATACAGAGGAGGTGTGTATGTTAAAGAATGGCGTCAAGCAGATACCTTAAATAAAGGCTTCGAAGTTGAGCTCAACTATACACTCAACACGCAAAATTTAGGCGATTTCACCTTTACTGCGTATGCTGACGAAACAAAAAACACACCGGTATATCAATTTGACGGAAGCTATGACCCTTTTACACCAGAGGCTTTTTTTAACCCTGATGAAGCCCAAGAGGCAGAGTATTTTCGCCGTCGACTCGAAGGAGATAGCATTCCTCGCACGCCTGCCGACAGCTATGGCGCAGCAATTCATTGGCAATTTGAAAATATAAAAACCACGATTGATTACCAACACAGCAAAGCGCAAGAGCAGCTTGCAAAGTTTGAACACGCATCACCAAGCTACTACAGTATGGGCATGAACATGCGTTACGCAAATTCACTTTTGGGATTTGATAATGAGCTGTTTATAACTATAGACAACCTAACAAACCAAGAAATACGCCCACATCAAAGCTATTTACGATATTTAGCCCCGCAGCCAGGTCGCAGTATTGCCCTCGGTATACGCACCGCACTATAACAAAAAAGGGCCACGTATTTACACGTGGCCCTTATTAATTCGATTCAGAAAAATCTATTCAGCGATTATAGTCTCACTGTATTTGTGCTATTTCGTTGAATATCACGAATGCCATCTCGGCCTTCTTTTTCCATTGCTGCAATTTGTTCTGGAGTACGACAAACACGCTTAGGTATATTGCTACCCGTTGGCTTTTCCATTTTACAAATTAAACCATCATTACTTGCTTGTTCATCACTTGAACTCGCACAACCGGTCATTAACACGGCTAAAAGAGCAACACTTAAAAACTTCATATACTTCCCTTTTTTTAATTAATTTAGCGCTCGATAAGAACATATTATTATACTACAGGCATAAAATCACAACATTATAGGTACAAAACCCGTTTTTAATGCGGTTTTTTCACGCCATATCGCACCATATCTTTACCATTCTCGTATACGTCATGACTAACATACCGACCCAGTAATAGTTGATGATTATCATCAAGAACAGCGACAAATGGGCGACCATCACTGTTATTTGTAGCCAAGGCGACCCCTGCTACATTTTCAAGGCCTAAGCCACCATTTTCGACAAGACGTAAAAATGTCTCTAATTCATCTAATGTTTCGATTACATCATTATCATTAATCATCTTAAACACTCAGTGATTGCTAATAAAGCTAGCATAACAGGATTAAAAATCGGGTGCGAATGACTGTAGACAAATAACATTCAAACATGTCGTTTTTTTGCAATATTTAAATCTATGCGTTTTCTAAACTGGCCCTAAATTGTTATTTAAGGAACCGTTATGAAACGTGCTAATTATCTTTCTTCATGCCCCGTGCTTATAAAGCACCTTATTAACCAAGAATCATTAATTAAAAATGCTGCCGAAGCGACTTTCGGCTTAACAATATGGGAGCTAATAAAACTGAGGGTATCGCAGCTTAATCAATGTGCTTTTTGTATTGCAATGCATACTAAACAAGCACGCGAGTATGGCGAATTACCTAATCGCATTATTGGTTTAAGTGCTTGGCAAGACATGCCGCTTTATACTGAGCATGAGCGCCTTGCGTTAAAACTGTGCGAAAAATTGACACAAGCACAACCAATTGATGATACTTTCTATCAAACACTGACTGACGCATTTTCAGCTCAAGGGCTTGTTGCATTAACGGTTGCCATTAATGCAATTAATAGCTGGAATCGTATAGTGAAAACATTTAAACCTGATGTCGAGTTTAATGAATAATCATTTAACACTTGAGCTCATGACGCCACAAGGTGACATAGCCGAAATTATTCAAGCTATCTGGTGTGCTTCGGCGCATTCAGAGGGTGACCAATGGCTCGCGTGCGATGGGGCAACTGGGGTTATTTTTCCTGTGGCTGGTGCGCTTTTTCTTGATGATCAGCCAGTCGCCCCACCCTATGCTTTTCAGCAAACATCGACACATGCATCAAAATTGAGTTTTTCAAAAGAGGCACGATTTTGCGGCATACGTTTTAATCCCACAGTACTGCCGCAGCTGCACGCCACAACACATTCTTTAGTTAACGTTGAGTCACTCAATACAATAGCAACAGGCCTTAAAAAAGACCCAAGCCTTAGTGCTTTTGTGGCTCTTTTAAGCGAGTACTTAACCCTACCCAAAGTGATTAATCGCGGAACTGAGCACTCTAAGCACTTAATTCGTAACCTAATTAATTTAACCCCACTCGAAACCGCCTATCAGCGAGCACCACTCAGTCAAAGACAACTTGAACGACAAGTTAAAAACCAGTGCGGAGTAACACCTAAGTATTTTGAACGCATTTATCGCGTAAAAATGGCCAAACAAGCCATAAAAGATCACCCTTCTATGAGTTTTGCCGATATAGCGCAAGCGTGTGGCTTTACCGATCAGCCGCATTTTATTAAAGAGTTCAAAGCGATTATGCACATTACACCTGCCAAGTACCGAAAGCTGCTTTCAGACTCACAGAGTAAACAAACAAAACTGATCCTAAGATAGTTGCACACACGCTTTTTTGTCTGAATGTAGGCAATAGCGGCACTGAACGATTTTATTTGCGCTGGGCTTTTATCCATAGGATAGTTAACTTAGTCTAAAAACTTGCTGTAACTTAACAGGATAACTATGAAAAACGTTTTACTTGCTACCAGCCTTATTGCCTCATCATTTACTGCGTTTGCAGCAGAGCTAACTGTTGAAGAGGTTCGTATCGAAAAAGCGACAAAAGCCATGCCAACAGTGTTAGCTGCTTTTTCGAAAGAGGTCGCGCAATTTGAAAAAGACTGGCAGGCGGTGTCGAGCTACCAGCAAGCAAGTGATCTTATCGATGATTATTCAAAACAACTTTGGCGCAATGCAAAAGCACGTATCAGCAAAACAAATAGCTTTGATGACCGCGAACTATATTGGGCACGCCTCCTTTCAAGCAAAGTGATGCGTACCAGCAAACCACAGTTTGCCATCACAGACAGCGAACAAACCGCATTATTAATCATGCTTGAAAATGGCAGCCGTGGTCGCACCGATCTTGATTACAGCAAAAAAACCGACAAAAAGATCTTAATTACCGGCTTTGATCCCTTTTTACTTGATAAAAACATTAACCAAAGTAACCCATCGGGTGTGGCAGCGCTTTTGTTAGATGGTCAAGTAATTAGCTATCAAGGTATTAGTGCCGAAATAAACACGGTCATGGTGCCGGTACGCTATGAAGACTTTGATCAAGGTATTATTGAATCATTACTTGCGCCGTATTATGCGCTGAATAATGTTGATATGATTGCTACGATCAGCATGGGCAGTAAAGATTTTGATCTTGAACGCTTTCCGGGTAAACGCCGTAGCGTCACTGCGCCAGACAATGCGAATATAGTGTATGGCGGTACTGCAACTGCACCAAAAATATCACGCCTTCACGACCGCCCATTGCCGGGTAATGAATTTGTGACTTTCAGCCTACCTGTAGAGCATATGCAAAAAGCGAAAGGCCCATTCACAATCAACGACAATCATAAAGTGGTCACTCTTGAAAAAGCATTTGAACCACAATCACTGAAAGAGCTTGAAGGTGCAATTGCGGTTAAAGGTGGCGGTGGTGGCTACCTATCAAACGAAATTTCGTACCGGAGTATTCGCCTACGCGATGAGCTTAATTCAGACATTCCAACGGGTCATATTCATACGCCACGTATTGCACAATTTGAGCCCGAAACAGAAGCCAAAATCGTTGCACAAATAAAAGCCATGCTTGAACAGAGCTTAGTCGCACTGTAATAAACTTGCTCAGCGCCTGTGAAAACATTCGCTGAGCAATAAAACGGGTTCTGAATCTATTGAGGGCCCGTTCCTCCATCTACTTGGCTACCCAAAGTATTTGCACTGTCTAATCGATATGGGTAAAGCTGCACATCACTAAAGACCGTTGCACCACTATCACGATATTGATCTGTTGCTGAACGTCCTGTGTAAATGTTTCCTGAGGCACTAAAATATCCAGAGCCTTGATTCCAATGAGGCTTTGCTGAGTTTTCAAAATAATTGTTCTCAACAAGTACTTCGGCGCCATCACTCGCACTAATTGCAAAATAAGTAATGTTTTTCCAGTAATTATTAAACATATGAACGCGTGAATTATAGCCATCTATTTTAGGGTTTCGCCCTGCTGCTGTATCCCAAAAATTGTGATGAGCAGTCACCTGAGAGTTTCTGAATAAATGAGTGTACCAATGCTGATTAGCGCAAACTTGGGTGTTATTATAATTATATTAAAGCAATAAAGATTATAAAATTAGCGACTTAACACACAACAATTTCGGCCTTGGGCTTTTGCCTGGTATAGCGCTTCATCAGCCTGCTTAAACAGTGTATTTGAGTCAAACTGCTGTGATACAGGTTTACTAGCAATGCCAATCGATAATGTTACACATTTAACGTCCTTTCGTCCCTCATGCACAATGGCAGCAGACTCTATTGCTTTACGAAGTGTTTCAGCGACAGCGAGTGCTGCTTGCGCATCAGTGTTACTAAGCACAATAACAAACTCTTCGCCGCCATAACGTGCAACAAAGTCAGTTCCTCGTTTTGTAAATGCTTTTAGAACTTGAGCCACTTTACAAAGCGCTTTATCACCTTGATCATGGCCGTAATAATCATTATAAAGTTTAAAGTGATCGATATCAGCAACGATCAACGACACGTTTTCGTTTATATTCTCAGGGTCATTCGCAAGCGTTTCTAAGTGAGTATCCAGCGCACGACGATTTGCCAAGCTTGTCATCGCATCGGTGTTGCTTATATGCCTTAACTTTTCGTGTCGCTCTATAATTTCTGCTCGCTGAGTTTCAATTAGCATAAATAGCTCATTCATCCCCCGACCTAACTGATGAAGCTCATTGTCGCCTTTATATTCTGCGCGCACAGTGAAATCTTTATGATTAAGCGCACTGCTCACCGACACAAACATTTCTGACAATGGCCGCAGTAACTGCTGATTAATATATAAATAAAACAACATAAATACCGAGCCCGATATAAGCAGCCCCGTGATCAAAGAACTGTCAAATAAACTTCTATCATAGGTGCGTTCACGCATTGGAATAGACAAAACAAATAGCAAGTTAGCGTGTTTATCTTGCACTCCTATATAAAGCTTTTTGTCATGCTCTATCGGCGTATTAACGGTATTTTCATGGCCAAAAAACGACGTGATGTACGCATTTAAAGCCTGTGCTTTTTCACCTTGGTAATACGTAATATCGTCAGCTAAGCCAGGGGTGAGGTTTTCAATAAATTCTTTATCAATAAAGCTCCACAATAATAGCGTACCAACAGGAGAACCTGTTCCGTCTGATTTAGTCACGTTATAAGCAACCGTCACCGCAGGTAACTCATTAATTTTTAAAAAGTGAATTTTAGAGGTCATGGCTTTTGAATCTGCGATGATCTCTTCAGGTAAAATAATCAAATCATTGTCTAAAAGGTGTTGGGGTACTTCGAGTATGTCTGGTGAGTAAGGTTGATAATTATTATCAAAGCTTCCTCCGCCAATGATCGTCGCGTTGGTGTCGTAAAGATACCAACCATTAACGTCTAAACGCTCAAGTGCATCCGCTATTACATAATCATTGTTGAACCACGCTGTACGGCGGTTTTTGGCTGCATCGTACATGCTATCCCATGCTGCACTATCGAATACCATTTTCGATAACGCATCTATTTGCTGTTGAAGCTGAGATTCAACTCGCTGGATGTCTATCCGATCATTTTGTTTAGCCATCATTTCAAAGGTAGGCAATATCCAAAAATGCCGAATAATCGTTTGCGCACTAAGAATAGCGATGCAGGCTGCTGTAAAAGCCAGTAATAATTGCTTTCTGAGTTTTGTGCCTATCACCATAAAATAGTATGCCAAATTGTAAAAAACGAAATTAGTATTAAAAATTATAACGCTGTTTCGTGTGTTTGCTTATCAAGTTGCAATAAATCAGTAAATTAAACGCGTTCAAACCATCAAGATTTGACCTTAAAAAGGGAACGTAACAATTGAAACTAGGTAATCAATCGTGGAGTTTTTTGGCCTTAAACATACAAAAACAATCGTCGTAAAGCTGTTAATACACTGCAATAGACGTAGTTAAATGCACTGAAAAAGGCGTCGTTAAATGCACTAAAAAGCCCTGTATGAGTACCTTGTATGAGTGCCATTTGGGTGAACTCTTGGGGGGTATTTTTTTAATGAATACACACGTTTGCATTAAATAATTGCAAAAAAATCAACAAAAATAAAAGGAGGAAAAACTCACTCATCTACTCAGCAAGCTCAGGTAAACTTGAATTTTGCACCTTATCATTTTGTTTTCTAAACTCGTTTGGGATCACGCCCACGATGCTTTTGAACACACGATTAAACGTAGCCAAAGAAGAAAAACCACTTTCCAATGCAATACTCAAAATGCTCCAGTGCCGTGCTTCATCTTTTAGTAATAAGGCCTGAGCATGCTTAACTCGATACTGATTAATAAATAAATTAAAGTTAGCTACTTTGTAATAATGTCGAATTGCGCGACTTATTTTGTACTCTGGCACTGAAAGGGCTTGCGCAAGATCTGAAATTTTTAAGTTACTTTGTAGGTATAATTGCTGCTCATTAATCAATTGGTTTATCCCTTTAATGAGCTTTGGTGATATATCCATTTCCTCAAATGGCTCATCAACTTTAACACGATTCACTTCATCGCTTGTTTCGCTTTCAGTTTGATTACAGCAATGCGTTTTATCTCTACTTTGTAAAACCATGACAACCTGCATTGCTAACACAATTAATAAGGCAGAAGAAGTAATGATAAACGGCTCGTATGCTTTGATATCGGCTTCACTAAACAGGAATTTAGGCAGAATGCTGGCATTAAAAACGGCAAAAGCGTAACTACTAGCAAAAATAATTGCCTGTAATTTTTGGCTTTCATTTTTTTGTTTATAGCCCCTCAATGCTTCCCAAAATGACAGCACAAGAATACTGGATGACAGTAAAACTGTTATTTCATTCATGCCTTGCTTTAAACGCCACATTTGCTGGCTATCGGGGAAAGGTTGAGCGTCGATACTGACTAAGTAATGCCACGTTTGGTTGAACATAATCAGCCCAGCAATAGACACTGCAACTGCAATATGAACACCTGATATAGGCTTACTTTTACGAAATAATGTTCGTGATACTAGCCAAGAAACATTACACGTTGCACACGTAAATAACCCAATTAAATAGTGATAGACGCCAATCGTAGGAGCACTGAGCTTTTGCACCCCCACCATACACAGCGAGCCGCAAAATATCGCAAATAAATAATGAATAAGCTGCTTATCGCTTTTTAATGCATTAACCAGCATGAGCACCATACAAACAATCACAAGGAAGTAATAGGAGGAATTATTTTGCATAGCCGTTTATGCCTTTATAAAGAGTGTGCTTATTCAATTATCGAGCGTTACACGTATCTTACAAACTAACTTTCATCTTAGCAAAAAGACTTTGTTAATGAATGTGTCTAATTAATTCAACACACAGGCAAAAATTAACACGATTTCATTGCTCAAATTTCGAATTTGAGAAGAAATAAAGCTGCAGCCCTTTATATTTGAGGCATTATAAAAGTGAAATGGAAAGAGACATGGCTCCCCATACAACAACACACACCCCTATTAACCTACTCGAAACAAGTAAAAAGCTCTGGTTTATTTGCTTACTCCTTGCGCAAGCCTGCTTTGTGACTTACCTGATCCTCGGTTATGCAGTAACAGGTATTACTCATGGTTTATCACAGTGGACTCGCCTGAATAATACAGCGTACATAGCAAATGATATGACCGGTAACGTCATGTACGCTGCTCATGTTTTACTGGCTGTTATTATGATCATCGGCGGGAGTTTGCAATTAATCCCCACATTAAGAGCAAAATATAAAACATTTCACCGCTATAATGGCTATGTGTTTGTTATATTGGCGTGTTGTATTTCACTCGCAGGATTGTACTTAATTATAGTAAGGGGAACTGTTGGTAATACACTGATGCATGCGCTCACCATGTTTGGAGGCGTATTGGTCATTGTATCGAGCATATTTGCAGTAAAAACGGCTAGAGCGCGTAATATCCATGCTCATCAAATATGGGCTATTCGTTTATACCTTGCTGCTAACGGCGTGTTATTTTTTAGGCTGATGATTTTTGCATGGTTTATCGTATTTGGTTCAATGGGAATAGATACCGCCACTTTCACCGGACCGACGGTCATCTTTATTAGTTTATGCTCCTACGTGTTACCTATTTTAATTGCCGAGTTAGTGAGATATGCAGCTAAAAAAACCTCACATAGATTAATAACACTCACTTGTGCCTGCTTAATGTTACTGATATCTGCGATATTTTTGACCGGTTTATTCGGCGTAGTCCTCGCAAGCTGGTACCCCGCTATCGTTGCTTAATATAAATACAACAAAGCCACCTAATTAGGTGGCTTTGAATTTAGCGTAATGCTCATTAATACAACGCAAATAACGGTCTGCCATTTTCGTCATAGTTAACTTCCATAACACGCGCATGTCGATTTGGATCATAGAGTGGATCTTTAACAATCTCTTCAAGCGGACGCGTGTCGGTTTTTGGCACAACACTTGGTTCACCCACTGCGTGTTCGTAATCACGAGCATGGTAAATACACAAAGGTGTTTTATCGTCTTCGGCCACCGTAAAACAGTTATGACCCGGACCAAATATTCTCTTTTCAACACTTGTCTCAAGCACCGGCATACGCGTTTTTGTCCATGAATTGCGGTCTAACAGATCGCTGTTTTCATCGGCTTCCATGTAACCCATGCAATAGCATGCACCTGTTGCACTTGCAGAAAAAGCAATGAAGATTTTACCGTTATTTTTAAGTACGGCAGGACCTTCGTTAACCCAAAAATCAACACGCTCCCAATCATAGTCAGGCGTGGTCAGCATAAACTGTGTTGTTTTTAGTTTTATTGGCGATTCCATTTCCGCTAAATACAAGTTTGATGCAGCAAATTGACCACCCGTTTTTTCTGCCCAACAGCAGTAACGCTTGCCGTTGTTTTCAAAAATTGTGGCATCTAATGAAAAATCGGTAAATGACTTATCGTCGCCATCGGCTGCTTGCATCATACCTAGCTCAACCCATTCATCATTTAATGGATCTTGGCCTTTACACTCAAGAACATAAGGACGTAATGCCCAAATATCGTCTTCTTGGCTGGCTGCAAAATAGATATACCATTTACCATCAAGATAATGGATTTCAGGTGCCCAAATATGACGGCTCATAGGGCCGCTGTCGTGCTTGAACCAAATATCAAACGTTTCTGCGTCTTTTAACCCTTCGAGAGTCTGTGATTTTCTAAGTTCAATACGGTCGTAGGTTGGTACAGAGCCAGTAAAATAATAAAAACCATCATTGTGCTTATGTACAAACGGGTCGGCACGCTGCTCGACTAACGGGCTATTTGTTTTTAATGTCATCTTGAAACCTGATCGTTAAATTTAATTTGTATTATTTTATTACTTTTAAGTAAGAAAACAAATATAACATCATTTTTAACAAACAGTGAAAAGAATTGTCGATAAGCGACCGACCTCATAAATGATACAAGCATGACCGACTCTCGACTCTGCGCACACCTTAAACGACATAAATAGCATAGTAACTTTTTTGCTGAATAAGCAACAAACCATTAGTTGCACTTATTCTGAAAACGAATTAATCCTGCAAAATATTGTTGGCCTCGTTAAAGCTTAGGTATAATCACTTTTTCGACTGAATTTTGGTTTTTAAATGAAAAAGCTTTCTAAAGTACAACAAAAACAACAAGCGCTTGTATTAAACGTTGCCGATGCCCTTGAAATTCAAGGCCGCGCAGAGCTTGAAGGTATGGTGCAATGCTGGTTTGATGTTGAATATCACTTATTTCCTGGCTCATTATTGCTTTGTTTTCAGTTCGAAAACCAACAAACACTCGATGCTGCAACCCCAGAATTATTAACGTGGCAAAAGCGCCTAAGTGGCGCAATGCTAAAAAAAGGCGTGATTTTAAAAGACATGCGCAGGCACTTAGTATTTACCCTAAAAGGGCCTGATGATTAATCGTTAAAATATAATACCGGTTACAAGGGGCAAGCCTATTAGTCCTTGTAAGCAGAGTAAATTCACGCCTACGATTAAATAGCAACGTGTTGCAATAATCGTAGGCATGACTGTAGCCATAAAGGGCTTAGCTTAGCGCCAACCTCGTTAAAAGGTATATTTTAAGCTTAATTTATAATTTATTGGCTCGCCTGGCTGAGTCCAAATAGCAGAATAAGAGTTGGCGTAATATTTTTTATCCAATAAGTTATTTACATTAAATTGTATGCTTACATCATTGTTCACATGATATTTGGCAAACATATTTACTAAAGTGTAAGAAGGTAAATAATAAGTAGGATCAATGGTTTCACCTAACCTCTCACCAACATATTGTACAGCGAGTCCAACCGTTGCATTTAAATCGACTAAGTCGTTTAAATCTCTTTTTATTTGAGCATTAGCACTGTGTTTAGGAATATTAAGTAACGGACTCCCCTTTGGCAGTTTTACCCACCAGTCAGGATTAACAGTGTCGTTTGCTGTTTTGGCATCTGTGTAGGTATAGGCAAAATCGAATGACATACTGTCTGTCATGTCACCATGTAAATCAAGCTCAATGCCATCACTTGTCACTTCACCTAACGCCGTTGATACACCTGCTTGCAAGTCTGTTGTTAACATATTGCTTTTTTCAGCACTAAATACTGTAAAACTACCACTGACACTGTCGGTATTAAACTTGATACCGGCCTCGAAAGAAGCGGTTTCTTCAGGCTCAAATGCATCGCCGTTACTATCGTAACCACTGTTGGGTCTGAAGCCTTCAGAATAACTCGTGTAGTACTGCAGGTTGTCTGAGTGGGCATACACTAAACCTACACGCGGGCTAAATGTACTTTGATCACTTTTAGACTGCTTTAGATTAATATGATTATCTATTTGCTGATCAAACCAATCAAAACGACCACCTACTTGTACTTTCCATTGCTCACTGACATCTATTTGATCTTGAATATAAACCCCATAGCTATGCTGTACTTCAGTGCTGTTATATAAAAGTGACCCTTCTGGCGCTGTTTTTCCATACACAGGGTTGTACATGTTAATGGCATAACGGGTATCTTCCAGTGTAGGACGGTATCGATACCACAGTTTATCAAAGTCGAACTTGCTGGCATCTGCGCCAATTAATAAATGGTGTGTAAAACCAGCGAGCTCAACACTCCCGCTAAGCTCTGTTCGCGCAGAAAGATACGCTGTTTGAAAGTCTCGTTGATTATGCTGCCGACTTAATGTTTCGCCATCTTTAAAATAAACTTGTCTACTGGGTGCCAGTTCGGCATCACTTGATTCACTTAAAAATTTCGAATCACTGTAACTAAAGCCATTCAAAAGAGACCATTGTCCAATTTGGTGTTCAAAAGTAAGTTGATGAGAAATAGCATCGACCTCTGTTGGCTTGTCACTGGGTTCACCTAAAAAAGTCTCAATGGGTAATGAATCAATTTTTCCATCAATGGCAACAATACCGCGGTCAAAGGTTGTGCTTTGATCGACATACTCAAGTTCATAATTTAACTTTGATGTGTCTGAAATTAGCCATAATATTGAAGGAGTAACCACTCTTTTACTTGACTCATGGTAGTCTCGGAAACTTTCACTATCTTCGACAGCCCCGTTTATTCTAAAAGCAACGTGCTCTGAAATCGCGTTAGTATAGTCGGCTTCTGCACGGTAATTTTGCCAGCTTCCCCCCGTTACTTTTACATAACCCTGCTGTGCAAACTGTGGCTTTTTAGTAATAATATTAATTGTACCGCCAGGCTCAGAACGACCATAAAGCGCAGAACCCGGTCCTTTCATTACTTCTACGTAATCAATATTGCTCGTATCACGCGTACCGCTGAAGCTTCTCCCAGATGAGTAACCATTAATTAAAAAGCCTGACGGAATACTCTCATCACCGACTAATCCACGAATAGCAAAGCTTTCCCATAAACCGCCAAAATCATTTTGCTCAGCAATACTTGGGGTTAAATCAAAGATATCGGTGAGCGTGTTCACACCCGCATCATCAAGACTTTCAGTAGAAATAAATTCAACACTTTGCGGTTGCTCGTTCAGAGGAATGTCCCCACGGAACGCTTGCCTAACGCCCGATACAGATATTTTCTCTATATTCGGTGACGCTGTTGTTGCATTAACAGCAGGAGTTAAAAGCGTGCTAATAGCAATTGAAAGGGCTGACAAGTGGTATCGGTTAATTATAGTCATTCTATCTCTTGGGTATAAATACAGCTTAATCGGTTAAGTTCTCACTCAAATAGTGTCAATAAAACCCATAAGATACTGCGTTGAGTGAAGATAAACTTACAGGTAAAGGTATTTTTATGAGTATGAAAACAACAACCATTATCATTTAGATAGATAATAACTAAACATAATAAAAAGCGCCACCCCCCTTCCATATAAATATTACAAAAGTATTGAATGACTAAATTAAGGGAGGCTGTGAGGACTAACGAGTGAATTTTTAAAAACCTTGCGCACATCGCAATTTTAAAGCGACGATTAAGCAGCAGGCCATTGTTATCTAGGTATAAAGGGCTTTCGTCGTGGGGGTTGTAATTCGGTATTTATAGTTGCTTACAGCTTTTCAATCGCCTGCTGTTTAACATGTTCAACCAATTCAGGGAAGAAAGCTAAAAACACGGCGTCTAAATCATGGTAATGACGGGCAATGTCTTCAGCTGCACCCGCAAAGTTATTAGCAAAGCGAATGCGTCGTGCAATGTTATCGAGCGCAAGACCTACTCCATCGAGAGTTTCGTACTCTTTAAACCAGTCGTTTTCAGTCATGCTTTTTACAACATGCTGCATACGCAAAGGCATCATGGCGCGTCGCGCATTTAAAAGCGAATAACTCATGTGTTTAAAGTCATGCAATGGTTGGCTATTAAAACGCGACCAATGTTGAATTAAAAAATGATCAAACGCCACATCAAGTGCAACACTGGCAAAGCGTTTACGTGCAGGTGAAAAGTACTGCTTGGCCTCTTTAACGAGTGGATGCGTATCAGTAAATTTATCAACGAGGTAGTGATTTTCAAGGCCAAACTTAACGGGCTTAGGTAACTGCGCCAAATGCCTACGCCCACCAAAATCTCCCAGCAAATTGCCAAAATGCGAATCAGCTGTTGGTTTTGCTAAATAAAGATGAGCCAAGTAATTCAACGTATTCTCTAAGATAATGTGTTTGTGACAGTTTAAAAGATAACTGGCTGTAGAATCTAGGGTGAAGGCTAAACGCTAAAGTCACAAAATGCGGATTAAGACTCTTTGGCGCTAAATAAATTTCACGGCTACAAAAGCATCCTAAATCACGGTTAACCCTAAAAGGAGCTTAACCGTGAATGGTTAAAGTAACGCGCCCAGCGCCTATAAACACAGTAATCTCGTTGCGGCTACACTAACTGCCCAACTAAGTTCACCGAATTATGCGCCAAAATAGGAAATACAAGGCTGCCTGTACGCTCTCTTAACCACAGTAAAATAAAACCATAGGTGCTCGTTAATGCGATTCTAAAGGTAGAAAAAAACCATTCTCCCTCGCTATACATGACCCCATGCACTAAACCAAATAGTAAAACCAACAGTAAACCAGCAACATTTATTGGCGCACCCAGCAAGTTAAAACGCGTTGATATGACTGCTAAAGAAAAACAAAACAATAATACCCCTCTAAACATAGGCTCTTCATCAAATCCGGGGATGACTGCTTGATACAGTAATGTTTCAAGATCATAGTTAGGATCGCTTCCTAAAATCAGGGTGATAACTACCTGCAAAATGATAAACAAACCCATCATCATAAACGCAGGTTCAATAGAGCCTTCATTTTGCTTAAAGGTAAAACCAGCCTCTTTAATTTTAAAGTCTTTTTTAAAGCGAATTAAAGCAAGTAATACACACCCCCAGAGGATAATGGCGGCTATTTTTCCTGACCAATTCCACCTAAGATCTGAGAACAATACGTCGAGTGGAATAATCGCTTTACCATTAAATAAGGCGAAGCAATAACAAATAAAAATGACTAATGATATGCATAACCAACGAGGGCTAATGGTCACTTTTTTAAGTAACGTTAAAAGCAAAACAATGAAAGCTATAAAGCCAATATTGGCCAATACTGCTAAATAAATACCTGGCATTCCCTTTCCTTAGTAAAATTGTCAGTCCCACATTTTTATGTCCAAATTTTATCTTAAACATAAAAGGCGCATTATTAAACAGATATTTAGCCCTTTAGTGCGAAATAAATTTCACGACTTCAAGTAACTTAAAATACTTTGATACAGCTGAAATGGCTTTAGTGATTAAGGGGTGTAATCAACTTACTTAGGGGGGTCATTTGCTTTATAGCTCAGCCTTAAGGCACAAAAAAGCCGGTTTATGCACCGGCTTACAAATTGGTTAGTTGTGTTTATTGCCCCTGTGCAAACTTTAACATTCGCGTTTGGTCGGTAAGTTCAATATCCACCAGCTCAAACGGGGCTTTAGCAGCTTTTGAAACAGAAAATGGCATCATAAATTGATCATAGTTGTCTATTTGCTTAGCCACTTCTACTGTTGCTAGTTTTACGCGTTCGCCCTTATCGCCTTTACCGGTTAAAGTGGCACGAATAGCGTAACGCCCAGAGTCAGTAACTTGCACAGGCACCCATGCTTGGTACTGGTTGTTGCCAAGTGCCGTAACTTTAGCATTATCCATAGTAATGGTTTGCGAACTGTTCACAAACGGCATTTTTATAGAGCGTTTTACAGTTTGCCCATTTACTTTTGTTTCGACATTCGCCTCAAGCTCATAATAGCCATTTGCTGCACCGAGGGTTTCAAGCGGGTATGTGAAAACTGCCTCACCATTTTCATAGCGTACATCAAGTTGCTCGCCTTCAGGGCTGTATAAGCTAAGTTGCACCTCGTTATCTTTAACGCGCTTTTGCCCCATACTCAACTGCATGCCTACGCGCTGCTGCTGGTCGTTTACTTTAAATTGCGTTTTGGCATGTAAGGCGTTACGCGAGCCTTTTTCAATAACATGTACTAAGTAGGTGTCGTTGTCGTTAAGCGCTTGGCTTGTTTTTAACATTGCCTTAGCGTTAACATGGCCAAGCTTAAGGCCAACACTGCCATCAGTAAAACCGGCATTTTGCATTTGCTCACGCGCCGCAATAGCGTGCATTGGCAGCTGTTGCGCATTGGCATCACTCACTGAAAACTTATCGAGCTGCAAGTCGCGCGGTTTAAACACTTCACCGCTCTCAAAACGCGCTTTAGGGGCGATACGAATAAAATGTTCCGCTTGGTTCACAAACACCGGTACACCGCGCTTTAGCTCTTTGCCTGACACGCGTTGCCAATACTCTACGCTGTCTTTTTCAAGCATGTGTAACTGCGCTACAGACGCCGATTGAACCTCAGGAAATTGATAAACGGTTTGCTCATTTGCATTTGCCGCAGAGCTCACAAACAGTATTGCAGCACATATTTTGCTTAAATTATTGATCATTGTCTGGCTCCTAAATTCGATTTTTAATCATGTCTGGCAAGCCAAAACAATTGCGACGACTTTGCTGGTGGCTTAAAGGCTCACTGCCTTTCGTGCGTGATTTATCTGTAAACCACACCGCCCCCGCTAGCGACTGAGAGCTGCAATTTAAAAAACCATCTGAACAGCTGTCTAACCAATTTTGTGTCACTTCAAGTGCCACTTGATTTTGGTATCCGCCGCAATAACTATCGCTATCCCACACAGCCGAATCAACATCACTGCCGACAACCGTTTCAAAACGAGATGGTAAACTTGGGCGGTTTGGTGTGCCGTACAACCACTGAGCGTTATACGATGCCATCCACGATACTTGTTGTTGTTTTACTGCATCGTTGCCATAACCCAGTAACCACCCTAAGCTTTGCTCAAACGAGTTGCCCGCAACAACCGCATCAGCCAACGGCGTACCACCACTTGATGGAGCCAGTGCAATGGTGCGCGTTACTTTATTAATAATATTTGGAAAACGGCTGTCCCATGTCGGGTTCGATAAAATCCAACGCACCACATTGCCACCGTTAGAATGAGTGATCAGTGTTAAGTCAGTAATATTTTTATTATTTATAAATGTGGTTAGCTGCCCAGCTAAACAGCCCGCAGCTCCATCGGCCCACATATACTGCTCAAAGTCACAATTGATCACCGTGTAGTTACTGGTGTTTGGTAAACCTTGGCGTACCGTATTAACAAAACTGCCTGTCCAATAGTCGTTATATGCATCTGTTTGCTGGCCTGTGCCGTGAACAAATGCAACCCCTTGCGCCGCAAACGCGCTGTGGCTCATACCCGCGGCCAGTACTAATGCCGGCACTAGTGAGAGTGTTTTTATTTTCATGTGTGTTCCTGTTGATTGTAATTATATCTATCAGGTTGGAGGAGTGACCTCCGATCAGAAAATAGACTAAACAGGTACGATTGCAAGAAAATATTTACATTTATTTAACTTTAGTGTTGTTTTTAAGTACAAATTATTAGGTTTTGGGAGGGAGGTTCGAGGTTAGAGGTTAGCGGTTAGAGGTTAGCGGTTAGAGGTTAGCGGTTAGAGGTTAGCGGTTAGCGGTTAGCGGTTAGCGGTTAGCAAAATAAAAATCATTCATTGCATATTACGAAATAGTGCTGCTGCACGAAAGTACTATATCCAGCCCTGTTTAAATTTCATACGTTGTAAAATAATTGTTAAACAGGAGAACACTCAATGAAACGCCTACTCACTTTATTTACCCTCTGCTTGGGTATGTGTACAACTGCTTTTGCAGCATGTCGAGATAATGTGGTACTGGTGCATGGCAACACTGCATCCCCCTCTAGCTGGAACAACACCATCAATGAATTAAAACGAAAAGGGTATGCTAGTAGTGAAATTTTCACCCCAGATTGGGGCTCAAAATCTTGCGCTAGTTGCAATGATCACAATGGCAGTGAAGAAACACCAGTACGCAACGCCATTCTTACGGCTATTAACCAATCATGCACAGGTCAAATTGATATTATTGGTCATTCAATGGGGGTCACACTGGCCGCACAACAAATTTATAAATTAGGCATGGCAGCATACGTTGATACCTTCGTTGGTGTAGCCGGTGCAGCTCGCGGCTTATTAAGCTGCGGCGTTTACCCGTACAACGTGTGGAATAGTACATGTGGTTACTATGGTTTGTCGGTGGGTAGCCCCTTACTCAACAGTATTTATGGCGAGGCATTGGGCGACAAAGTGTATTCTATAAAGAGTTACTCTGATCAAATAGTATGCTCAACGGGCACATGTTATGTGTACGGTATACACAGCAGCCGTTTATGGAATGAAAACGCCACTTACACTTATGTTTTAGGGCATTTTGGTTTGCAAACCGACACCTATGTAAAACAAGTAAGCTTAATTCAATAAAGCCAGATTCAAGCGTACAGAATATGCGCTCCGTACGCTTGAATACCCGCACTGTCAGCTTACTGATCAAAACACCTAAAGCAATAAATACATACCCAAACATATGTCATTTATCAATTCACTCAACACTGCTTGAGTCATGTTTACACTATAATTCGGCATTTTTATGTGAATACATTTTATGTAAGTTCAATAGCTTATCTTTAAGTCGTTGCGAGTAAGTCACAAAATTTGTCAGCGCGCCAGCGTCTTTTCTATTGGTATCGGCAAGCAGCATTAACAACTTTCGCTGCGCTTGATTAAGGTGCAATTGCAGTGACTTCGCTGCTTTTTCTATTTCATCATTTTTAGGTTGTTCAAGGTGCTCACTCGTATGGGTAAACAGGGTAAGCGTATCGCTCGAAAGTTCGCGGATCAAAATCAATATATCGCTCTTTAGCTCAATAAATTGCTCATTCATAATGCGCTTGCTTTCAAACAGATCGATGATGGAGTCGTGAATTTGAAACAAATAATCAAAGCGATTAATTTGCAGCATTAATTCTCGTGACTGCTCTTCATCATTGATTTTACTAACAATAGTCGTGAAATAAGTAATGTATTCCTTTTCAACAAAACTGGCATATTCCAAGCGCTTTTGCGCGGTGTCTTGAATACCCTTAAAGTTTGTTTCAAGGCTAAGCGTGACTTGGTTGTAATTCTCTTTCAAAAAGTTAAGCAGTTGTTGGTTCCCCGACTCCAGTTTATCAACAACGTGCTGAAACTCTTCATCTTCTTGGTAGGTAGGTAACTCAAGACGTTCAAAATCCATTTTGCCTTCGCCAAGCAGAAAATCCACAAATCGCGTAAAAGGATTAAGAAAAAGAATAAAAACCAAGCTGGCAACCACATTAAAAATAAAATGAATATTCGCCAACGCAATTGCTGGCTCCATCTTGATTTCACTTAACTTATTACCAAACAGTAAAATGAAAGGCAGAAACAACAGCACCCCACCCACATTAAACAAAAAGTGACTAAGCGCGGCTTTTTTCGCAGCGATATCCATGCCAAACACCGCAATCATGGCTGTAGCCGTGGTGCCAATGTTCGCGCCCATAATAAGTGGCACAGCATTCTCAAGCCCCAAAATACCTTGTTGTGTAAATACGATTGCCAACCCCGTTGTTACCGAGCTCGACTGCACCATAGCAGTAAATACACAGCCCACTAAAATCGCGATAAGCGGATTTTGCGGCTGCGTTAAAATTTCAATTAATGCGGGGTTATTTTGCAGCGGCGCAAGTGACGAAGAAATCAGATTAAGGCTAAAAAACACAAAGCCGAAATAGAAAATAGCCTTTCCAAATATTGAAAAACGGTTACGAGTGAGCGAAAGAAAAAAGCCAATAATAATGATCACAGGGGCAAACACAGTTAGCTTAAAAGCCACCAGCTGTGCCGTGATGGTGGTGCCCACGTTCGAACCGAAGATAATACCAACACTGTTTTTAAACGTTAACACCCCGGCATTTACCAGGCTAATCGTGATCACCGAGGTTGCAGAGCTCGATTGAATAAAAGCCGTCACCACCGCACCAATTAACACCCCTAAAATAGGAATATTCGTTGCGTGACTTAACGACTTACGAAAGTGCTCGCCAGATATATTCTCGATCTCCCGAGAAAAGTTCTCGAGACCAAAAATAAAAAGAATAATGGCGGTAAGCCCAGCCATGGCTATAGTAATATTTTCCATTCGCTTATAAAGTACTGATATTATTAATCAACATCGATACAAAAAAGTATAGATTTGAGTACCTTATAGCGCAATGATCGAAAACAAACTAACTGGTTTTAGGGGCGAGTTGCAAGGAACGAGATTCGAGGCTTAGGAGGCGTTTTAACGCCGAACAAAAAAGGAGATATTAGATATCAGTCGTTAGAAGTCAGATGAAAAACACAAGTTAGCGAGTTGCAAGTAGACATCGCGTGAAATAAATTTCACGCCTACGGTGCTAGGTGCTAGGTGCTAGGTGCTAGGTGCTAGGTGCTAGGTGCTAGGTGCTAGGTGCTAGGTGCTAGGTGCTAGGTGCTAACAGCATAGTGTTGGTTTAGGATTGGTAAAGGAGTTAGAGAAAAAGAAAGGCCTGACCCCTTGGTTTTTGTGTTACCTAAAGTCCAATATGATATTTTTAAGTACTTTGCTATAGTCCTTTCCCCTTCGAAACTCAATCGAAACTTGATTTTTGCCATCTACCTTCTCAACACTTACTATCGCAAAGTTATTACGTTTAAATATTTTGGGCTTACCAAAGGCCGTTTTAATCACACTTTCTGAATGATATTTGGAAAACGTGGCATTACCATCTTCAACATGGTCTGCCCTCGCTTTCTTTGCTAATAATTTGCCCCAGTCAAAATGATCTTCTTGCAAGCCCAAAACAAACCAATGAAAGGCAGAAGATATGACATTAAATACTTTAAAATCTGGATCATCTTCATGAGTCAATTGAGCAGCGGCTGAAATATGCACGTCACCTGATAAAAACACTACTTGAGGGCGTTCATCAAGTGTTCGAATATAATCGAGTAACTCTACACGCTGCTTTGCGGCTAAGAACCATTTATCTTCAGGAGTGCCTAGTTTACCTCTGGTATCAGGAAATACGGGAATAGAACTAGCAATAAATTTAACGTTACCACTGCCATCACTTAGCCATGAACACAACTCAGTATATTGAGCATCACTCAAGATTTTCGGTTCAGTGGTGTGTTCAGCTTCATATTTTTTAGATCTTACTTCACTATCACCGCGCACATCTAGAAAGAAAAAGTCACTGTTGCTATGAGTAAACTTGTACCAATACTTTTTGCGGTTTTCGGTTGGATGGAAGGGGAAATTTTGTTGGATAAACTGTTCAGGGTCTTCAATTAGGTTAGAGAAGGCAGCTTGGTGTGCCTCATATGCCCTAAGGCCATATTTAAGAGTATTTTTATTGAACTGCTGATTAACTTTATTTTCGTCTTCTTTGAATTTACCTAATGACCAATCATTTTGTATTTCATGGTCGTCCATCATCATATAGCAAGGTAGTTGCCGAGTGACTTTGTTAAACATGTATAAACCAAACGCTTCGCTATATTCTTTGAAATAGTCTTCAATTTTAGGTCTAAATTGATACTTATCTAAAATATGCGCATGGTCGATGTATATTTGATCACCTAACATAAACAACATGGTTGGTCTTAGTTCTTCGTCAATTTCATCAAGGTAAGCATATATATTGTCGAATGTCTCCTCGCCTTTATTGCCGAGGTTGTCACGGCATGACCCCATAATAAATCGAGTAGTAGCATTATTTTCGTCTGGAAAAGTCGTTATTTGTCCATTTAAATCTGGAGTCTTTTCAGCTCCCCAAACCAGCTTATCTTCTTCAATTGCTTGATTTAGTTCAGCCAACGTATCGCAGATTACATAGCCGACTTCGTAAATGTAGGTCGTATTAGCTTCTAGCGACAAAATATCAACAATGCCCATATCATTGTAATAGGCACTGAAATGAAAAGTCCGAATGGGGAAAAACTGAGGTGATTCCGATTCTCTAACTCGAATAACACCAATACAACTATCAGCATTTAAACAACTACCACCAACACGAAAACTTGACGATGTAGTGTGCCCAACAATTGGACCAATCAATAAAGGTTTAACGAGCATCGCATATCCTTGCTTATATTTCTTATGTTCAAATAATAGGCAAGGTTATATTATTTCTCCAGACATTAATTCTCAATAATTCCGTTAAATAGAGAAAATTCATACTCTGCCCTAGTAAACTAACTACAAAAACAAACCTTTTAACGCATTGTAAATTAACATGATTATCAAGAATTTCACGGTTAATACGGAGGTCTTTCTTTTTGACTTTACACTAACTCCTCCGCGCAAAATAAATTTCACGTTTACAGTCTAGTTTAGGCGCTAAATCTCTATTATTCGGTAAACCAATGTTTAGTTTTATTCACAATAGCTACAAGAGAAAGCATAACGGGTACTTCAACAAGCACGCCAACCACCGTTGCTAATGCCGCACCAGAATGTAAGCCAAAAAGAGAAATTGCTACGGCTACCGCCAACTCAAAGAAATTTGAGGTGCCAATTAAACAAGCAGGCGCTGCAATGTTGTGTTTAAGCTTAAGTTTTACCGCAATAAAGTAAGCAATAATGAAAATGCCGTAGGTTTGAAGAATTAATGGAATAGCAATTAATACAATATTTAAAGGTTGCTCAATAATTGTATTCGCCTGAAAACCAAATAAAAGTACCACGGTTGCCAACAAGCCAATAACAGAAAACGGCTTTAACTTATCCAATAAGCCAGCAATAGACGCTTCGTCTCGCCCTGAACGATTAATACTTTTTCGTGTAAGTACACCCGCGATTAAAGGCAATAACACGTACAACACGACAGATATAAACAAGGTGCCCCACGGTACATGAATATCTGTCACACCGAGCAATAAACCAGCAATAGGAGCAAAAGCAAAAATCATGATGATATCGTTTACCGACACTTGCACTAAGGTGTAATTAGCATCGCCCTTTGTTAATTGCGACCACACAAACACCATCGCAGTACAAGGGGCTACCCCCAGTAAAATCATACCCGCAATATATTCTTGAGCCGTTTCTGGTGAAACAAAATCGGCAAACAATCCTTCGAAAAACAGCCACCCTAATGCAGCCATAGAGAACGGCTTAATAAGCCAATTAATCACCAAGGTTAATACTAGGCCTTGCGGGTTTTTACCGACCTCTTTAATGGTTGAAAAGTCGACCTGCACCATCATTGGGTAAATCATCACCCAAATAAAAACAGCAACAACCACGTTGACGTGCGCAACTTCGAGCTTTGCAATCGCTTCAAACAAAGGCGGATAAACAATGCCTAACGCAACCCCAGCGGCAATAGATATCGCGACCCACACAGATAAATAGCGCTCAAAGATTCCCATACTTGCACTCCCTAGTTACAGTAGCTCGCCATTCGAGTTATGGCATTTTACGCAGCATATTTTATAAAGCTAACTCATGTTCATTGAAGGTCGGTTTATTCACTACCGCATAAAAACAGTGTGTTTTAGAACTTCCCTATCTTCACTTTAAATTGATGTTAGACACCTATCCTCATTTGTCTACCTAGTATTTTGATATTTAATCGTTTTTATAACTTAAAACAAAATACTGAATAGCCAGCTGTGTTGCGCTTTACTCTGGGGAAAGAAATGGGGTCAGGTCTTGCTTTTTGACTTTACTCTAATTTACTCGCGAAATAAATTTCACGCCTACGGTATCGTGTTTAGCCTAAGCTATGTGCAGGCACAAACTAGCTTATATACGTTTTCCCCTTGCTAACTCGCTCCCTCGCTAACTTGTATTCTTAATCTGACTTCTGACGACTGATATCTAATAACTCTTTTTTCGGCGTTAAAACGCCTCCTACAACTCACATCTCGAAACTCGTTCCTCGTAACTTTCCCCTCGCAACTCGCTAACTTTCTCCAACAAAAAAGCCGTTACATTGCTGCAACGGCTTTTTGGCATTTGAATTTAATCATGATGACTAGAAATGAAGTTTGTGACTAAAAATCAAATTTTTCTATAAAATAGTTAACTAATTTAACTAATGAAGATTGTGACTGACTTTACACTATGGTTTTTGAATTATCAATTATCTAAAATTAAGTTTGTGACATATGAATCTCAGAAAATTGAATTTAAAGCTGCACCTCACAAAAGTGGCCATTAAACTCAAATTTCAAATAATCAATCACTTCAAAAAATCATGAGTGAAAATGGTGATGCAGTATTCAAACTAATGCTTGAATTCCATATTTACGCTCACGTTTTTCAAAAGCATAGCTACCCCCTTCGAGTATATTACAAATACTCGCTTTAGTGCCTACTCCATCTGCAATCGTCCCATCTTCTAATGCACCGGAATTATAACTGATAACTTCGCTCTCGTTGTTAGCTACAATTATCTGTTCTGCATCAGTATTAACAACTAAGTTTGCATTATGTGTAACTATAATGACCTGACGATATTTCTTAATTTTCCTGAATAATGGCACTAACTGGCTCATGATAAAATCATTGTCCAAGTCATCTTCAGGTTGATCAAATACAAAAGGGCTGCCAAATGGATCTGTCGCTAATTTAAGACAGACATAGAATGTACCTCTTTGACCCACACTCAGTTTATCTACTGTTTTACCTTTATATTCAAATTCAGCATTAACATAAAGGAATGTTTTCATGCTTTCAGGTGAGAACAAATAGTTAAGTAGCTCGAATCTTCCACCTTGATTGAAAAACTCTGATCTCCAAAAAAAATCTTCAATCGAAATTAGTACTTGTTGCCCATGCTCATCCACATCACCTTCACAAGCAATTTGTTTATTCCCTTTTATCAAATTAAAAAAGTCATCAATTGCAGTGGATTGCCGTATAGCAAACATCTCTTCTAAACGTTTTGCTGTTGTTTTGGATTGTGTAGCCCTAAATTTTCCTCGGTTTAGACATCTTTCAAGCCCTTCATAAAACTTTTTACTATCAAAAATAATGCTGCCATTGATATTGATTTCATCCAACATAGAAGCAACCAATTCATTTTGCTCATCATTCCAATGTTTTTTTTCTAATTTTAGCGATTGAAATTTGTCATCTACTTTCAATTTTTCTTCAATTAAGTAGTTACGGTACGATGAAGCTAATTCTGCTCTTGATTTAACATAGTCATGATATTGTTCTGTCTTAGTTTGTATTTCCTGAAGTTTGGAATCTGCTGTATCAATAGCCAATTGGTACTCAGAAATCTTATCCAATAACGATGATATGTCCTGATTTATCCCTTGTTGTTGAAAAGCTACAACAATCGCTGAGTTACCAGTACTTAACTGTTCAATTTCACTTTCAAATTGCAAAATATTGGAGGTGATTTTGTCATTTGTAGCAGTAGTGTTAAGTAAGGGGATTTGGTTTGGTTTCAATAGCTTGAGATTAACACTACCTAAACTATTATTAATATCATTTATAGACCTAGTTATTGCTGCTTGAACCTCTCTTAGTTCATTAATAAATAACTGTTTTTCGTTTATCGACTTCAGGTTAATTTGATATTGTTCAATATGTTGCTTATTTTGAGGGTTAGTTATAGTTGCCATTAATTTAATAAATTTCTCTTTAATGGCGTTTTGATACGTAGGAGTATTGAGCCTGTTGCCAACGTCATCAGATAACTCCCAATATTGAACAAAACTCCTATATTTGCCTATATTTTCAGTAATTGCATTTGATGTCACTGAATCGAAAGTTGCTCCATGAATACCTAGCATTCGTTTTATTTCGTCACTCAATTGGCTCGGCTCTTGGCTGAAGTTTTGAATATCCCCCTGAGATACGTGCAGATATGAATATGTATCATCTAATGAGTTAAACACCAGCTCAGTACCATCACCTTGGTCAAAAGTAATCTTCAAACTATTAACCTCAACCCTACGAGCATTAGTAAATACTGCTTGATGATTAAACATTGAATGCATTGAGTCTAGAAACAAGCTTTTCCCTGTACCACGCCCCCCAATAATTGCCACCATATTAGGGTTTAACGGAATAGTTTGCGGTAGGAATTTAATTGCTTGACCAGTAAAAATTTCACCATTTAACTGAATTGAAGTGAATTTAGGTTTTATAAACGTTTTTTCAATAAAATCATCTGATTGTTGAACTCTAATTTCTGGTTCAATTAATGCCTGCCTTAGCCCTTCAAACGTTGGCTTTGCTTTTACCCACGTATAGTTTTCACCAACAGAAAACCTGCCATTTTTGGGATCGCTTATAAAACCATGTGCATCAGAGCAGCAAAAAACAGGTTTAGGTACAGCACCTTCATACCTATCCAGACAGTTTAAGAAAAATTCCCGATCATCTTTAGTACCAAGTAATAGCTGACCTTTTTTCTCTATTTCTATCGCCATTGCAATAGAACGACCTTCTCTCTTTGGTCTAAAACCACCATAACCATTTGGACATACAGCAATGAGATAATCGACACCAAATCGAAAACTTATTTTCATGTGTTCAATTAAACTTTCAAAATTAACCGTAACATCGGAAGGTTTAATTCCGTTTTGAGTAAATGAATTTTGGCAGCAATAAATTGCTTGTTGAAAACCTCCTGTATTAGCAATTTGAAATTTAGATAAGGCTTCATTTATTTGAGCACTGGTAATATGTTCTGCGAAAATACAATGAACATTTATCCACTCTCCGTCTTTATTAGGTTGGGTTAATCTAAACTCAACATTACCTAAAACAGTAATATCAGCGCCTTTTTTGGCTATCTCTTCACGAATGACTTCAAGCTCATTATCTGCAAAATAAAAGTAATTAGTCACACCAACAAGGGCAATATCATTAGTAATTAAAGCATCAACATAATTTTCGATAGTTGTGCCATTATATTGATTGTTCTGATGCGTGAATGGCGAATGAACGTGTAAATCCCATTTATTCCATATTGAGCCAATCATTTTCCTTCCTTCAATTGGATAGAACTAATTTTAAAAATAAATATATTATCTTCATTGTGTTTTATACATTAAGTGATCGGACTCTGGTTTTGCAACTAAATAATTAGATATGTATTTTTCAGAAAACTAATCTGATTAGTGTTTTGCAGATGATGTAAATATAGCGAGAGAATAACTAACAAATTTCATACTGAAATGAGCTGGCTGAATGTCTGCAACATAAAGTTGAGCTGATCACCATAACTCTCTACAAGCGTCTTTTCATCGCTCAAAACCGCCATTAGAGCATTTACGTTAACTCATTTTTGGTAAAAACGAGTTAACAAAAAGGCGAACCATTTGGTTCGCCTTTTTAGTGTTCTACTGGCTAGATTGTCACAATCTTAATTACCTGTCACAGACTTCATTAAAACTGTCACAATCTTCATTACCAGTTATCAAATCAAACCTTAGTCACGGTATGTCTCAACCGCTGGGCATGAACAAACTAGGTTACGGTCGCCGTATACGTCATCGATACGCGTTACTGTAGGCCAGAATTTGTCTTTTGCTACGCTTGGTACTGGGAATGCTGCGTAGAAACGGTCGTATGCACGGTCCCACTCATTGCCTAGTACGTCTTCTTGTGTATGCGGTGCAAACACGAGCGGGTTGTTTTCAATTGACCATTCGCCAGATGCGATACGGTCGATTTCTGACTTGATTGACACCATGGCTTCGATGAAACGGTCAATTTCAACTTTTGACTCAGACTCAGTTGGCTCAATCATTAGTGTGCCAGCTACTGGGAATGACATAGTTGGTGAATGGAAGCCGTAGTCTTGAAGACGTTTAGCTACGTCCATTTCTGTCACGCCTGTTTGCTCTTTAAGTGGGCGTAGGTCAACAATACACTCGTGCGCAACGCGGTTGTTACGGCCACGGTATAAAATTGGGTAGTGCTCGCTTAGCTTCTCTGATAAGTAGTTAGCGTTCACGATAGCCATTTCTGTTGCTTGTTTCAAGCCTTCAGAACCCATCATGGCAATGTATGCCCACGAGATTGGTAAAATTGCTGCTGAGCCGTAAGGGGCTGCAGAAACCGCACCGTTACCAATGTTTGTGCCAGCAACGTTAATTACACTGTGGTTAGGCATAAATGGCGCTAGGTGAGATTTAACACCGATAGGGCCAACACCTGGACCACCACCACCGTGTGGAATACAGAATGTTTTATGTAGGTTAAGGTGCGATACGTCAGAACCGATTGAACCTGGGCTTGTAACACCTACTTGCGCGTTCATGTTTGCGCCGTCCATGTACACTTGACCGCCGTGCTGATGCACGATGTCACAGATTTCACGAATTGTTTCTTCGTAAACGCCGTGTGTAGATGGGTACGTGATCATGATACACGATAGGTTTTCAGATACCTCTTCGGCTTTCGCTTTAAGGTCTGCCATATCAACGTTACCGTTTTTATCACAGTCAACAACCACGATTTTCATGCTTGCCATTTGTGCAGACGCTGGGTTTGTACCGTGCGCTGAACTTGGGATCAAACATACGTTACGGTGACCTTCACCGCGTGACTCGTGGTATTTACGAATAGCGATTAAGCCTGCGTACTCACCTTGTGCACCTGAGTTAGGTTGCAGTGAAACGGCATCGTAACCTGTGATGTTTACTAACCAATCATGTAACTCAGTCATCATGATTTGGTAACCCGCTGCCTGATCAAGTGGGCAGAATGGGTGTAGGTTTGCAAACTCAGGCCAAGTGATTGGGATCATCTCTGCTGTCGCATTAAGTTTCATGGTACATGAACCTAATGAGATCATTGAGTGGTTAAGCGCTAAATCTTTGTTTTCTAGACGCTTGATATAACGCAACATTTCAGTCTCGCTGTGGTACGAGTTGAAGTTAGGGTGCGTTAGAATTTCGTCATCGCGTACAAGGCTTGCAGGAATTGAGTTGCTGCCGTTTACTTCGATTTCGTTCGCAAGTGCGTCAACGCTTAGGCCGTGGTCGTCACCTAAAATGATGTCGAATAGTTCAGCTACGTCTGCACGCGTTGTTGTTTCTGATACAGAAATTGAGTATTCACCCGCACGGTTTGACGCAAAGTTAACGCCATTTGCTACTGCGCGTGCAACAACGTCGTCTTTGTTGTCTGCAACAACGGTAATGGTGTCGAACCATGTGTCGTGCTTAAGGTTTACGCCTTTCGCTTTTAAGCCAGTCGCTAAAATATCAGCAAAACGGTGAATACGCTGAGCGATTGTTTTAAGGCCTTCAGGACCATGGTAAACCGCGTAGAACGCAGCCATGTTCGCTAGTAATACTTGCGCTGTACAAATGTTTGAGTTGGCTTTTTCACGACGAATGTGTTGTTCACGTGTTTGCATTGCCATACGTAGTGCGTCGTTACCTAAGCGGTCTTTAGATACACCGATAATACGCCCCGGTAATGAACGCTTGTACTTGTCGCGTGTTGCAAAGAATGCAGCGTGTGGACCACCGTAACCCATAGGTACACCAAAACGCTGTGCTGAACCAAGTACTACGTCTGCGCCAAGTTTACCCGGTGCTTTAAGTAGTAATAAGCTCATGATGTCTGCGGCAACACAGGCAATTGCTTTTTTGCTTTGAACGCCAGCGATTAAATCGGTTACGTCTGTAATTTCACCCGTTGTTGATGGGTATTGGAATAACGCACCAAAAATGTCGTGGTCTAGCGCTTCTGCCGCTTTACCTACGATAACGTCAAAACCGAACTGCTCTGCACGTGTCGCAACAACGTCGATTGTTTGTGTGTGTACGTCATCAGCAATGAAGAATGCATTTGATTTTGATTTAGCAACACGCTTTGCAAGGCCCATTGCTTCAGCCGCAGCTGTTGATTCGTCAAGTAACGATGCGCTTGCAAGGTCAAGACCAGTTAGGTCTAGGGTCATAGTCTGGAAGTTTAATAATGATTCTAAACGACCTTGTGCAATCTCTGGTTGGTATGGTGTATACGCCGTGTACCAGCCTGGGTTCTCTAGTACGTTACGTAAAATTACGTGAGGTACGTGAGTTGGGTGGTAGCCTTGACCAATGTAAGATTTGAACACTTTATTTTTGCTTGCTACAGATTTTAAGTAGCTTAGTGTTTCAACTTCAGTGCGGCTTTCACCAATTGATAAACCTTGCTCTAAGCGAATGCTTGCAGGTACCGTTTGACCGATCAGCTCTTCAACACTCGATACTCCAAGAGCGCTCAGCATGTCGCTTACTTGCGCTGGGCTTGGCCCAATGTGACGGCGAATAAAATCTTGCTTCTGCTCTAATTGTTCAAGAGATTTGGCGTTTGACATTTGTCCAGATTCCTATGATCCAAAAAAAAGTGGTTACTGCCAATGGGTAACTGGCAATAACTTAAAAACAGGGTGATTCAATAACTTACAGCGTATGGAAAGGTAAGCTATAAAATCATAAAAGCCCCTGTGAAACCCAAGCTACGCATTTAATTAGCTGGGGATCTAGACGGGGCTTTTAGTCGGCGTGACTAATTAATTAGTCTTCGTCGATCGTGTTAGCGTAGCCTTCAGCGTCTAACAGGTTATCAAGCTCTGATGTGTCAGATGCTTTGATACGGAATAACCAACCGTCGATGTACGGGTCGTTATTTACTGTTTCAGGCGAATCTTCAAGATCTTCGTTGATTGCAACGATTTCACCGCTGATTGGTGCGTAGATGTCAGATGCTGCTTTAACAGACTCTGCTACTGCGCAGTCTTCACCCGCGTCAACTTCATCACCAACTTCTGGTAATTCTACGAATACCATGTCGCCAAGAAGTTCTTGTGCGTGCTCAGTGATACCTACAGTAAACGTACCGTCACCTTCGTCGCGAACCCACTCGTGTGAAGTAGCATATTTTAATTCGCTTGGGATATTGCTCATTTTTTTGTTCCTTTGGTTTATATTGGGTGATAACACCAAATTTTTTATATTACTTAGATAACTGATTTACCGTTACGTACAAAGCAAGGTTTAACAACCTTAACGTTAACCAGTTTTTTACGCATCTCTACTTGAGCTGTTTCGCCAGTTGAACGCGGAACGCGTGCAAGAGCGACACTGTGACCAAGTGTTGGTGAGAATGTACCAGAGGTAATCACCCCTTCACCACCTTCAACGATGACTTTTAAACCGCTACGCAATACGCCTTTTTCTTCAAGCACTAAACCAACTAGTTTGTCTGTGCTTTTGTCAGCGCGTTGCTGTTCTAATACTTCACGACCGATAAACTTACGATCTTCTGGCTCCCACGCAATCGTCCACGCCATGTTAGCAGCAAGTGGTGATACGCTTTCGTCCATATCTAAGCCGTAAAGGTTCATACCTGCCTCTAGACGAAGTGTGTCGCGTGCTCCTAGACCCGCTGGCGCTACGCCTGCATCTAGAAGTTGTTGCCACAAATCAGCAGCTTGATCATTAGGTACTACGATCTCATAACCATCTTCGCCAGTATAGCCTGTTGTTGCAATAAATAAATCACCAGCTTGCACACCAAAAAACGGCTTCATACCTTCAACAGCAGCTTGTTGCTCTGCAGTAAGTACAGTGGCCGTTTTAGCACGTGCATTAGGGCCTTGAACGGCAATCATTGCAAATTCAGGACGCTCAGTAACCGTTACGGCGAAATCAGCCGAAACTTTAGCTAAATGCGCTAAATCTTTTTCACGGGTTGCTGAGTTAACAACTAAACGATAGTCAGTTTCTGAAAAAAAGTAGATGATAAGGTCGTCGATTACGCCGCCTTCTTCGTTAAGCATACCTGTGTAAAGTGCTTTACCCGGTACCGTTAACTTAGCAACGTCGTTTGCTACTAGCTTACGTAAGAACGCTTGTGCTTGTTCGCCTTGCACATCAACAATTGTCATGTGCGATACGTCAAACATACCTGCATCTGCGCGAACCGCATTATGCTCTTCGATTTGTGAGCCGTAGTTGATTGGCATTTCCCAGCCGTGAAAATCAACCATTTTTGCGCCAGCTTCAAGGTGCTTAGCATGTAAAACTGTTTTAGAAGTCATAATATTCCTTCACTTTTAAATTAACCCACTAAGTGGGCGTGGCCTCAATTTAATGAGGGGGAATAACATGGGCGGCGATTATACATTAGTTGCACAGTTGTCACACCCAAATTGCGATTTGTAACTACAAAAAACAGCTAAACACCCAAGTGTGTAGCTGTTTTTAAAATTTATACTTTAAGCAACATCCGCTAAGGTTAAATCAAACCCGAGCTGCTGTAAGTGCGCTTGCCATTTATCAAGCTCTGCTTGGCGCGCTACCAGTTGAAACTGCTGCTGATCTTGGTTATCAATCGCGGTAATAAATACCTCACCGCTTTGTGCACCATAACAGCTGCGCATGTCAGATAAACGCAGGCCTGGTGTTAGCTTAAAGTTATCTACCAAGGCATCAAACGCTTGCTCACCACTTAAGGTTAACGCGCTTAAGTCGTTACGCATAACATAATCAATATCGTAACGCAGTTGTTGCTCGTTTATTAGCGACTGCAGCTGCACGCTGGCGTCTTTGGCGAGTACAAAACGAAAAGCGGTTTCGTTAAAGTAATACAACGCATAAGCGTAGCTGCTTGTTAGGTCATCGTCTAATGAGCTGCGTAAGCCTAAACCGCTGGCGGTTAGCTTATTAATATCAAGACCTAAAATAGTCGTTAAAAATGGGATTGCTTCAGTGCCACTAAAATCCATAATGGCAGTATCGCTATTTGCTTGTAGCACGTTGTTTGCTGGCGTATTAGCTTGGCTGTGACGAGCAAACATTATTGGCGTAAAAGTCATATGTGACACCTATCAATCTTTAATGCTTGAAGTATATTGTCCCGTGCTTGCAACAACAAATTGTAATTATTTATCAATTGATAAATAATACTTATATATGCAGCCCTATAAATAGAATTTTTAAATGAAAAATATTTCTACCGATAGTTTACGCACCCTCGTTGCGGTTGTTGAAGTAGGTGGTTTTGCCAAAGCTGGCGAGCTATTAGGGCTGTCGCAACCGGCGGTTAGTCTGCAAATAAAACGGCTTGAAGATATGCTTGGCCACAAGCTATTTAAAAAGCAGGGGCAACGCCAAGTACTCAATCAATACGGTGAGTTATTGCTGCCTTTGGCAAAACAAATGTTGCAACAAAACGATGCCATTTTGCAGCAGTTCACCAGCGAAAACGTAACCGGTAAAGTGCGCTTAGGTATTCCCAGCGAATTTGCTGCGCGTATCTTGCCTTCTATTATTGGCGACTTTGTGGCGCTCTACCCTGATGTATCGCTAGAGGTTCGCTCGCGCTTAAGTAAACATTTATTGTCGGTATCGCGCCAAGATCAGTTTGATCTGGTGCTTGCTCTAAACGAAGAACTCGAGTCGGCCAAGTTCCCTATTTTTATGCAAGATCAACTGGTGTGGGTAGGCGATTTAAACCTAGCACAAAACGATGTAGTTACCCTTGTTACCGCTCCCGAGGGCTGTATTTATCGTCGCCGCGCGATTGATGCATTGCAGCACGCAGGGATTAAATACCGTATTGCGTACAGTAATGCCGATTTAACAGGCCTTACTGCGGCATTAAAAGAAGGGTTAGGTATTACTGTTTTAGCAAAAAGCACCGTACCGAATGAGCTAAACTATCAACTACACACCAAGGATCTGCCTGAATTAGGCCAAATAGGGATTAGTTTAATTAAGCGGGCTGACGAACCGGGCAATGCGGTTGATAAACTTGCCGAGTTTATTGCGCTGCGTTTAACGTAAGCGAGTGGCGATTAATTCATTGATTGAGTATTTCGATGTGGATGTGAGTGTTTCGTTGAGTGTTTCGGTGGATGAGTATTTCGATGAGTGTTGTTTTATTTCACCTTGAAAGTCTTTTTTCGGCATTAAAACGCCTTCTATGTTTCGTATTGAGCCGTTTATCGCAAAATAAATTGCACGCCGACACCTAATCCCCCCCTGCAATACCCTACTTGTGGGCACGGTTTTCGCCATGCAGGTTTAAACTTATAACCTGCAAGTGGTTAGCGTGTTATGCAGCAACAAATATTGCCTTTGCATCATACTCACCCAATTAGCACATCGTTAAGTATTACTTAACGAGGTATCGCACACAAATAATACTACAATACTACTGTATTTATTATTTTCATTTTAATTCATGAACTTATGCTTTATATCAATTTTATTACAAATAGGATTGATTCGCATTACTTTACATGTTTAAATTGCGCCGGTTAAAAAAATCTAAACATACACAGGACGCACAATGAAACCTACGTTTATTGTTTCAACTCTTTCTACTGCCATAGCGTTATCACTTAGCGCTAATGCTTTTGCTAAAGATGTAACTAAAGAAGAAAAGAACTTCGAGCAAATTACTGTCATTGGCTCTGCATCTGCTATTAACGATATTCCGGGTTCTGCTACTTTCATCAGCGAGCAAGATCTTGAAAAGTTTGAATACACCGACATCTCACGTGTTTTAAGTGCGGTGCCCGGTGTATACGTTCAAGAAGAAGATGGCTATGGTCTACGCCCTAACATTGGTATGCGTGGTACAGGTACTGGCCGTAACGATAAAATCTCTGTAATGGAAGACGGCGTTCTTGTTGCTCCTGCTCCTTACTCTGCACCATCGGCTTACTACTTCCCTACTATGGGCCGCATGGAGTCTATCGAAGTACTTAAAGGTGCTGCATCGGTTAAATATGGTCCACGTACAACGGGCGGTGTTTTAAACTTAGTATCACGCAGCTTACCGACCGAAGGTTCTAAAGGTTTATTAAACGCTGAACTAGGTAGCGATGGTTTTTACAAAGGCCACGCATACTTCGGTAAAAAGAAAAACAATGCAGCAGGCTTAGTTGAAGTATTCACTTACGGCGCAGATGGCTTTAAAGAATTACCGGTTGGTAGCGATAACTCTGGTTTTGAAAAGAACGATTTCTTATTAAAGTTTGGTTTTGATTTTGGTGATAACGAAGCTCACAGCCTTGAAATGAAAGTTAAATACTCAGACGAGCGCTCTGATGAAACTTACATGGGCTTAACCGATACAGACTACCAAGAAAACCCATATCGTCGTTATGCTGCCTCGCAAAATGATGAAATGAACACGCAACACAATGCATACCAAGTTAACTATGCATATCGCTTTGGTAAAGGTTACGAGTTACTTGCAACTGCTTACTTAAATGACTTCCACCGTAACTGGTATAAAGCGAGCAAAGTAAGCTCAAGCTACCTTGAACAGTACAGCGAATTTGAAGCAAACCCAACCAGCGAAGGTATCGAAGGGGTTGCTGTTAAAGCAAATAACCGTGACTACCAAGCGAAAGGTTTACAAACAGAGTTCCATATTCCTGCGGGTAACCACTACATTACAGTGGGTGCGCGTTACCACGAAGACGAAATGGATCGCTTCCAATGGCAAGACAAATACACGCTTAATCAAGACCTTTCAATGACGCTAACTGAAAAAGGCGTACCAGGTTCAGATAGCAACCGTGTAGATAGCGCTGAAGCTACAACGCTATTCATTCAAGATGAGTGGTCATTAGACGCATTAGTAATTAGCGCGGGTCTGCGTTATGAAGATATCACGATTAAACGTGAAGAATGGGCAAAATCAGATCCAACACGAGCAAACGGTTTAACTAAAAATATCAGCAACGACACTGAAATTTTAGTGCCGTCACTGGGCGCAACATACACTGTTAGCGATAGCTTAACGCTACTTGCTGGTATTCAAAAAGGGTATGCGCCAGCAGCACCAGGTAATGCGGATCAAGAAGAAGAAGAGAGTGTTAACATTGAGCTTGGGGGTCGCTACGACTATGCAGGCTTTAATGGTGAAGTGATTTACTTTAACTCTGACTACACAAACATGCACGGTAACTGTACTGCTGCTGTAGGCTGTAACGACAATAACATTGGCGACCAGTACAACTACGGTGAAGTGTCGGTATCTGGTTTTGAAGTGAGCGCCGGTAAAGTGTTTGCAACAGATACAGCCTCATTCCCTGTGCGTTTAACGTATACCTACACAAACTCTGAGTTTGAAAATGACTTTGAATCAGATCTTTGGGGCAGCGTTAAAAGTGGTGATGCTATGCCATATGTACCAGAAAACCAGCTAGCGCTTTCGTTTGGTGCCGAGTTCTCAAGCTTTGTGTTTGATACGCAAATGCGTTATGTGTCTGATGCACACGCAGACTTATCAACTTCAGGCCGTAACGCAATTGACAGCCGTGTAGTATGGGATTTAGCCGCTAAATACCTTATCGACGACAAACAAAAAGTATACCTAACGGTCGACAACCTGTTTGACAAAACCTACGTCGCAAACCGTGCAAACGGAGGTATTCAACCTGGTAAGCCACGTACCCTTCAAGTAGGTTACAGCTACTCTTTTTAATACCGAAGCGTATTAGTAAGATAGCCGCGTGATGAAAGTCACGCGGCTTTTTATTTTGCTTTTTTCAAGCTTAACTTTTCACACATAAAAAAACCTCCCGCAGGAGGTTTTTATCAGTCTAAATAAACGGTGTGTTTATTATTGACCTTTCACTTCTTTAAGACCATTGAAAGGTGCTTTTTCACCTAACGCTTCTTCAATACGAAGAAGTTGGTTGTATTTAGCAACACGGTCAGAACGGCTTAATGAACCTGTTTTAATTTGACCAGCCGCCGTACCAACAGCAAGATCTGCAATTGTTGCATCTTCTGTTTCACCTGAACGGTGAGAGATAACAGCAGTGAAACCAGCATCTTTTGCCATTTTAATCGCAGCAAGCGTTTCAGTTAATGAACCGATTTGGTTGAACTTGATTAGGATTGAGTTAGCAATACCGTTATCAATACCACGCTTTAAGATTTTCGTGTTTGTTACGAAAAGGTCGTCACCTACTAATTGAACTTTATCGCCAATTAGTTTTGTTTGGTGTGCGAAACCGTCCCAATCAGACTCATCTAGGCCGTCTTCAATTGAAACAATTGGGTACTGCTCTGTTAGGTCTTTAAGGAAATAGTTAAATTCTTCTGACGTGAATTTTTTACCTTCGCCTTTCAGGTCGTAGATGTTTGCTTCTTTGTCGTAGAACTCAGATGCAGCACAGTCTAGCGCTAAAGTAATGTCTTTACCTAGCTCGTAACCTGCATTTGCAACAGCCACTTTAATTGCAGCAAGTGCCGCTTCATTTGATTCAAGGTTTGGTGCAAAACCACCTTCATCACCTACTGATGTAGAGTGACCGTCTGCTTTAAGTACTTTTGCAAGACTGTGGAATACTTCTGCGCCCATGCGCAGTGCTTCACGGAAGTTTGCAGCGCCAACTGGCTGGATCATGAACTCTTGGATATCAACAGAGTTATCTGCGTGCTCACCACCGTTGATGATGTTCATCATTGGTAATGGCATAGAGTAAACGCCCGGCGTACCATTTAAGTCAGCGATGTGCTCATAAAGCTCAACGCCTTTAGAGTTTGCAGCTGCTTTAGCTGTTGCTAAAGATACCGCTAAGATTGCGTTAGCACCTAATTTTTCTTTATTTTCAGTGCCGTCTAAATCTAGCATTACTTGGTCAACAGCTTGTTGATCAAGTGCGCTTTGGCCTTTAAGAGCCGCTGCGATTTCGTTATTGATATAACCTACCGCTTTTAAAACACCTTTACCTAAGTAACGTGCTTTATCACCATCACGTAATTCAAGCGCTTCGCGAGTACCTGTTGATGCACCAGAAGGTGCTGCAGCACGGCCCCATGAACCATCAGCTAAATGTACATCAGCTTCAACAGTTGGGTTACCACGCGAGTCCATGATTTCGCGACCAATCACTTTTACGATTTCTGACATCTTGATTCCTCTTTTCCCGAAAATGGTGAGTTTATGCCAACTTTGTTAATTCGTTGGCTTTTTAAAACAAATAAGCCGTGCATATAGCACGGCCTATTTAAATTACGATGACGCTTTTTGGTGAGTGTGTGCAGCTGCAACAAACCCTTCAAATAGCGGGTGACCATCACGTGGTGTTGACGTGAATTCCGGGTGGAATTGCGCGGCAATAAACCAAGGGTGATCTTTATTTTCGATAATTTCGACTAGTTTCTTATCTTCAGATAAACCAGTGAAACTTAAACCTGCTTTTTCAAGCTGCTCTACGTAGTGGTTATTTACTTCGTAGCGATGACGGTGACGTTCAACAATTTCGTCACTACCGTATACTTCACTTACTTTAGAGCCTGGCGTTAAGTGACATTTTTGTGCGCCTAAACGCATTGTGCCTCCAAGGTCAGACTGCTCATCACGTACTTCAACGTTACCGTCGGCATCTTGCCACTCGGTGATTAAGCCAACCACTGGGTGTGCTGATTTTGCATTGAATTCCGTTGAGTTTGCATCTGCAAGGCCTGCAACGTTACGCGCATACTCAATAAGTGCCACTTGCATACCTAAACAAATGCCTAGGTAAGGTACTTTGTTTTCACGTGCGTATTTAGCCGCTAAAATCTTACCTTCAACACCACGACCACCAAAACCACCTGGTACTAAAATAGCGTCAAGGTGAGAAAGCATCTCAGTGCCTTTGCTTTCTAAGTCTTGTGAATCAACGTATTCGATGTTCACTGTTAAACGGTTTTTAAGACCCGCATGCTTTAATGCTTCGTTTACTGACTTGTAAGCGTCTGGTAGTTCAATGTACTTACCTACCATACCAATTGTCACTTCACCCGTTGGGTTAGACTCTTGATATAATACTTGCTCCCACTCAGATAAATCTGCTTCTGGGCACTCAAGGTAAAAACGACGACACACAAAGTTATCAAGTTCTTGTGACTTAAGTAACGCTGGGATCTTGTAGATGCTTTCTACGTCTGGTAATGAAATAACGGCTTTTTCTTCCACGTTAGTGAAAAGTGCGATTTTCGCGCGCTCGTTATTAGGTAATTTACGATCAGAACGACAAATTAAGATATCTGGTTGGATACCAATCGAACGTAATTCTTTTACTGAATGTTGTGTTGGTTTCGTTTTAACTTCACCTGCAGGGCCTAAGAATGGCACAAGCGTTAGGTGAATAAACAATGCGCGCTCACGGCCGATTTCTGTGCCAAGCTGACGAATTGCTTCTAAGAACGGTTGTGACTCAATGTCACCCACTGTACCACCAATTTCAACGATGGCTACATCGCGACCTTCGGCACCGTCGTATACACGTTGCTTAATGTCGTTTGTGATATGTGGAATAACCTGAATTGTTGCACCAAGGTATTCACCGCGACGCTCACGTCGTAAAACATCTTCATAAACACGGCCTTGTGTGAAGTTGTTGCGGCTACTCATCTTAGTACGGATGAAACGCTCATAGTGACCTAAATCAAGGTCAGTTTCTGCACCGTCTTCAGTAACATATACTTCACCGTGCTGAATTGGGCTCATAGTGCCTGGGTCAACGTTGATGTAAGGATCCAGCTTTAAAATAGTCACGTTTAAACCACGTGCTTCTAAAATTGCGGCTAACGACGCTGCTGCAATACCTTTACCCAACGAAGAAACAACCCCGCCAGTAACGAAGATAAATTTTGTACTCATGCGAACCCTAGAATATCAGGAATTAAAAGGAATAATATAGAATCAAGACGGGGCGATATTATAGCAAAGGCACTGCTATCAATCCAGATAAAATTAGCAAATAAGTGCACAAAAAACGAGCGCGGCATTCCTGTCCCTATGCTGTGTCATTGTGGGTGCTTTTTAATGGCTTCCCACGCGCTGTCCATCTCTTCTAAACTTGCGGTCTCTAAACATTGCCCGCGCTCACTTAAATAAGCGGCCACTTTTTCAAAGCGTGCCATAAACTTAGCGTTAGCACTGCGTAATAATTGCTCAGGGTCGCGCTTAATATGACGGGCCACATTGACCGTTGCAAATAACAAATCGCCCAGTTCTTCTGCGCTGTGTTCTGAGTACGGATCATGCGCAAGCGCTTCTTTCACTTCCCCGACTTCTTCGGCCACTTTATCAAGTGCCCCCTGATAGCTTGGCCAATCGAAGCCAAGACTTGCCACCCGCTGCTGAATCTTTTTCGCCTTAGTAAGCCCTGGCATCGCATCGGGGATGTCTTGCCATAAACTCAGTTGCTGTGTGGGTGCTTTTTGCGCCCGCTCTTGTGCTTTTATTGCTTGCCACTGCTGTGATAATTCGGCCTCTGTGAGTGTTGTTTTTTCAGCGAACACATGAGGGTGCCTGCGCACTAGTTTTTCGTTTAATGTGCTGACAACGTCATTAAAATCAAATAGCCCCTGCTCTTTTGCAAGCTGCGCGTAAAACACAACCTGAAAGAGTAAGTCACCCAGTTCACTTTTAAGCTCACTCAACTCGCCCTTTTCAATGCAGTCAGCAACTTCATAAGCCTCTTCAATGGTATGAGGCACTATCGATTTAAAATTTTGTTTTAAATCCCACGGGCACCCAGTATCTGGGTCCCGTAGTTTTTCCATGATCGCTAATGAGTCATCAATACTGTGTTTATCTGTCATTACGCATGCCCACGTTTTGCTTCATGGACCCCTTCAATTTGGTGAAGTTTAGATAACAAGCGGTTTGTGCTTGATAAGTCGTGAACTTCTACCTGCATTGAGAAAAGTGCTAATTGCTTGTCTTCGACTGTGTTGACGTTCATGTTCAGCACATTTACTTTTTCATTGGCAAGTACAGAGCTAATATCACGAATAAGCCCAGATCTATCCGTTGCCTCTACTTTAATGGTTAGCGTGTAAGAGCCATTTACATCGTCTGACCAACTTACTGAAATCACACGCTCTGGGTGCTTTTCTCGCAGTTTTTCAAATGAATCACAGTCTTCACGGTGAACGGCAATCCCCCGCCCTTGCGTGATATACCCAATAATTTCATCGCCGGGAACAGGGCGACAACATTTAGCCACATGGCTCAATAAACTGCCGACGCCATCAACCACAATGCCATTTTTATCACCGTTGACACTTTTTGGTTTTTTAAACCTGATTTGTGGCTCGTCGTCATCACGGTCGCTAATAAAGTTAAGCAACTGATTAAGACGCACATCACCTGCGCCAACAGCAACCATTAAATCTTCAAGACCCCGCAAGTTAAAGCGCTCTATCGCGGGGGTAAGATCTTTGGTTGTAAGATCGAGCTTGTGTAGTTCTGTTTCTAGAATTTCTTTACCGGCACTTAAGTTTTTATCGCGGTCGAGCTGCTTAAACCAATGATGAATTTTCGAACGTGCTCGCGACGATTTAATATAGCCTAACGACGGATTTAACCAATCTCGGCTCGGGTTCGCTTGCTTTTGCGTTAAAATCTCAACCTGATCGCCCGTACTTAGTTGGTACGTAAAAGGCACAATTTTGCCAAATACTTTTGCGCCGATACACCGGTGCCCTACATTAGAGTGAATGTAGTAGGCAAAATCGAGCGGCGTCGCACCGAGTGGTAAATCAAAAATATCGCCTTTCGGGGTAAACACGTAAACACGGTCTTCCACCACCTGATTTTTAAGCTCTTCGGCTAAGTCGCTGCCATCAACAACTTCTTCTTGCCATTGCAGTAACTTACGCAACCAGCTAATTTTTTGCTCATAACCTGAGCCACGCCCCGGTAATGCGCCTTCTTTGTACATCCAGTGAGCCGCGACACCGAGCTCGGCATCTTGGTGCATCTCGCTGGTACGAATTTGAATTTCGACAGTTTTACCTTCAGGACCAAACACCACGGTATGAATCGATTGATAACCATTTTGTTTTGGCGTTGCAATGTAGTCATCAAACTCTTTATTTAAATGACGCCAGTTTGTGTGAACAATCCCCAAGGCCGCGTAGCAATCTTGCAAACGCTCAACCACAATACGCATGGCACGAATATCAAATAATTGATCGAACTCGTAGTTCTTCTGCGCCATTTTTTTATAAATGCTGAAAATATGTTTCGGGCGACCATACACCTCGCCAGCAATGCCCGCTTCTTGGAGGCGTGCTTTAACCAGAGCCACCATATTTTCCATGTAGGCTTCGCGGGCAAGCCGTTTATCGTCTAATTGCTTGGCAATATTTTTGTAGGTGTCTGGGTGCAAATAACGAAAAGATAAGTCTTCTAGCTCCCACTTAAGCTGACCTATCCCTAAACGATTGGCGAGTGGCGCAAAAATATCGCGCGTTTCTTTTGCTGCTATTACGCGCTCTTCTTCACTGCCATTTTTCACTTCGCGTAGGTAACATACTTGTTCAGCCAGTTTAATAACCACCGCACGCACATCTTCAACCATTGCCAAAAGCATACGGCGAATATTATCAATTTGAACGGTGCCTTTACCCTGATGTGCTAAGGTGCTGATGGTTGCCATTTGGCTCACACCAGTAAGCAGCAAGGCAACGTGGTTACCAAGCTTATCTGTTACTGTGTCGATAGAAATTTTTTCAGCTAAAAAATACGGCGTTAAAAAGGCGGTTGCCAATGAATCAGCATCTAAATTTAGCTCGGCTAAAATCTCCACCATTTCAATGGCCATATTCTGGCGTTTAACATCATCGCAATGCAGGCACAATTGATGCGCCTGTTCTAATAAGGTAGATTTATCTTCTGTTAGCGCTAACAGCTCTATACGGCTGGTAAAATCACTCGGCTTAGTAAGCTGATGTGACTGTCTAGTGGCTACCATAGTGCGCTTTACCTCCTGTGAAATAACGCCATCGTTTCAATATGCCCTGTATGCGGGAACATATTCATAAGCCCAATTTTTTCAATGCTGAAGCCTGCTTGTAAAATAATTGCACTGTCACGGGCTAAAGTAACAGGATCACAAGAGACATATAAAATCGTTTTAAACTGAGTAAGTGGTAACTGCTCTAAAATAGCCATAGCGCCAGTTCGTGACGGGTCAAGCACCAATACATCAATGTCTTTGCTGAACCACGCAGCTGATTGCATTGATTGAGTTAAATCAAAGCAATAAAAATCGGTATTCGATAATGAGTTAGTTTGCGCATTTTGTTTCGCTAATGCAACCGCAGAATCCACTCCTTCGACACCAATAACGTGTTTTGCATACTTTGCAATCAATAATGAAAAATTACCAATACCACAAAATAAATCTAATACCTGTTCATGACCCTGTAAATCAAGCCACACTTTTGCTTGATGTAACATGGCTTGATTAACATGCGGATTTACTTGCACAAAGTTCTCTAAGCCAAACTCAAAGGTTAAGTCGTACTCTGGTATAGTGTAGTACGGCATTGGATGATGAGTGTGATCAATCTCACCGCTGTGTGATTGCCATACTAGGCACCATTGATACTCATCACAGGCTTTCTCAACAACCGTTTTAAGCGCATTGCTAATTGGTTTTGTATGGCGAATGACAACATAAGCGGCATTGTCTGCCTCGCACAGTTGTAAGTGACTAATACAGGTTAGCCCTGCGTGGTTATTTATCAGTTCATCAAAGACCGTAAATAACGCGCTAAATTTAGTTGAAAGCACATCACAACGCTCAATACTCACGAGCTGCTTTGACCCTTGAGCACGATAACCTACGCGCATTTTTTTCGCGGCTTTATCATGCATTACGGCAACACGTGCCGATCGTCTGTAATGACGCGCTTCACTAACAAGCGGCGCTTGCCAATTTAAATTATCTGCTTTGGCAAATTTACTGAATAGCTGGCTCACAGCTGCTTGCTTTTCAACTAATTGCTGCGATGCATCGAGGTGTTGTAACTGACAACCACCACATACTTGATAATGCTGACAAAAAGGCGTTACTCGATGCGCTGACGCGCGCAATACTTTTTTGCAATCAGCACTGGCAAAACGTGCCTTATCGTCAATGAGCTGTGCTTTAACTTCCTCGCCGGGCAGCGCACCGTTCACAAAGCACACTTTACTGCCTTGCTTTGCAACACCTCGTCCTTGGTGATCCATGGCCGAAACGGTGAGTGTGAGCATTTTTTGTGAGACGGATTTCTTTTTAGCTTTGAAAATCTGTGCCATCGGGCAACACCTTAATTATTGATAAAGCGGGAGTAAGTATATACTCTTAAACTACGATAATAATGATAACAACATCTTTTATGACTAAATTTGGCTTACGTGACTCAGTCTTAACCCTCACACTTATACCGACTGTGATCATAGGCTTGTTGCTGGGCGGTTATTTTACAATAAATCGTTACATTGAGCTCGATGAAATTTTGTATCAACAAGGCGAGACCATCATTGAGCCCCTTGCTATCGCTGTAGAGCAACCTTTACTTAAACGAAATAAAGCGCTGTTAACTCGTTTAGTTAGTCATACTCACAACAAACACTCGCCTGCTATTCAGTCTATTGCTATTTTTGATGAAAATAACGAGCTGGTTATTTTCAGTAAATACCAAAGTGAATTTAGAGAGCTGATGAACACGAACAAACCGATATTAGACGGTGTTCATATGCAAAGCTCAGAACATTATTTAACCTTTTCAACGGCTATTATTAATCATAGCCGCCAAGACATGATATGGAATCACCATAGTTATCAGGCTTCTTTAGGCACAGTGGTGATCATGCTCAATAAGCAGCAAGCCATCATTGGTCAACAACGTGCGTTATTAGTAAGTGGTGTGGTTATTTTACTGGCGCTTGTTTTAGCAACTGTGCTGGCGTTTAGATTATCGCGTATGTTTATTCAACCTCTTAATAAGTTAGTACTTGCTACAGATAAACTTAATGAGGGTAAAGTCGATACAGGCCTTGATCAAAAAATGTTTGGCGAATTTGAGCTCCTTCGTGAAGGACTTAATACGATTTCAGACACCATGGTGATGCAACGCGATGAAATGCAAAAGCACATTGACCAAGCCACTGCAGATTACCGAGAAACACTCGAACAGTACGAAACACAAAATATTCAGCTGAGTATTGCAAAAAAAGATGCTCAAGATGCCAACCGTGTTAAATCAGATTTCTTAGCGAAAATGAGTCACGAATTACGTACTCCTTTAAATGGGGTTATTGGCTTTACGCGTCAGCTATATAAAACGCCTCTGAATAAACACCAAAAGGATTACCTCGATACGATTGAGTTGTCTGCTAACAGCTTAATGACCATTATCAGCGATATTTTAGATTTCTCGAAATTAGAAGCCGGTGCGATGGAACTCGAATCGATGCAGTTTCAACTGCGCGATACCATCAATGAAGTATTAACATTGCTTGCTCCTAGCGCCCACGAAAAACAACTCGAGCTATCTATATTTATTCACCCGCAAGTGCCCGATAACTTAACTGGCGACCCGACTCGCTTTAAGCAAATTTTAATTAACTTACTCAGTAATGCGATAAAGTTCACCGAAAAAGGGTCTATTAAAGTCGATGTCGGTTATCGTTTGCTTGATGAAGAGCGAGCCTCTATTTTGGTGTCGGTAACCGATACCGGTGTGGGTATTCCTATGGATAAGCAAGATGCTTTATTCACACCATTTGGCCAAGCCGATTCAAGTATTACCCGCAAATTTGGCGGCACAGGCTTAGGGTTAATTATTACCAAGCATATTGTTGAAGCCATGAACGGCCGCATTACCTTAAACTCAGCCCCCGGTAATGGCACCTGCTTTACGTTTAATGCGGTGTTTAGAACGCCGTCTAATTCAATCACCAGTGACTTACCAACTCAATCACTGATTAATAAACGCATTCTATACTTAGAACCGCACGAACATACGCACCAAGCAACCTTGTCATTGTTGAATGAGTGGCAAACACAAGTTACCGCCTGTACCGATGAAGAAAGTTTCTTAAACGAGATAAACAAAGACTTTAGTTACGATATTTGTATTATCGGTCACACCGCAACAATCGATGATATGCAGCAGCTTAAAGGCTACGTTAAAGCGGTAAGACCTGTCACTGACTATTTATACATTATGCTCAATACGGTGTCGCATAATATGCGTGAAGCCTTTGTGGGTAGTGGTGCTGATGCCTGTTTAAGTAAACCACTTAATCATCGTAAATTATGTGAAGTATTAGCAGCCCCGTATCGCCTTGACCATCCGGTACACAATATTGAGCAAGGCGATGAAAAACTACTGCCATTAAAAGTGCTGGTTGTTGATGATAATGACGCAAATCTAAAACTTATTTGTACACTATTAGATGAACAAATTGAGCTCATTGATACCGCCCATAATGGTTCACAAGCCTATAGCTTAAGTAAAAGCCATAAATACGACTTAATATTTATGGATATTCAAATGCCTATTATGGATGGCATTACAGCGTGTAAGCTTATTCGTGAGTCATCACTTAATGAAGACACCCCAATTATTGCGGTAACAGCGCATGCGTTGGCTGGTGAAAAAGAGCAGCTGCTAAAAGATGGCTTTAAAGGTTATTTAACCAAACCGATTGACGAAGATATGCTAAAGCAGATCATTAGTGATCATAGCCCACAATCCCCTATTAACCGAGAGCGAAGCAAAACAGTTGCCGTTCAATCTGAACCTCCATTTGAGAGCACACGCCTAGATTGGCAGCTTGCGCTACAGCGCGCAGGCGGCAAAGAAGAACTCGCTCTTGAAATGCTCAATATGCTGTTACTCAGCGTGCCTGAGACCTTGCGTCTACTCAATGAAGCAATAGAAAATGAAGATTGCGAGCATGTACTTAGCATCGTGCATAAGTTCCATGGCGCATGTTGTTACACCGGCGTACCAAAGCTAAAATCGCTTGCCGAAACCCTTGAAACGTCACTAAAAGGCGATTGTGATTTAAATTATATTGAACCTGAATTATTTGAGCTTATTGACGAGCTGAATAATTTGTTAAGTGATGCAGGCATGATAGAGCAGCAACGATAAAAGCCGCTCAATAAAACGATATAAAGGAATATATAAATGAAAAGTTATTTAATTTTAGCGGGCAGTTTACTTGCCTTTGGCTGTGCTTCAACTGCAGATAAACCGATGACACTAGAGTATGCGGATTTATCAGTTAGCTATGATGAATTGAAAACACCAAAATGGCAGCAACTTGAGCGCTTTCCTGCCAGATACCCAAAAAAAGCAGTTATCCAAGCAACAGAAGGGTGCGCGACCATTGAGTATGTTATTACGCCACACAATGAGATTAAAGATATTCAGGTAGTTGCCTCTACTCACCCTGTATTTGCCGATGCAGCAAAAGAAGTAATCACGCATTGGCACTGGAATGAGCTGCCGCAAAATATTACTGATAAAGCGGTGAAAACCCAAACTCGTTTTGATTTTTGTTTTGACACACCCGAGCAATCTTGTAGAACACTAAAACCTAATTATTCATGCCCTAGTCGCGATATTATTTATTCTACGGGTACACGAATTGTGAAGTATTAAAGGGAGCCTGCTTTGTATTTTATCTTACTTATTCTCTTTAGCGCTATTTCACTCACGTGGTTTTTCCTTCGCTATAAAAAACTAAGTAAAGAAGCTAATAACTACGTAAAAATCAATTACGCTGAGCAGTGGCAAACATACGAAAGTAAAGCCCGCTTAATGAGAGCAACACCCAACTCAATTGTGTTTCATTCAATTAAACAAGGCGAATTGTCGGCCATTGATGATGGTGTTTTAAAAAGCTTTAAGAAAAAGCATCAGTACATAGTTACTCTACTCTGTATTTCACCTTTGTTATCATCATTGCTTGCACAATTTATTGCGTATTTGATGAAATAAAAAGCGCGCTGGATACAACATCCGCCGCGCTCTCAATTCAATACTTGCTTAAAAGTGCTTGAAGCTTATATTTACAAACGCGCCTCAATCATCAGGCGTTTCATATCACGTACTGCTTTGTCTAGGCCGTCAATCGCGGCACGCGCAATAATCGCATGACCAATGTTTAACTCGTAAATTTCTGGCATTGCAGCAATTGGTTTTACGTTGTGGTAGTGCAGGCCATGACCAGCATTTACAATTAAACCAAGACCGTGGGCGTATTGTACACCGCTGCGAATACGCTCAAGCTCTGTATGTAGCTCTTCGTCATTTTCTGCATCTGCATACGCGCCAGTATGAATTTCTACATACGGTGCGTTACAGGCTTTAGCAGCATCAAGTTGCGCGTTATCAGCATCAATGAATAACGATACTTTAATACCCGCTGCCGTTAATTTTTCAGTCGCCGCTTTTACTTTTTCAAAGTTACCCACTACGTCTAGGCCGCCTTCTGTTGTTAGCTCTTCGCGTTTTTCAGGCACTAAACACACATAAGCGGGTTTTACTTCAAGCGCAATATCAATCATTTCATCAGTCACGGCAACCTCAAGATTCATACGCGTTTGAATGGTTTTAGCCATTACATACACGTCACGGTCTTGAATATGACGACGGTCTTCACGCAAATGAATGGTGATACCATCTGCACCGGCATGCTCTGCAACACTGGCTGCATGAGCAGGATCTGGGTAACTTGTGCCACGCGCTTGGCGTAAAGTGGCAATATGATCAACGTTTACACCAAGAAGAATATCTTTCATTTTTTTACCTGTTTAAAACAACGATTAACGGCTGCTATTCAGCCTACTTAATAAATAACTCACGACTTTTTAATGGCTTTTTACCGAGTAAAGGCTTGAGTAAGTAACGACTTAACTGCTTTGCCATATATAACACATCAGGCGCGCTGAAGTCATGGGCAGCAATGGCATTTAATTGCGCACCTGAAAAACCACTGTGCGGGTCGTCATGCAGCAAAAAGCCATATTCAGCAAAGTACTGGTAACTGGCACTGCCAATGATCTCATCACCGTGCGCGTCGACACTAAAATCAACCCCATAACCGAGCAATTCGAGTAACTGAAATTCATACGAACGTAACACTGCTTGCAAGTGTTGAGTACCCGATAAATCACTCAAGTGCTGTTTATACAAATGGTAAACACTTTCCATGGGTTCATTGATAGGTACGATACGATTGGTTAATTCGTTTAAATAAAATCCACAATACAACTCATTCCCCGTGAGCATGGTTTGCGTGCCATGGGGTTCAAAACGATTAATGTATTTTAAATCTGATTTACCGCTGTATTGTACCAGCAGTGATTGGAAAGGTTGCAGTTGTGCTTTATGTTTAGTGGCCTGGCGACCACTAATTCGGGCCAGCATTCTAAGCTGACCCACGCCTTCTACCAGCATATCAAGCATTACTTGTGAGTCACTAAATGGACGTCGGTGCAACAAGTATGCTGTGTAGAAATCGCTATCCATGGCGTCTCAAGCTAAGCTTAATCTTCACCATAGCCTAAGCTGCGTAGCGCACGCTCATCATCAGCCCAGCCAGACTTCACTTTAACCCAAAGTTCTAAAAATACTTTGTTATCAAGCATCTCTTCAAGGTCTTTACGTGCTTCACGGCCAATAACTTTTAGCTTTTCGCCTTTATTGCCAATAACCATGCGTTTTTGCGTTTCACGCTCAACTAAGATCAGGCCATTAATTTGCCACACGCCGTTATCGAGCCATTTAAACTGCTCTATTTCAACGGTAACAGAATACGGTAATTCATCACCCATAAAACGCATTAGCTTTTCACGGATAACCTCTGCCGACATAAAACGCATCGAACGGTCTGTCACATAATCTTCAGGGAAGTAAAACTCACACAGCGGAAGACGCTTGGTTACTTCTGCTTTTATAAGCTCAATGTTTTTACCCTGTTTTGCTGAGACAGGAATAATGCCAACAAAATCAAATTTATTGCCTAAAAACTGCATGTGCGGAAGCACTAAGTCGCGGTCTTTTACTTGGTCAATTTTATTCATAACCAATAACACTGGACGACCACTTTGACGGACTTTATTCAGTACCATCTCGTCATCTTCATTCCAGTGAGTGCCTTCAACCACAAAAATAATCAGCTCTACATCACCAATCGAACTGGATGCAGCACGGTTCATTAAACGGTTAATGGCACGCTTTTCTTCAACATGTAGACCCGGTGTATCAACGTAGACTGCTTGGTATTTACCTTCAGTATGAATACCCATAATACGGTGACGCGTGGTCTGTGGTTTGCGCGAGGTAATACTCACCTTTTGCTCAACAATGTAGTTAAGTAAGGTCGATTTACCCACATTTGGACGACCAACAATGGCCACCATCCCACAGTGCGTATCAAGCTCTGCAGGTTCTTTGCTAATTAAATCATCAAGATTCATTTTTAAGTATCTTTAAGGCTTTTTCAGCAGCTTTTTGCTCGGCTTTACGACGCGAGCTCCCTACTGAGATAATGCTATCCATCCCTTCAACAATACATTCAACCGTGAATGTTTGATTGTGCGCTTGGCCTTTTGTATCAATGACAGTGTAGCCCGGTAACGATAATTTGCGCGCTTGTAAGTACTCTTGAAGTAATGTTTTTGGATCTTTTTGGTTTAAGCCAGGAGAAATTGCATCAAGGCGTGATTCATACCAATTTAAGATTAACTCACCACATTGTTCAATGCTTGAGTCTAGGAACACGGCACCAATAATGGCTTCTACTGCATCGGCAAGAGTCGATTCACGACGGAAGCCACCACTTTTCAGCTCGCCAGGCCCTAAGCGTAAGTAATCGCCCAGACCAAATTCAAGGCCAAACTCAGCCAGTGTTTGACCACGTACTAAGGTTGAGCGCATGCGGCTTAAGTCGCCTTCACGTGCTTTTGGAAATTTAGTATAAAGCGCATTCGCAATCACGAAGCTCAAAATCGAATCGCCTAAAAACTCTAAACGCTCGTTATGTTGACCTTTGTGGCTGCGGTGCGTCATTGCCTGTTCAAGCAAAGCTTGATCAGTAAATGTATAACCTATTTTGTTGTATAACTCTGTTACGTTTTTTTTCATCGTTACTGAATATTACCTAGGCGTTCAAAACGAACACCAGTTGGAACCCAGCCTGGTAAAAAGTCATCTGGGCCATTTTCAAATTCAAAACTCATCCATATAAAGACGGCTTTACCTACCAAGTTTTCTTTTGGCACAAAGCCCCAAAAGCGACTGTCTTGGCTGTTATCACGGTTATCACCCATCATAAAATAATGATCGGCAGGAACAACCCACTCGTCAGAGCGTGTACCCGGTTGTTGATAATAACGGCCTTTCATTTCAAGCGCCTCTGGGTTAATCAAAATGTTGTGATTCAATGGGCTTAGGTTTTCTTCTAAACGCACTAAATTCATTGACCCTTGCTTGAACTCGTCACTATTGAGAATTTCCATATCTATTTTATTGTATTCATTACACAGCAAATCACCTTGCTGTTCGACACCTTCTTCACATTTTGGCTGAATATAAAGGTGTTTATTGCGATAAACAATTTTATCGCCAGGTAAACCAATGGCACGTTTAATGTAATCAATACGCTCATCTAATGGGTATTTAAATACCACAATATCACCGCGCTCTGGCTCATCCACATCCACTAGCTGGGTGCGCCAAATTGGGTCTTTAATGCCGTATGAGTACTTTTGTACCAAAATAAAGTCACCAACAAGTAATGTTGGCATCATTGAGCCTGATGGAATTTGAAACGGTTCAAAAATAAATGAACGGAAAATAGTAATAGCCGCAATCATCGGAAAGATTGATTTAGCCGTTTCAGTAATACTTGGCTCTGGTGCAATTAATGCAGCGGTTTCTTCGTCTAATTCACCACCCGCCGCGTTTTGAGCAAGGGCGATACGCTGTTGACGTTTAGGCGCAAACATAAAGTGGTCAATTAACCAAATTAAGCCTGAGCCTAGTGTTAACAACACTAAAAAAATCGAAAAGTAACCCGCCATGCATTAATTCCTTTATTTACTTCTAATTATTTACCAACTTTGAGGATAGCTAAGAATGCATCTTGCGGTACTTCAACGTTACCTAGTTGCTTCATTCGCTTTTTACCTTCTTTTTGCTTCTGAAGAAGCTTTTTCTTACGGCTCACGTCACCACCGTAACATTTTGCAATTACGTTTTTACGTAATTGTTTAACCGTTGTACGCGCTATAACATGCTGACCAATTGCCGCTTGAATTGCAATATCAAATTGTTGACGCGGAATTAGCTCTCTAAGCGCTTCAGCTAACTGACGACCACGCGATTGTGCAATATCACGGTGAACAATAATTGCTAATGCATCTACACGCTCACCATTAATAAGTACGTCAACACGTACCATGTCTGATGCTTGGAAATGCTTAAAGTTATAATCAAGCGAAGCAAAACCACGGCTTGTTGATTTTAACTTATCAAAGAAATCCATAACCACTTCAGCCATCGGTAATTCATACGTTACCGCAACTTGCTTGCCGTGATAGTTCATTTTAGTTTGTACACCACGCTTTTCAACACAAAGCGTAATAACGTTACCTAAAAACTCTTGCGGAACTAATATGTTAGCTTCAACAATTGGCTCACGGATTTCAAGAATGTTGTTTACCGGCGGAAGATCAGATGGATTATCAATCTGTTTAACGCCCTCTTTGGTTTCTACTTCGTAGATTACCGTAGGTGCCGTAGTAATAAGATCAATGTCGTATTCACGCTCAAGACGCTCTTGAATAATCTCCATGTGTAGCATACCTAAGAAGCCACAACGGAAACCAAAACCAAGTGCAGTTGAGTTTTCTGGTTCGAAGAATAACGATGCATCGTTCAAGCTAAGTTTATCTAGCGCATCACGGAATGATTCATAATCATCCGATGAAATTGGGAACATACCCGCGTAAACCTGTGGTTTAATGCGTTGGAAACCCGGTAGACGCTCTGGTGCAGAGTTGCGCTGTAACGTAATTGTATCGCCAACAGGTGCACCATGAATCTCTTTAATACCAGCAATAACAAAGCCTACTTCACCAGTTTTTAATAAACCTGTGTTAGTTTGCTTTGGTGTGAAAATACCCACTTTATCTGCGATATGAACTTGTTCGTTCGACATGATCTTAATTTTATCGCCCGCGCGTAATTCACCGTGTTTAATACGCACAAGTGACACAACGCCTTGGTATGGGTCAAACCATGAATCAATAATAAGCGCTTGTAATGGCTTATCTTTGTCGCCAACTGGTGGCGGAATATCTTTAACAATAACTTCGAGTACGTCTTCAATACCCACGCCTGTTTTTGCACTACAACGCACGGCTTCAAGCGCATCAATACCAATAATGTCTTCGATTTCTTCTGCAACACGAAGTGGGTCCGCTTGCGGTAAGTCGATTTTATTCAGTACTGGAATAACTTCTAAATCCATTTCAATCGCTGTGTAGCAGTTAGCAAGTGTTTGCGCTTCTACACCTTGACCAGCATCAACAACTAAAAGCGCACCTTCACAGGCAGCAAGCGAACGTGATACTTCGTAAGTGAAGTCAACGTGTCCTGGTGTGTCGATAAAGTTTAATTGGTAGGTCTCGCCATCTTTGGCTGTATAATTAAGTGTTACACTTTGCGCTTTGATGGTAATACCACGCTCACGCTCGATGTCCATTGAGTCTAACACCTGCTGCTGCATTTCACGGTCTGTTAAACCACCACAAACTTGGATAAGACGGTCAGAGAGAGTCGATTTACCATGGTCGATATGGGCGATGATCGAAAAATTACGGATATGCTTCATAAACTGGATTCTAAACTTCTATATAAAATGGACTAAGTGTATAAAGCGGCAATTTTACATTTAATTGGCTTTAATCACCATCTATTTGAGTGAAAGGAATAGTAATTGGGTGAATTTTTATTACTTTAATATCATGTTTTAGGCTCTTAACCCTTGATTTAGCTATCGCATAGCCAGTTAAGCCCCCTAATACAGCAGCTAAAATTTGCCAGCCCTCAGCAAGCGAAAACACTGAAAAAGCAGCCAAAGCAAACCCTAAACTAAATAATAACGGCAACATGTACACAGCCATTGCGTGTTTTACAAGGTGGCTATCGTCTAATGCTAAGGTGACTTTTTGTCCGACTTTTAGCTCACTGTCGAAAGTGTATGGGAATGTTTTTTTGGCAGTACCAAATAACTTGGCAAAGATTTGCGAGCCACAACGGCCATTGCATCCTGCGCAGGCTTGTTTTTGCTCGGCTTCTAAATCGGCTGTCGTGCCTTTTACCGACACGACAGTGAGTGTTTGTTCTATCATTATTTAAAGAGGTCGCGCTACCGACTCTGCAATGGCTTTGGCTGTCATAGCGGGGATATTACCAACAACCGACACGTCAAAGCTACCACCATTGTGGACATACACGGTTGTCGCACCCGATGACAGCGCCCCACTGGGTCGTTTACCAGGCAGTGGTCTTTGTACGAACACAGAAACCTCAACAAAACCATCAGAGTACAAGTAGTAATCGGTTAGTTCGTTATTTAAATCTAACTTGTGACGGTCTGACTTTAATAATTTAAAGCCTGCTGGCAACCAGCCAATTTTCCAATTATTAACCGCACTGCCTGTGCTTTCGTTATCAATTTCACTGACCGGAAGCGGAGGAGGAAAATCACGATTTTGCATTTCTAACAGCATCTGTGCAGGTTGCTCTGTCACACTAATGTGGGTCAACTGTAATTGCTCAAGCATTTCACCTTTGTGGTTCACATACGCTGATTTCAATAACAGTGATGATTCTAAATCTAACCATATCCAATAATTGAATTTGTACTCATCTTTTGACTCAATACGCACAAGCTGCGCTGAGCGCCCTGCTATACGACCTTTTCCGCCTAGTACAAAATCGTACTGCGCACTTAAACGCTCTATATCTTTAAAAAGCACTTCAGGAATAGGCCCTGCAATTGAATCAGTTTGTACAGAATATGGCTCTGAATGGGGCTCAAAATAAGTCACTTGATCGTTTACGCGAGCCATTTCAAGCCCTGCGCCATTCAGTAAACTTAAATGTTCAAGCTCTACATTACCTTGCTTGGCATGCAGCCAGCGATAAGGTTCCATTGCTTGGCCTTTAACGACGACAAACGATGCGTCGAAATTGCGGGTATGAACGGCTTCAGCCATATCGAGTAATAATGCTTTGGCGGGGTTTTCGTCGCTGGCAAAAGCGGGAGCTATTAACACCAGCGACAAAATAAAAGTAAACACTTTCATTTAATTAGTTTTTTTCCTCATCTGCGTTAGCCGCAGTTTGTGACTTTTCAAGCGAATATGCAACACGTGCTTGGCGTTGGTGTTCAAGTACAAGCGCACCAATACGTTGCTGTTGTAATTCGCGTAAACCTTGTTGGGCATTTTCAAGTGCAGGTTGCTCAGATGAGTAACTGACAGGTGATGCCACACCGGTTAGTGGTGTTGTTTGTAATAAAGGAATTTCGCTCTGCGGTGATTCGCTGTTTTGCGGCAGTGTTTGTACACCAACAATCGCAAACATAGCCACACTTGCAGCAATCGCTACTTGGGCAAAGGGTCGACGCCAATTAAATGCAACGACATTGTCGGTGCCTGTTGCCGCCACGATTTCTTCGCTTTTTGGTGCCGTTGTTTTATTCGCGAAATCTGCGTACACAGGTTCATGTTCGAGTGCATCTGCCACTGCATCAGCAATGTCAAAATTGAAGGCGCTGTTATTTGCCTCAGCACGCATTACGTCACCGATCATTGCATAACGACCAAATGTAGTTACATCGTCGTTTGTAATCGCTTCATCAGTTAACTGCTGCTCGCCGTCAAGTAATGCGGATAACTGCTCATTATCCAACTTGTTAACGTCTGCTTTTGTCATACTAAGACTCACCTATTAATGGATTTAATTTATTGTCAATCGCTTCACGGGCACGGAAAATACGCGAACGTACCGTCCCCACGGGGCAATCCATAACCACGGCTATTTCTTCATAGCTCATACCTTCGATTTCACGAAGGGTAATCGCAGTTTTAAGATCTTCAGGCAAACTATCAATCGTATTAAAAATTACAGCACGTACTTCGTCACTTAATAACAGGTTTTCTGGCGATGCGTTTGAACGCATTGCGTCTGCACTGTCATAAAATTCTGCTTCTTCGGCATCAACATCGTTAGCTGGCGGCTTACGCCCCTGAGCAACTAAGTAATTTTTAGCACAATTTACGGCGATACGGTACAACCAAGTATAAAAGGCGCTATCACCTCTAAAGTTAGGCAAAGCACGATAAGCTTTAATAAAGGCTTCTTGTGCGACATCAGCAACATCACCTTGGTTTGAAACATAACGTGAAATCAAACCTGCAATTTTATTCTGATATTTTCTAACTAATAGGTTGAAGGCGTTTTTATCTCCTTGCTGGACCCTTTTTACTAGCGCTAAATCCAAATCCTGCTCGCTCATTCGAGCCGGTACTCCTCTGTTTGATTCTTGCTTGCTATTCATATACTCGCCATTGTTTACACAAACTATGACTGCACCATGAATATAAAAGTTCAGTTTAAAATAATTTTTTTATAAAATAGCACGCAAATAATGTGAGTTATACCAATCTTATTACTCGACAATCCTAGTAACTGCTGATAATTCAACAGTTATCTCTATTCAAAGTCAGTTTGATTCACAATGCTAAACAGTTAAAAATTCGCTGTTTAAGTGACGATAAACCTAATAATATTGGTATAACGTATTAAAATGACTAATAGTGTTACGGCAAATATGGTACATATACGTATATCATATACAATTTTTTTTGCTCATACTTTTAGCACTATTTCCAGAGCATTGTAACTGCAAAGACCACAGACATGAACCAAAATAAACATCACATTACTGATGTCGCTATTATCGGCAGCGGCGCCGCTGGCCTCTCGCTTGCTTTATCACTTGCTAATCACTGTAACGTCACCGTGCTTAGCAAAGGCGCATTAACTGAAGGCTCTACTTTATATGCACAAGGTGGTATTGCCGCGGTTTTTGATAAAAAAAATGACAGTATTGAGTCACATGTTCAAGATACGCTCGATGCTGGCGGTGGTTTATGTGACCGCGACGCTGTGCACTACACTGCCAGCAATGCCAAAAAATGTTTAAAATGGTTAATTGAGCAAGGTGTGCCTTTTGATATGGAGTTTGATTCAAAAGGTAAAGAACGTTTTCATTTAACGCGCGAAGGTGGCCACAGTCATCGCCGCATTTTGCATGCTGCCGATGCAACAGGTCGCGCCGTTCAAACTACGCTTATCAGCCAAGTGCAAGCCCACCCAAATATCACTTTATTAGAAAACTACAATGCCATTGATTTAATTGGTGATAAAAGCTTAGGCCGAAAAGGTAAACACATCCACGGTTTGTATGTGTGGAATTGTGAAGACAAGAAAGTAGAAACAATTGCAGCCAAGTTTGTTGCGCTGGCGACAGGCGGTGCGAGTAAAGTGTATTTATATACCTCTAACCCCGATGTATCGAGTGGCGATGGTATTGCCATGGCATGGCGAGCGGGCTGCCGTGTTGCCAATATGGAATTTAACCAATTCCACCCTACGAGCTTGTACCACCCTGAGCTGCAAAACTTTTTAATTACCGAAGCAATGCGTGGTGAAGGTGCGTACTTAAAACGCCCCGATGGCACACGCTTTATGAAAGACTTTGATGAACGTGAAGAACTGGCTCCCCGCGATATTGTTGCCCGCGCGATTGATTTTGAAATGAAACGCTTAGGCGCTAACTGTGTTTATTTAGATATTAGCCACAAAGATAAAGATTTTATTATTGAGCATTTCCCGACAATTTACGCAAAATGCTTAAGTGTTGGTTTAGATATCACCAAAGAAGCTATTCCTGTCGTCCCCGCAGCCCATTATACTTGTGGGGGTGTCATGACTGACTTTAATGGACGTACTGATTTAGATAACTTGTATGCAGTTGGTGAAGTTGCTTACACAGGTCTGCATGGTGCAAACCGAATGGCAAGCAACTCATTGCTCGAATGCATTGTTTTTGCCCACGCAGCAGCACAGGATATTCTGAGTAAAATTGATGCAAGTCCTGCACTTGAAACACTACCGCTGTGGGATGAAAGCCGCGTTACGAACTCTGACGAAGAAATTGTTATCACGCATAACTGGCATGAACTACGGTTATTTATGTGGGATTACGTTGGCATCGTGCGTTCAACTAAACGTTTAGAACGTGCATTGCATCGTGTTGAATTACTGCAACAAGAAATTCACGACTACTACGCTAACTTTAGAGTTTCTAACAACTTATTAGAGCTACGTAACTTAGTGCAAGTCGCTGAACTGATTATTCGCAGTGCGCTGGAACGTAAAGAAAGCCGAGGCTTGCATTACACCATTGATTACCCAGCGCAAAATGAAAACCCAACGCCTACGGTACTTACACCGAAGTCGGTTGCTGCACAGCAATAATTGCCCTCTTTAAGCGTGAAAAGCTTATCTCATCAACACTGGCTGCCGTTATAATCAGCCAGTGTGATTTATAAAACCCCGCTAGTTTTATAACCACAAAATTCGAAAAGATCTTACTCTTAGGGCTTATCGCACCTTGCATTTTCACACGATTATTTAAAAAACGAAGCTGTGACTGTTCTAAAATAATAGCGCCATGTGTTGGCTGTAATTGCGTTACTTTTTTATAGCTAATCACCCCAACAATAAAGCTTGAGACGAAAACAAGACATTGAGAAAAAAGTTGCTGATACGCAAAGCTAAGTATGATGGCTACAAAGCAAAAAAAGACCACAAAGGGTTTGTGGTCTGGTGTGTTCTGTTTAACGCTAAATCTATACACGAACTCGGTCTAAAATTAATGAGACCATGCTATTAAGCTCGGGATCTTTACACGTTTCGTGACCCATGAACCATGCAAACAAGTCTGGATCATCGCATTCTAGTAAGCGTTGAAATGTGGCATGTTGCTCTTTGCTTAACGAGTCAAACGCTTCTTCAACGAATGGCATAAATAAAACATCAAGTTCTAACATGCCACGACGGCATGCCCAACGAATACGTTCTTTACTGTGAATTTCAGTCATTTTAAACCTCGTACTTATTTGTCAGCAGTTTAACAAATTGCTATCGAATAAACAGCTATTTAAATTGCCACCCTAACTAAGTTATCATTAGCACTCATTTATATCGTAAAGAAGGTTTTTATGTCGACTGTTTACGCAAGTCCATTATCTCATACGCTTATCAGCCTAACAGGTAAAGATAAGTTGTCTTACCTTCACGGACAAATTACACAGGATATCAATAAGCTCACTAATGATACGTTCTTGTGGGCGGGCCACTGTAATGCCAAAGGTAAGCTTTGGGGCGTTTTTCGCTTGTTTACCTACCAAGACAGTTACTACCTTGTTGGTTCTAAAGCCGAAGTTGAGCAGTCTCTGGTTGAGTTAAAAAAATATGCGGTCTTTTCTGCTGTTGAAATAGACCCCTGTGAAAAGCCATTAATTGGTTTGATGGGTGATGACCTCTCAGAGGTGCTAGAGGCACTTAATATTCAATTTAATGATGAGCAAACGGCTGTCGATTTTGCCGACGGTAAAGCCCTTAAGCTTGCAGAAAACCGCGTGTTACTCATGGTCAATAGTGACTTTAGTTTACCCGAAAACGTTATTGCACTCGATAACGATGCCCAATGGCAACAAGCAGCGATTGCCGCGGGTGAGCCTTCACTTAACAGTGAGGCCATTGGCGAATATGTGCCACAAATGGTTAACCTACACGCGATTGGCGGTATCAGCTTTAGAAAAGGCTGCTACACAGGCCAAGAAACCGTTGCCCGTATGAAGTATCTTGGCAAAAACAAGCGCGCCATGTATATCGTTGCGGGTGAAGCAGATGGTTTACTCGATGAGCTTGAACTCGAAACACAAATGGGTGAAAACTGGCGTCGCGCTGGCAAGCTTATCAGTCAAAGTTATAATCAAGAAACGCGCACTTTAATGGGACTCGTTGTGTTACCGAATGACAATGAAACTGGCCAATTATTACGTGCTAAACACCTCCCTCAGGTTGAGCTATCGATTCAAGCTCTGCCTTACTCTCTCGAAGATGAATAAATAGGAATGACTATGATCGCAGCAGAAAACAAAGTGGTAAAAATGCATTATTCAGTATTGGATAATAACAAAAACACCATCGACAACTCGTTTGATGGTGAACCACTGGTGTTTATCGTTGGCACAGGTTACTTGATCCCAGGCCTAGAAAACGCACTACTAGGTAAAGAAGCTGGCGATACTTTCAGTGTTACCGTTGAACCAGACCAAGGCTATGGCGAGCGTCACGACGACTTAATGCAAGCTGTGCCTAAGTCAATGTTTGAAGGGATGGATATTGAAGTGGGTATGCAGTTTCGTGCAACAACCGATGCAGGCGATCAATCAGTGATGATCATCGATATCCAAGATGAAGAAGTGATTGTTGATGGTAATCACCCATTATCAGGGATTACTTTACACTTTGATGTTGAAGTACTTGAAGTACGTGATGCAACAGAAGAAGAGTTAGCACATGGTCATGTGCACGGTGAAGGCGGTTGTGGTCACAGCCACTAAACTCGCAGTATAAAAAAAGCGCCTGAGGCGCTTTTTTTATACCAATTCGCTTAATTAATCATCCACTTGCTCTGGTTCTGGTTTATGTTCCGGCTCTGGCTTAGATTCAGGTTCAGTTATGTGTGCCTGCAATGCCGCTAGCAAGCCTTCTTGGTCGTTGGTGCCTAAACGATAGTGAGTGCCATCTTTCATTGCTAATTCTACAGCTTTAAACCCTGATACACTGTAAACCCAGCCATCGTGAGTTATTCGTAAACCAATTCCATGGCGAAATGAATTACTAACCGCTCTGACTGATTCAATGTCGTCAAAGCTCACCGTTTTACCAAATACACCCGGCCCAAATGCCCAGCTCACTGTTTTATCGGTTACTTTAATAGTTAAGCTATGAAATAAAAAAGCCACTAACACTAAAATAGCGCAAAACCCCATTAATGGCACATCTGCGCCGATTAAGTTCCACGCTAAGGCAAGAAAACCACCTATCCAGCCCAAAACAACAAAAATAAACACTGCGTATTGCTTATGTTGATACATAAAGAATTCTCTAATTAGAAGCTATAAACAAAGGTCGCACTTAGCTCTGAGTCATACTTAAGCTTGTCTTCCTCTGGTTTTGAGTTGTAGCGATACATGTAGGTAAATTTAAGTGACACATCGCCCATAATCTTACTGATCAATGATGTTTCTGACTTTAATCGCGAGTTAAGACCTGACAAAGATTGCTCGTAACTCACATCTTGATTAAAGCGTGTGCGCTCAGAAACGGTACGCTCCCATTGCAACGCTAAACGGAGCAGATAACCGGTTTTTGTTTCGTCTTCTTCCGTTGCAATTTCTTGATCGGCAACTGAACGATAAAGGCCCGGTCCAACGTCTATATCGACTTTATTTTTACTGCCTTGATAAATACGATTGCCATACCCTGTTGCAACCGTACTCTTAAACTCAAGACCACTAAATTTATCTTCTTCGTAATCTCCGTAAATGAAAAAAGACTCATTTTTCACGTTCAGCTTATAGTTTCCTTGCCCCGAGACAAAAATACGATCTGCTGATACTTCTTCATCGCCGGTTTCTTCATTGCGATCGCGTTTGTAAAGCGTGTCTATTTTGAATTGATTACGCCACTTTTCAAAGTCTTGATAAAGGTTACCTTTGAACTTGAAACTCGTTGAATTGGTATTGCCTCTACTTACCATAAAACCGAACTCCATATCACCATACAGCATTTCGCCTTTATGGATTTTATGGATTTCTTCTTCTGACAACTGCCCGTATTCATGAAAATCTTCAAATGGATCAACAGCAATAGCCTGCCAACTGCTAAGCAGTAAGGCGGCTAAAAAAACACGTTTAATTGTACTAAGACAACAAAAAGTAGAGTCAAACATCGGCTGGAGAGTTATTCGCTATCTTTCCAGAGAATGTGGCAAAACGGTGCATCTTTATCTCGGCTAATTAAAATCTTGGCAAATAAAATATCTTGGTTATCAAACTCAAGCCCTACTAAGACTTGTACAAACAGCTCAGGTTCAATTTCTAATGCAACAAAATCTTGCCATTGATCGTCAGGCTCACTTTCTTCGATAAAACCTAACTCTTCTCTGTGCTCGTTAAAATCATTAATATCTTGTTCGCTTAAGTTATCGGGTGCTAACTCTAAAAAGATATCATACGCCTGATGTGTTACTTCTTCTTCACTATATAAGCGTGGACCAGCCATTCCTTAAACCCTCTGCACATGCAAACTGCGTTATTTTAGGTATGATAACAAACCTCTTTTCTGTTTTGCCAAAAAAAAAGCCAGGTTACCCTGACTTTTTTATCGTTAGTGTCTCTTTTTTAGTTTTCGACCCTTTGGCCTTTCACTTTTTCACGCATAGCTTGCACTAATGTATAAAATAGCGGAACAAGCAACGTGCCAAAAATAGTGGCCGCTAGCATACCAAAGAGCACAGTCACACCTAATGATATTCGGCTGCCTGCCCCTGCCCCACTCGCAAACACAAGCGGTAATACGCCAAGCACGAATGACAAGGCCGTCATTAATACCGCTCTAAAACGCAATTTTGCTGCGTTGAGTGCTGCCTCAACGATGCCTTTTCCGGCGGCACGCTCTTCCATCGCAAATTCAACAATTAATATGGCCGTTTTCGTCGACAGACCTATCAGCAACACTAAACCAACTTGCGCATAAATATTGTTTTCCATCCCAATCACGTACAGTGCAAGCATGGCACCAAACAAAGCTAAAGGAACAGCTGCAATAACTGAAAATGGAATCGTCCAGCTTTCGTACTGCGCAACTAAGAACAAGTAAACAAATACGACCGCTAAACCAAATAAAATTGGCGCGACGTTGCCCGCTTCAATTTCTTGCTTAGATTGCCCTGCCCACTCATACACGTACCCAGAGGGTAGCTTAGCGGCCAATTCTTGCATAACAGCAATCGCATCCCCACTTGAATACCCTTGCGCTGGCTGGCCACTGATACTGGCACTTCGGTACAAATTAAAGTGCGTTAAACTTGTCGGGCCAAGAATCGGTTCTAGTTTGGCCAGTGTTGTTAAAGGAACCATTACCCCTTCGTCGTTACGCACGTAATAGTACTGTAAGTCTGCGGGGTTTTGACGATACTGACTTTCGGCTTGCATTATGACCCGATACGTTCGGCTAAATTGATTAAAGTCATTAACGTACAAAGAACCTAGCTGTGCTTGCAGTGTTAAGAAGATATCACTCAACGCCACTCCTTGTGCTTTGGCTTTATTACGGTCAATTTCTAAAAAGTACTGCGGAACATTTGCTCTGAATGTACTGTACACATTTGACAGTTCAGGCCGTTGATTAGCCTCGTATACTAAGCCGTTAAGCACCTGAGAAAGCGCAGCGGGTTCACGCCCTTCACTGTCTTGCAGTCTAAATTCAAAACCGGCACTGGTGCCAAGTCCCGGTATTGATGGCGGGTTAAATGCCATTATCTGTGCGTCTGGCATCGCCCAAAACTGCCCCATCAAACGACCTAACACCGCTCGCAGACCTAAATTAGCGTCTGTGCGCTCTTCCCAATCTTTTAGTACCACAATACCCAAGGCATTATTTGAACCTGCACCGCCTAATAATGAAAAACCTGAAACGGCGATAAAATCAGTTGCTGCGGGTTCATTTTTAATAATATCACCCAATTTATGCATGACTTCTTTGGTGCGGTTACTTGCCGCAGCATCTGGCAGTTGCACATCAACAAATAGAAAACCTTGGTCTTCGGCTGGCACGAATCCGGTGGGGACAGTTTTAACTAACCATCCCGCGGCCGCAAAAATGATAACCGCAAACAGCGCCATTCGTGCGCTACGCTTTAGAATAAAGTTAACGACTTTACTGTAGCCACTGGTCGAGCGCGTAATAATATTTTCAAATGGGGCTAGCCACTTAATCGGTTTCATCGCTTTTTCATTCAGTAATAGCGTACAAAGCGCCGGACTCAAGGTTAATGCATTCACCGAAGAAATTAGCACTGCAAATGAAATAGTCACCGAGAACTGTTTATATAACTCTCCGGTGATGCCAGGCATAAATCCAACCGGTACAAACACCGCTAGCAACACCAGTGTGGTTGCAACAATAGGCCCAGACACTTGTTCCATTGCTTTAGTAACGGCTTCTTTTATTGGTAGTTTCTCTTCTTTTAAAATACGCTCAACATTTTCTATAACGATAATCGCGTCATCCACCACAATACCGATTGCCAGTACTAAACCAAATAAGGTGATTAAGTTGATGGAGTAATCCATCATCATCATAAAAGCAAACGTCCCCACCAAAGACACCGGAATAGCAACGGTGGGAATCAGGGTTGCGCGCCAATTTTGTAAAAACAAAAATACCACTAAAATAACCAAACCAACCGCTTGTAAAAGGGTTACCACGACTTCTTCAATAGAACGGTTAATGAATTCGGTTGTATCGTAAGGAATAGAATACTCGATGCCATCGGGTAACTGCTTTGCCAGCTCAGCCATACGGGCTTTAACATCCTCTGCAACCTGCGTGGCATTGGCTTCTGTTAACTGATAAATAACGATAAATGCTGTATCTTGCTGATTCAATTTAGCGGAGGTGCTGTAGCTTGCCGCCCCCATTTCGATACGGGCAATATCATGTAAACGAACAAAGTTACCGTCTTTACTCGAACGAATAATGGTTTGGCCAAATTCCTCTGGGGTTTTTAAGCGCCCTTTTGCTTGAATTGAATATTCAAATTGCTGACTGGGCCCCGAAGGAGCCGCGCCTAACTTACCTGCTGCAACAATGGTATTTTGCTCTTGCAATGCGCTTCTAACATCGGCCACCGTTAAGCCTAATGATGCCATTCGATCTGGGCGAAGCCATAAACGCATCGAATAGGTTTGCTCACCCATCACCTCCGCAGAGGCAACCCCATTTATACGACCAAGCGGCTCTGTTAAATAGTTTGTTGCATAGTTACTTAGAAAAATAGCGTCGATATTATCTTTACTCGAGTAAAGGTTAATCCCTAACAACATAGAGCTCGACTTTTTCTTAACCGACACTCCTTGGCGCTTTACTTCCTCAGGTAATCCCGCTTCAGCGAGCGCAACACGGTTTTGCACGTTCACTTGTGCTATGTCTGTGTCGGTACCAACCTTAAAATAAACAGTAATATTTGCCGTGCCGTTATTTGTCGAAGTCGATTCTATGTACATCATGTCTTCAACCCCATTGACTTGCTCTTCAATGGGCCTGATCACCGACTCTTCCACTATTTGAGCACTGGCTCCGGGGTAACTTGTCGAAATTTGTACTTGCGGTGGCGTGATCTGCGGGTACATATTCACCGGCAATAATGTCATTGAGATTAAACCCGCAATCGTAATGACTATCGATATTACCAGCGCAAATTTAGGGCGAGATATAAACGTTTTACTAATCATCTCTGCCCCCTAAGAGTTGGCTTTGCTAGTAATAGTGCCCGTTGTTGCATCAACATTTTTTTCAACGGCTTTGACTTCTGCACCTTGGCGGACTTTTTGTAAGCCTTCAATAATCACCTTTTCGCCTGCTTCAAGGCCTGACTCAACCACCCACATCGCGTTAATACGGCGACCAAGTTTCACAACGCGCATCGATACTGTGTTTTCATCATTAACAACAAGTACAAACTTACCTTGTTGATTTTCTTGTACTGCAACTTGTGGAATCAAGGCTAATTCTTTTTTGTTGGTGCTCTCGACTATTAATGTAACAAACAAGCCAGGCATAACCATGCCGTCGGGGTTGTCGAACGAAGCCCTTAATTCAACGGTCCCCGTGTTTCGATTTATTTTAGTATCCGCAAAATCAAGGACTCCCTTGCCTGGAAAAACGGAGTTATTTGGTAATCGTAAACTTAAATCAATAGGTACATCACGTGGGTCGCGATCTGGGGTTTGATGTTGCTGTCGGTAGCTTATGTAGTCAGCCTCTTCAACTTGAAAGCTCACATAAATGGGGTCTACATCAGTCAGCTCTGCCAGTTCATTCGATGAGGGCCCAATAATGTTGCCCACATCGTAGTTCACTTTACCTATACGACCCGCGAATGGGGCTCGAATTTCAGTGTAGCTTAAATTCAACTTTGCCTTTTCAAGCTCAGCTTCGGCCGCTTTCACCGCGGCTGTCGCTTGTTCAAAGTTAGTTAATAACTTGTCTAAATCGGACTGCGAAATAAACCCTTGAGAGGCAACATCTCGACCCCGTTTTAAGTCTCTTTGGGCAGCACTTGCAGCAGCCTTTTTACTTTTAAGATCGGCTTCAACCTCGGCCACCGTGGAGCGGTATTCAGACGGGTCTATACGCAATAATAACTGATCTTTTTCAACCGCAGATCCTTCGTCAAAGTGACGCTCAATGAGCTCCCCCTCAACACGGGCTCTAATTTTAACTTCTTGAAACGCTTCAGTGCGGGCGACAAACTCTCGATAATCTCCGACTTCTTGGGTAACAACATTAAAAACAGATACCGCCGGTGGCGGCGTAGCCTGTTTCGTTGATTTATCATCGGAACAGCCTACTAAAGCCGAGCTAAAAGCCACGGTAAATAAGGCGGTTGTTATAAAAGATGATGATTGATTCTTTATGCGAGCTGTTTTGCGCATCAGCATATGTATACTCCTTGTAGCGCGACTTAACGCTAAGTCTAGTCGTGTCGTGGTATTTTGCGAAAGTTTGAGCCAGTATCTTACCGATAGCAAAATTGAGCTAGTTGAAAACCTGCTTCTTTGTTTTAAAAATATACATCAATTTGTAATCAAGCATATGACAGAGTTACCGTTTTTTGAAAAAATTAACGTTTCTTTGCGACACATCAGCATTTCTTTACATACTTGTCATTAGCTCGTAAGCTCTAACACACAGGTCAGAGGAGTTGCCATGATAAAGCTAGAAATAAAACAACACGTCGCTTGGGTTTACCTTGCTCGTCCAGAAAAGCAAAATGCGCTTAGTTTTGATATGTTTGTCGAGCTGTCACGCGTCATCAAAAAAATTAAACGTGACCCTCGCTTACGCGCTGTGGTGATTAGTGGTGAAGGTGAACATTTTTGTTCTGGGCTCGATGTCGCAGCCGTTATGAAAAAGCCCAGTAACATCATGAAACTGCTTTTTAAGTGGCTGCCGGGCAATCAGAACCTTGCGCAAAAAGTGGTCTTAGGCTGGCAAGATTTAAGTATTCCTGTAATCGCAAAAATTTCGGGGCATTGCTTTGGCGGAGGAATGCAAATAGCACTCGGTGCCGATTACCGAATTGTAGATAAACACGCCAAACTGGCGATTATGGAAGCACGCTGGGGGTTATGCCCCGATATGGGAGCAAATGTGGTGCTTGCAGGATTAATGAAACATGACCAAGCACTCTGGTTGGCAAGTCATGCCGGTCCCGTATCTGCTGAGGACGCTAAAGACTATGGGCTTGTTACCCAGCTTACAGATGATGTTGATAAACACACCGCGGCAATGCTCGAAACCCTTATGGCGCGTTCACCAGATACATTGGCAGCAATTAAGCGGCTTACTCAACAGAGCTATCGCTCGCAGCAACGTAAAATCTTAGCAAAAGAAACCTGGAGCCAAATTCGCTTATTAATGAACCCAAATACCAAAAAAGCCATTGCTATAGCAAAAGGAGCAGATGATATTGAGTTTAACAACGCCAAGTCATGGTAAGCTAAAGTCGCATAGTACTACTGACAAGGGTATGATGTAGTTGAACTTTCACAAGCCATTTTCCATCTATCATGAAATACCTGTTCAGTAGTGCCATTATTCTTGCGTGCTTAGCGGTCGCTAAGTATTTAAGCCTGTTACTTAACAGCTCTTTTCCTGCGCCATTGCTCGCTATGGTCATGTTACTTTTACTGCTATTAACGGGGGTTGTTAAAGAGCATCAGCTAAAACCGACAGCCAGCCCTCTGTTAAATTACATGCCATTATTTTTTATTCCAGCGGGCGTTGGCATCGTTGAGCACCTTGATTTAATTGGTCAACATTGGTCGCTTTTGCTCACTGTGTTTATTGTTGTGCCTTTGAGCAGCGTATTGCTCATTGGTGGCGTTATCGCCTATTTTAAGGGGCGTGAAAATGACGACTAATTTATGGTGGTTAAGCGTTCCAGTCATTATTTGCCTTTTTTTGTTACTAAGAGTCCTCAACAACAAAACAACTCACGGTGTTTCAAAAGCACTTAGCAACCCTGTTTGCTGGGCTATTTTGATTATTGCTGCGTTACTTGTAACACTCGACTTACCTTATGCGCCGTTTGCTGAGCACAGCAAAATACTCAGCTGGTTATTAGAACCAGCGATAGTCGCCCTCGCTTTGCCGCTGTATCAGCAGTTTGTGCACGTAAGAAGAAACCTATTACTCATCGTGATTAGCTGTAGCTTAGGGGTGATTAACGCCACTGTTGTTGCCTCACTCATTTGCTATTTTTTTGCTGCCCCTGCTGAGCTTAGTGCATCGCTTGCCAGCCTTTCTGTTACAACGCCCATCACGTTAATTGTCACGGATGCACTGGGCGGTATTCCTTCTCTTGCTGCTGCAATGGTTATTTTTATTGGTGTACTGGGTGGGATTTTTGGCAATTTAATTTTTTCGCTATTAAACATCCGTAATGCACAAGCTAAAGGTGTTGCCATCGGCACCGCGTGTCATGCTATTGGCACCGCCTCACTTATTACTGAAGAGGCAAAAGCCGGCGCATTTGCATCGGTCGCAATGGCACTGAGTGCGCTTTTAAGCGCTATAATAGTGCCCTTACTCTATCCTGTTTTACAACATGCTCTGGTATAGTCAGGGCAAGCAGTAACCTTGTTAGGAAAACACATGATCGATTCTGAATTACAACAAGTTGAAAAATACTACCACTTAATTACCGAATACCTCGTTACCTACAGCATGCAAATTTTTGGTGCCATCTTAATCCTGTTCTTTGGTTTATGGGTCGCACAAAAAGTATCAAAAATGATTGCTGGATTAATGCAACGGCACAACATTGACATAACCTTAACTAACTTTGTCAGTAACGTTGTTAAAGTACTGCTTATTATTATGTTTTTGGTTATCGCACTGGGTAAAATTGGCATCAGTGTTACGCCATTTGTTGCAGCAATCGGTGCTGCATCGTTAGGGGCTGGTTTAGCACTGCAAGGTATGCTGTCAAATTATGGGGCTGGTCTTGCAATCATTGCCACGCGCCCTTTTGTTGTTGGCGACACGATTGAAGTAAAGGGCGTTAGCGGACAAGTTAAAACTATTGAACTTGGGTATACTATTTTGATTAACGAAGAAAAAGTCGAAATCACTATCCCAAACAAACACATTGTTGGTGAAATTTTACATAATTCGTTTAGTTATTCACTGGTAAAAGGTGAAATTGATATTGCCTACGATGCCAACGCAGACTTAGCAATTGAACTCATCGAAACAGTATTAAAAGAGCACGAATTAGTTGCCGACGAGCCTCATTCACAAGTGGGTATCGAGCGCTTTGCAGACAGCGGCGTGACATTAAGTTATCGTTATTGGGTACCGACGACCAAAATTATTGAAACCAAGCTCTCGGTTAACCGCAAAGTATTCAGCGCTATTCAGGGTGCAGATATCGACATTCCCTTCCCACAGCGGATCGTTACACTTAATCACACACATGAGAAAGGTGCTGAATAGCACCTTTTTTACCTCGCGACGACAGAGATTGTGTTTCATTAAAGCTTTGTAGTACAATTTGAATGATAACAATTACTATCATCAATTAAATGTCGGGCTATTTTTCATGAGTAAACGTCTTTGGTTCCAGCTACACGGTTGGTTTTCGCTGCCTATCTGGGTGTTATTCTGCTTTATCTGTGTTACGGGCACAATTTCAGTAATAAGCCATGAACTGATGTGGTTAACCAACAGCGAAGCACGCGCAACTAACCCTAATAATTTACCGGCGATGCCTGTTGATCAGGTTATTGAAAGCGTAGAAAGTGCTTACCCAAGTGCCGATGTTATGAGTGTACTTACTTATGAGCCTTACCTTGTTAACGCAGTCATTTTTACCGACACAGACAAACCTTATGCTGTTGCTTACGTCAATCAATACACTGGCGAAGTGCAAGCTGTAAACAGCACCATTTCGTTTATTGAGTTTATGCGTACCCTGCATGGTTGGTTATTTTTCCCTTGGCAAGAAGGCTACAGCATTGGTTATTACTTAGTAAGCGCAATGGCATTTGTTATTCTGGGTGCTCTAATCACTGGCTTAGTAATTTATAAGAATTTCTGGCGTGCATTCACGCAACCAAAATTGCGCTTTAATCAAGGCCGTAAAACCTTCCTCAAGGACTTACATACACTCAGCGGAGTATGGTCAATTTGGTTTATGGCCATCATGGCGTTGACTGGCTTATGGTATTTTGTACAAGCCTTTATGTGGCACAACGAAATTGATATTGAAGAGCACGCCCCGTTAGTGGCGGTGTCGACATTGCCCGCCACAAAACAAACACCACCAACTGATTTAAAAGCCGCATTAGCAGCCACAAAAGCAAAGTATCCCGACTTTAAACCGAGCTATGTGATGCTACCAGAGCATAATCGCGGTATGTTCAACATTATGGGCAGTGGTGATACGATTTTTTATGATAACTACGCGTACTCAACCTCTGTTAATCCATGGACCGGTGAGATAGCAGCCAGCAAAAGTCCAGAAACAATGACAGGATTACAAACTCTATCGCACATTACCGACCCCCTTCATTACGGTAATATTGGTGGCCTTTGGACCAAAGTTATCTGGTTTATCTTTGGCTTAATTTTAAGTGGTATGTCAGTCACAGGGTTTATGATGTACACCTCTAAATTGGTAAAAAATAAACCTGAAAAAGCACGCCAAGTTGCGCCCGTTAATAACATTCAGGAGGCAAACTAATGGCACGTTTAAACGCAACGTGGTGGCAACGTAAAAAGTACCTGTTACATGCAATTGTGCTCGCCTTACCGGTGTGGTTTATTTACCAATCGCTCAACCCACAATTCCCTGCTCTTTGGCAAGAACAACAAGCAGGTGAGTTTAAAATTGCGCCAATGCCACTTAATGAAGATGCCCCCTATTCGCATCATAACGAGTATGTAAAAGATTTCTTTATCGCCTTTAATCAAGGTGATATTAGCAATATACGTCAAGCCTATTTAAATATAGGTGAAGCGCCGCTGCCACTCACTGAATTTGCAAAAGATGAAGAAGGCCTTATGCATGGAACGGCACATGGTCAACACGCACATGTAATAGCCCCGAAAGCTATTTCGGCCGATGACAAATTGTGGGTCACAATTCAGACATGGCAGGGTCAATTACACACCCTACAATGGGACATTCCTAATCAGTTTATTAGTCAATAATTTTTAAAGCCACTCACTGAGCTGTCTCTTATACACAAATCCCTGCTGAGAAATTAGCAGGGATTTTTTTGAACTAAATCTCAACGTCATGATCAGATCTTCAAATCTTGTTTGGAGACACATCATGATTAACGAACATACTCATTGGGCAACACAACAATTCGGTAAATCGGACTTAGGTGATCCACGAAGAACTGCGCGTCTGGTAAGGTTAGCATCAACTCTTGCAAATGAACCAGGAAAACCACTTGTGAACATCACTCAATCCCCCGCCGATATGGAAGGTGCCTACCGCTTTATCCGCAACGAACACATTGA
>NZ_LYPI01000030.1:0-5763 GCF_001938575.1 Pseudoalteromonas sp. PAB 2.2
TAGTGTGACCGTATCGCCTTCTGTGATAACCATCTCTGTATTCGCTACATTTGCAACAGGTGCATCGCTCACTCCAGTTACTGTCAACATAAACGTCGTGCTTGCAGCATCTGATGGGTTCTCAATGTCAGAAACAACCACCGTCACTTCTGTTTCACCGTAGAAATTCTCATTGGGTGTTACGGTGACTGTATCGCCATCAACTTCAAAACTTACATTGTCTGAAATAACTGAAATTTCATTTTTCGAGTTTGTTTCATCAATATAGTGAACATCAAAGCTAATTGCTGTTTCTTCTGTGGTTACCATATCGTCAAGCGCTACAACCGTGATGTTGCTTGGTACACTGAGTGTCGCAGTCGTTGTCATGTCATTTAGGCCAGAGATAGCTGCTTTCGCATCAATATTTAGCATTTGACCTGCCGCTGATGGCAATACTTCTGCCCATGCCGTTACTTCGAACTGTGATGATTCTGGGCCAACGTAATCCATACACACAACATAGTCGTCACTAATAACTTCATCTAGATTGTTATAAGCAACTTGAACGCCGCGATATTTATCAAGTGGACCGTATTCATATACTTCGCCACGGAAACCTTGAAGACCAATACTGCCGTGCGGACGGGTCGTACCAAAGTCAAGATTATCGTATGCATAGTAAATTTCGTGTTCACCTTTACCAAAACGCGTATTTGCATTGAATAGCACTTGGAAGTCGAATGAGTTATCACGTTTTGTATAACTGTATGTGCCTGTTGAACGGTCATAAACAGGATCGTCATAATCAGATGCATTATCCCACTCAACAATCCCCCATCCCGTTGCAGTACTTGCAAGTGAAATACCCTCGTTTGACGATAAGCCAACAGACATTACAGAGCGTAGTAAGCCTTGTTCAGAGAATTCCCAACCACGCCATAATGGACCCATGTTCTCAAATGGGAATGAGTGATATGGGAACGGATTGTGAACTGGGTAGAAGAAGCGACTACCGCTTGTATTCACCGTACCCATGCCGCGAATTTGGATAACCTGGTTCTGAATGTTTGTATTTTCAGTGTTATTATACAAACTGAAGTTATCGTACGCACCATTGTAAAAACTTGCGATAGGTAAGGTATAGCCATCACGATAGTTATATAGGTTTTTATCATCAAAACCTGATAGCAACGGCATAATTCCAAACTGTGATAAATCTACATAACCACCTGGGTTTGCATTACCAAAGTCAGGTGTACGACACATCTCATCAGTAATGTTATCGGTAACAATGTAGTCTGGCTCAACATCGCGCGTATCAGCCTGCATTCCTGTTACAACAACCTTGCCATCAACAACTTCAACATTGATTTCTGATGTTGTTGATATTGCAACATTTTCAGCTTTAACATCCAGACCTTCTGGAATCGCTAGTTCTAGAGTAAATTCACGGTCAACACCTGAGTTATTTGCCAATACTTCAAAAGTATAAGGAACGAAGTCACCGACTTTAGCACCTGTATTCGGCGCATCTAGGTGCGCAACATCTTTACCACGATTAATCTTGAATGGAATAGAACCTAAGTTACCAGGATTAACTGCTGATGTGCCCACATCCAATAATGAGTAGTAAACACTATTAGCATCAAATTCCATGTTCCAATCAACAGTCATGTCAACTTTGTTTAAACCGTCACTCGCAGGAAGGCGTGCAGTCATCCCTGTTGCAACTTGCTCTGATACAACAGCAGTTGCCAGTTCAAAGGTTTCTTCAACTGGACCTACAGAGGTTTTATTACTGCTATATAAAACAACCCAATATTCACCTTCTTCAGGGTTATTAATATTACAGAAGTTGTTGTAGATTCGATGGTTAGATACGCATAAAATCTCATCTTGAGGCTGAACAATACCATCGCCATTGTAGTCTTTACCTACATAAACGATTGGATTACCTTTTTTCAGTGAACCATCAAGTTCCGATTCAACACTGACAGTTTCTGCAATAAAACGTTTAGAATTAGCGGGGACGGTTACAAACTTAGTGAATGTTGCTTCATCTAAGATATCTTCAACAGCTACATCATCTTTACGATTCATTGTCCAAGGGAAGGTAGTATCGTCATCTTTTGGCAGTGTTACAGAAGTAATTTCTGCTTTCACTGGTTCATAGACACGTGCTACAGGTGCTTCGATGTTTGGTAACATAATGCCTTTAGCAACATACGTTCCTTCGTCAGAATGCGCAGTTGTCGATAGCATTGAAGGTAAGTTACCGCGATCATATTTAAACGCTACAGGCCAATGTGCATCTGGAATACCCGCTTCCTCAGCTTGGAATACTAGGTTCGTGTGTAGCTCAACTTCAGAGTTACTAAACCAATCTTGCGTATCCATAATCGACGCTTTAACGATAATGGTTTGTGTCTCACCTTTTTTCAATGAGAAAGTTTTCGGGAAGATATCAATATTCACACCATTTTGAGCGGATTGTGAATTAACATCATAACTCCAGTTTTCAACATCCTCATGACTAACGGTCCAAGTACCGTCTTCTGTCGCTTTAATAGTTCGTACCCATTGACACTCTGGTGCACATGAGAAGTTAACTAAATTAGGCAAGTTAAGTTTATGCGGTGTACCGCCATTGAATGGATCTGCTGCTAAGAAGTTATCTGCTGACTCATCCATGACAAAGCCCGCTTTTGCTGCTAGCGCAACATTTATGCGACCCGCACCTGAACGATAAGTCTTCGCATCAGCAACTACATCATTTTTATTATTTAAGCGGTGATATTTAACCACATTTTCAGCCGTCATTGATAATGCTGACTGAACTTCAGCTGCAGTCCAATCTGGGTGAATTTGACGAAGTAACGCCATTGAACCCGCAACATGTGGAGATGCCATTGAAGTACCACTAATTGCCGCATAATCTTGGCCATGTGGTGTTACAAACGGATGCTCATCAGAATAAGCAGCATAGATATCAACACCCGGAGCAGCAAGTGTCGGTGCGAGCACTTCTATATTAGAGAATGAAGGACCACGCGATGAGAACGTTGCTAACCAATCAGCATCTTCAGCGTTAACTCGACGCTCAATCACCGTTGGTTTAATAGTGATCATATGGCCCATTTCTGAATAACTATCGACCCAGTCTTCTAGGCCATCATTACCATCAACACCATTCCATTGATCATACGTAAAGTGTACACCTGGTAAAGAATAACTTTCTGCAACAGTACCTTGAGCACCATCACGGTTGTACATGATGAAACCATCCGCTCCACCGGCTTTCACGTGTTCAACTTTTGCTGTACGTGCATTCGCAGCAGGATCAGCTGCTAAGTGACGCTGACAAATAACAATAACGTTAGTCGTTCCATCAGCCGCACCCGCTATCTCCGTGCCATCCTTATAGAAGTTAAAGGTATTTTCAGGGTAATCAGCTGTACAATAACCGTTGTAATCTTTGAAACCATTAACATCTTCATAGTCTTTAGCCCAAACAACAACCCCGGTGATTTCTTCACTGTTGATTGCGCCCCCTACTAGACCCGTTTCTGACCAGCTAGGAACCTCAGATCCAAGTGAGGCATCTGCAAAACCAGCGAACTCAACGGCGGTTTCAACAGCAACACTACGGCCGTGTGTAGTCGCTGCAACTTGCGCCAGCCAAGGCGATGAGTTATCTAAATAACCAAAACACTCTGCGCTGCCACACCCTTGTCCGCTATTACCAGCCGCTGCTGCAACGTTAATGCCCGCTTCACGCGCGGCTAAAAATGCAAGTTGCACAGGGTCAGCCCACACGTTCGAATCTGCACCACCGATTGAAAAGTTGATTACATCAACACCATCAGAAATCGCGTCTTCAATACCCGCAACAAGCGCTTCGCCCGGACACCCTCTGTATTCGTCACTTGACGGGTAACATACTTGATAAGCAATAATATTCGCATGGGGTGCAACACCTGAAATCTCAGGGAATAAATCTTCTGCAAGGATATTACCATCTGTATTTTCACCAAAACTCGGTAACATATAAGGCACATTTTTAACGACGTTACCCGCAGCAGTTGATGCTACATGAGAACCATGTCCTTGATAATCCTCACCAATTGCAGGCCAACCTGGGATCATGGCATCAAATGCATCAGTGATCACATCATAAGAACGCACACCAATTAACTTACTATTACATTGGATTTCTTCAGGTTCTTCAACACAGTCACCCACATAATTACCGCTACCAAATGGATTAATGTGCTCATAACCATCATCACCTACTGCAGCAAATGATGGGTGATCAGAGTTAATACCCGTATCGATAATGCCGACAATTTGGCCTTCACCTTTGCCTTTAATACCGCTGGGAACACTTGTGCCATCCCACACTTGGTCTGCACCAATATGACGAGGGCCTTCATCAGATAAAAGATCGTAATTTTTTGAACGCATCACAGAAGCGACCGCTCCTAGTTCAGCAACACTCCTTGCTTCACGTTCAGTCATTTTTACAGAGAAACCATTCAATGCTTTAGTGAACTGACGACGCATTTCTGTACGGCCTGTTACAGCTGTTACGCTTTGCATAACAGTGCGTTGTTTTGTAAGTAGCTTATTTTGGTACTCGGTCACGGCAGAAATCGACGGCTGACCTTTTTCGAAAACCTTTGTCACACCTTGAGTTTGCATTGTTTTCGCTAAAGGCGAATCGAACTCACGCGCTTCAAGTGCAACAGAGTTATCTCTTAAGCGAACAATATAAATATGCTCACCGTCTAGGCCTTCTTCAGTAAACTTTTTATTTTGTCCACTCAATTGCACATTTAGACCATCATTCTGCATCATGCTAGTTGAGTCGCCTTGATTGTACTCTTTGCTAAATGCTTTGATTTCTTCAAATGTAATATTAGGTGCTTTTAATTGATTTTGTGTTTTAAGCTGACTATCAACACCGACTGCATGAGCAGCGCTGGCACTATAGATAGCTGCGGCAACAGCAATCGAGAGAGTTTTCACTTGCATAAAGTATCCCCTGGATAGTTAATTAGTATAATTATTCAAGCTGGGTGGATATCCATTCCACCGCTCGCGCTTATAATATAACCACAGAGAATTAAAAAATTACCTACATTCGTGTAGCGTTTTGTACACACAATTAACATTTAAGATACTTGAAACTCCTATAATCGTATTTTCATTTGCAATTAATAAATAGAAGCACACTATTTAAGGGTAAGTACACTCATAGGCAGCGGCAAAACCACTTTAATTATTTACTTTTTATCAACAATATAGCAGTGATAATTCCTGTATCGTTGCAGCCACTCATAAGACGTTTTTAACGCTCTGCTTCCTCCCCTCAAAATGAGTGAGCATTACTGCGAATTGGAATGAGGAATCCTAAAAACGAAAAAAGGGCCCGAAGGCCCTTTGTCACATAACACACTTAGGGAGTGATTAGCTGCGCTTTGCTTTACGGCGTCTTAAGCCTGCAAAACCTGCCATTAGAAGTGTTAGCCACGCAAGTGAGCCGCTTGAATCCTCATCGTCATCTGAGTCATCAACCTCGGGAGCTTCTGTTACTGATAACTGTAAGCTTTGTTCAACCGTTGTTGTACCATCACTTACTGTCACAGTATAAACATAGTCACCCGCAACGAGACCTGACACTTTCGTGCTCGCACTGTTTGCTGACTCTATCGTACCTGGACCCGTCCACTCATACGTTAACTCATCACCATCAAGGTCTGATGCCGTTGCGCTAAGTGT